>DASZAE010000451.1:0-18246 GCA_035945515.1 Terriglobia bacterium
CAAAGCCCGTGTCCGACCACTGCACTGCCGTCATTCCGCGCCGCCTCAGCACCGAAAATAAGCCAAACCAGCGCACGCCGTAAGGGCAACGGAAAATCCGGGGCCGCTGACCGGTGACGCGCTCGATGGCATCTTGCGTGCGATCAATCTCCTGCGCCATCCGGCGCCGCGTCTTAAGGTAAAGGAAAAGATGGGAATAGGTATGATTGCCAATTGCATGGCCCTCGCGCTGGATGCGGCGCAGTGTTTCAGGAAAGCGGTCCACCCACCGGCCGTTTACAAAGAAAGTGGCGGACACGCCGTATTCTCTCAGCACGTCGAGGATGCGGTCAGTAGCTGGCGGAGTCGGGCCGTCGTCGAAGGTCAGAGCCACGCGCTTCTCGCCTACCGGTCCGCGCACGAGCGAGCGGCCAAGAAGCTGCGAACTTGGGGTCGCACATCCGTAGGCCAATAGCGCCACAAGCCATAAGACGATGAGAAGGATGACAATGGCGATAGGCCAGTTCATGGGAACAATCGTAGTTGTGCCGGCGGTCGAAGCCTGCAAAGGTCCGCCGCTACAAAAAGCTAAAACCAGACGCTCAGGCTCGCAGGAAGAGGCTGTACTGGAACGATTGTGGCTTCCCGCGCGGCGTCAGGTGCAACTCCCGCTCGCTCTTTAACAGGCTAAACTCTTTTCCCAAGGTGGCGGCGAGCGAAGGTCCGTCGTAGCGGCAGACTTCGAGCCCACTGCATTTTTCCGGTCCGTCGGGCGCGAAAGTCGCCATCACCACATGGCCGCCCGAAGGAATAGTCCGCGCCATCAGCGCAATATAAGCGGTGCGGTCCGCCGGGGAGGTCAGAAAGTGGAAAACCGCCCGGTCGTGCCACACCTCAAAAGCTCCAAGATCAGGACTGGTTATCACGTCCGCAACGATCCAGCGCACTTCACCCGCCCTCGACCCCAGTCGCGCGCGGGCGCGGCTGAGCGCCGCCTCGGAAACATCTAAGACTGCTACCGTATAGCCAGCGTCGAGCAACCCTGCGGCAAGCGAGGACGTTCCGCCTCCTATATCTACGATCCGCCCATGTGCGCAGACTTCCTTGATTAGAGATAACGACAACCGCTGCTCCGGCTGCGTCCAACTCAGATCAGCGTCGTCTTTCGATGCGTAGATCGATTCCCAATGTTCCTTCCGGTTCATTGCGGAATGCCAAGCTCCTCGCGGTACCACTCGACGGTCTTGCGCAGGCCGTCTTCGTAGCGGACCTGCGGCTCGTAGCCTAACAGTTTTCGAGCCAGCGAAATATCGGCCAGAGAATCTTTCACGTCGCCATCGCGCGGGGGTCCATAGGCGGGCTTCACTGCCTTCCCTAAAATCTTATTCAAAAGAGCAACGGTGCGATTGAGGGTAAATTGCTCGCCCACCCCCACATTGATGACCTTGCCTGCGGCGCCGGGGGCCGTGCAGGCCAGCAGCGTTGCTTGCACGCAGTTGGCCACGAAGGTAAAATCGCGCGATTGTTCGCCATCGCCAAAGATGGTGGGCGTTTTGCCCTGCAAATAGGCGGAAATGAAGATAGTAAGAACTCCTGTGTAGGGTGAATAGGGGTTCTGGCGGGGGCCGAATATATTGAAATAGCGCAACGCCGCCGTTTCAAAACCGTAAAGCTGGGTAAAAAGCTGGCAGTAATATTCACCCGCAAGCTTGGTGAGACCGTAGGGCGAAAGCGGGCGGGTCGTTTGAGTTTCCACGCGCGGGAACTCAGGATTATCGCCGTAGGCTGCGGATGAGGCGGCGAAGACTAGCCGCTTCACTTTGGCGTCGCGCGCCGCCACGAGCACGTTGAGCGTGCCATTGATATTGATGGTGTTGGAGGTGATGGGATCCTCCACCGAGCGCGGAACCGAGGGCAGCGCCGCCAAGTGAATGACGTAATTTACGCCTTCAAACACCGGACGGATTTTTTCCAGATCGCGGATATCCCGCTCGTGAAATTCGATCCGGTCGCGGACATGAGCCAGGTTTTCCCTCCGCCCGGTCAGCAGATTGTCGATTACTCGTACTTTGTCTCCGCGCCGCAGCAACTCGTCCACCACGTGCGAGCCGATAAAGCCGCTTCCGCCGGTTATCAGATATAAGGCCATGAATAAGCTCCTTTCAAAAAAATTAGTGTAGCACGGCGCCGCTACGAACTATCGTTGCGGCGGTGGCATTCTGTGACGGCGGTCTCTGGCCAGGCTCATCTATTGAGGATTGCATATTATTAGGACGCTATGCGAGGTAGCGCCGCCGTCCCGGCGGCAGATGTTGGGGCACTCGATCCCAGCGATGATGCGGGCAATATGCGTGTGTAACAGCCGGCAAAGCCTGTCCTGAGCGCAGCGAAGGGATGCCGGCGTTACGCCTGCCACAGGCCGCCGCCAATCCCTTAGGAACAAATAATTACTAGTTTCAAAACATGGTATAGCGTTATATACTTAGTCACTATGAGCGCCCTGCGATTTACTGGTCTAAGTGTTAAGAAGGAGGATTCATCACTCCCATGAGCCTTTCGCAAAAAGCACACTTTCTGAAAAAGCCGCGTTTGACAAAGGCCAAAGCGCCCAAGCGGAAGAAGCAAACCGCAATTCGGGAGACCGCCATCCTTAACGCGCTGATGGGGGACGCTCCCGACTCCGTCTATGTAAAGGATGCAAGCGGGCGCTTTATCATGGTAAACCGCGCGGTGCTGCGCCGGCTTGGGCTGAATGATGCTTCGGAACTTGTGGGCAAGACCGACTTTGATATTTTCACTCCGGAGCACGCGCAGGCGGCCTGGGATGACGAGCAGGAAGTGTTGCGAACCGGCGAGCCCTTGCTCGGCAAAGAGGAGCGGGAAACCTGGCCCGGCCAGCCGGATACGTGGGCGAGCACCACCAAGATTCCATTTACCGACAGCAAGGGGCGCGCCATAGGAATACTAGGTATTACGCGGGACATCACGGCCCGGAAGGCTGCCGAAGCGGCGCTGGAGAGATATCGCCAAGAACTGGAAGACCGCGTAAAAGAGCAAACCGCTCAGCTTTCCGCTCAGAATGCAGCGCTGAAAGCAGAGATTACGGCGCGCAAACGGACTCAGGAAGAGTTGCTGCGGGAGAAGCGATTACTGGATGCCATCATGGATAACCTTCCTGACTCGATTTATTTCAAGGATGCGCAATGCCGGTTTGTCCGGGTCAGCAAAGGGTGCGCGAGCAAGCATGGCTTTTCCAGCCCGGCTGAGGCCATCGGCACATCGGATTTTGACTCCTTCGACGCCAAATTGGCCCAAAGCTACTACGACGAAGAGCAAGAAATCATGCGGAGCGGCAAGCAGGTGCTGGATGTGGAAACTAGGGAAATATGGACGGGCAAGGCGGACACTTGGGCGTCGTGCACGAAGGTCCCGTTCTACGACACGGATGGCAGAGTTGCCGGAATCATCGGCATCTCCCGCGACATCACGGACCGCAAGCGGGCGGAAGAGGAATTGCTTCATCAGAAATCTTTTCTCGACACGTTGATGAATAATATTCCCGACGCGATTTATTTTAAGGACCTGCAAAGCCGATTTCTGCGCAACACGCGGGCCCACGCGAAGATGCTAGGATTTGACGATCCCGCCGATCTGATTGGCAAGTCGGACATGGATATATTTGGCATCGAGCACGCGCAGGCCGCGTTCAACGACGAGCAGGAGATCATTCGAACTGGACGGCCGATCATCAATAAAGAGGAGCGCGAGACATACCCGGACAAACCCGACACCTGGGCTTTGACCACGAAGATGCCCTTCTACGACGCGCAGGGCAAAATTGTGGGCACGTTTGGTGTTTCGCGGGACATCACCCAGCGAAAAGTCGCGGAAGAGGCGCTGAGGGCCTCGGAGACGCGCTACCGCGTGCTCTTTGAGCGCAGCCTGGCGGGCGTATACCGCAGCAATCTGGAGGGACGAATCCTGGATTGCAATGAAACCTTTGTGCGCGCCTTTGGCTATGAATCGCGCAAAGAGCTGATCTCCATGCCTGTGAACGAACTTTATGGCAGCGAGGGCGGGCGCGGGCCTTTCATCGCCGCGCTGCTCGATCGTAAAGTTTTGACCAATTTTGAGAACTGTATGCGCCGGTGGGATGGCAGCGTCTTCTGGGTGCTCGAAAACGCCAGTCTCATCGAAGGGCATAACGGCGACCCGCCCACGATCGAGGGGACCTTTATCGATATCACAGAGATCAAGAAGGCTGGGGCGGAGTTGCAACGCGCCAAAGAAGCGGCCGAAGCCGCCAACGTGGCCAAGAGCGAATTTCTGGCCAATATGAGCCACGAAATCCGAACGCCCATGAACGGCATTCTGGGCATGACGGAGCTGGCGATGGACACGGCGCTGACCGCCGAGCAACGCGAATACCTGGAGATGGTTCATACCTCCGCAAACTCTTTGCTCACCGTGATCAATGACATCCTCGACTTCTCAAAGATTGAAGCCAAGCAGCTTGACCTCGACCCGATTGAGTTCAGCCTGCGGGATAGTTTGGAAGAAACTATCAAGAACCTCTCGTTCCGGGCGCACCAAAAAGGGCTTGAGATCGCTTGCGACGTGCATCCCGACGTTCCGCAACACGTGATCGCGGATCCCACGCGGCTCCGGCAAATCATCGTTAACTTAATTGGCAATTCGGTCAAATTCACCGAAAAAGGGGAAGTGGTGACGCGGGTGGTTCTGGAAGAGATGAGCCGCGCGCAATGCACGCTGCACTTTGCGGTATCGGATACGGGGATCGGCATTGACCCAAGTCAGCAGAAGAGGATTTTCGACGCCTTCGCTCAGGCGGATAGCTCGACCACGCGCAAGTACGGCGGGACGGGCCTCGGACTGAGCATTTCGGCGCGGCTGGTTCATCTGATGCACGGCCAGATTTGGGTGGAAAGCGAGCCGGGGCGGGGAAGCACGTTTCATTTCACCGCGCGCTGCGGGCTTTCAGAGAAAGCAGGCGCGCGGGGAGAGCCTGCCGGCGAGAGCGCCCTGAAGGGCGTCCGGGTGCTGGTGGTAGACGATAATGCGACGAACCGGCAGATTCTGGGCGAAACGCTCGAAAGAATGGGCGCGCGGGCGCTGACGGTTGAGAGCGCGGCTGCCGCTCTTGAGGCGGTAGAACGGTCTCAAAGAGAGGGCGCGCCGTTCAAGCTGATCCTGAGCGACGTGCATATGCCGGAAAAAGATGGCTTTCAACTGGCGCAGCAGATCCAGGGGAACCCGCAGCTTTCAAGCGGGATTATTATGATGCTGAGCTCAGGCGGACAGCGCGGCGATGCCGCCCGCTGCCGCAGCCTTGGCATCTCCGCCTATTTGACCAAGCCGATCAGCCGGGCTGATCTTCGCAGGGCCATTCTCAAAGTTTTGGGTGAGCCGGCGTCTGCGGGCACAGCGCAGTCCTCCGGCAAGCCTCTCATTACGCGGCATAGCTTGCGCGAGGAAAGCAAGGACCCCCGCCTTCCAGACGCCGCTCCCCCGCTTATGGGATTGCGGGTACTGCTGGCCGAGGACAACAAGGTGAACCAGACGCTGGCTACGCGGCTGCTTGCCAAGCACGGACACTACGTCACCGTTGCGAACAATGGGCGCGAAGCACTGGCATGGATCGAGAAGCAGCCCTTTGACTTGGTTTTGATGGACGTGCAAATGCCCGACATGGATGGTCTTGAGGCGACGGCGGCCGTCCGGGCTAAAGAAAAGACTGCGGGCGGACATCTGCCGATTATTGCTATGACGGCGCACGCCATGAAAGGTGATTGCGAGGCATGCCTTCAAGGAGGCATGGACGGTTACGTCTCAAAGCCGGTCCGGCATGAGGATCTTTGGCGGGCGATTGATGGCATCATGCGTCCGCGCGCCGCGGACATGGTTCAGGCAGAACCAGTGCTTCAACCAGACGGAGGAGAAGATGGATAGAGGTCAGGCGCGCCAGCCGCAACTTGTAGCGGGGCGGCATCCGCTCCGGCGGTCTTTCTATTTGAGGACTGGCTAGTTAAAGACCGGCGGCCAGAGGCCGATGATACAAGTTGAGGTGAAGCCTGGCTTATCTACATGGGTAGAATCGGCAAATTCGTGGCGCGGGCCTTGATTGTTGACGACGAGCCAGTAATCCGCGAAATCCTGATGGAGCGTCTCGGGCGGGAAGGCTATGACTGTTCCTCCTGCGCAAGCGGTGAGGAGGCCCTCAAGCTTATCCATGAATCGGCGTTCGACGTTATCCTTTCCGACCTCAGTATGCCGGGAATCTCGGGATTGAAGCTGCTTGAAGAGGCGCGGCGCGATTGCCCACGAGCCGCCTTTATCCTGGTGACGGGCACGCAGGACATCCGCATTGGCATTCAGGCGATGAAGGAAGGCGCCTCCGATTACCTTACCAAACCCTTTCAGCCCGGATCGGTGGTCCACAGCGTTGCCCAGGCGCTCGAAAAGAAGCGGCTCGAGCGCGAAATTGAGATGTACTGGCAGCACCTGGAACAGATGGTGGATGATCGAACCGCGCAGCTCAAGCTGGCGCTTGCGCGGGTGGAGGAAACCTACGATGCCACGCTCGAGGCGCTGGGCGCCGCGCTTGACCTCCGCGATTCGGCGACGGAAGGGCATTCGGCGCGCGTCACGCGCTACACGCTGATCATGGCGAAAGCGATAGGTTGCGCGCCGGAAGAGATGCGCGAGATCGCCCGCGGAGCTTACCTGCACGACATCGGCAAAATTGGAATTCCCGACGGCATTCTGCTCAAGCAGGGAAAACTGACCCCCGAGGAAAAGGAAGTCATGGAGACGCATGTAATGATCGGCTACAAACTGGTCAAGCGCATTCCTTTTCTCGCCGCCGCCTCGGAAATGGTGCTCACGCATCAGGAACGGTACGATGGCCGCGGGTATCCTCGCGGTTTGAAGAACGGCGATATTGTGATTGGATCGCGGATATTCGCCGTGGCGGATACGCTCGACGCCATGACCTCGGACCGGCCCTACCGCAAGGCGCTTCCGCTCGAAGACGCTATCCAGGAGATTCGGAATGAGGCGGGGCGACAATTTGACCCTGCCGTTGTCAGTGTTTTCCTCTCCATCCCGGCACGCACATGGCGCGAAATCCGGGAAGAATCGGCGCACCCACCGGGCGGATCAAAGCCGCTGGATCTCGCGGCTTTGCTTGAATCGGCTCAGCCCGCGGAAGCCGGCCAGCAAAAGTAACTGTAGCGCCTCTGGCAGCCGGTTTTTAATAGTAACAACCGGCGGCCAGAGGCCGCCGCTACAGAACCAAAGGCCGTGATAAATCCCGCTTACACATCCAGCCCCGCGCGGGCGCGCCTCAGCGCGGCGGCAATATTTTTGCGGATGGCGGCGCTCACGGGCATCAAGGGAGCGCGAGGCAGGCCGCCGCCGTAGCCGGAAAGATCCATCGCGGCCTTAATTCCCGGGATGCCATGATGAGCGGTAATTTCCTGGATGAGGATTACCAGGCGCTTCTTCATGTTCTCCACCGTCTTCAAATCGCCCCGCATGAACGCTTCATAAATCCCCATACAAATCAACGGCTCAAAATTCGCTTGCGAGAGAATGGCTCCGACAGCGCCCTTCTGAAATCCCTCCACGGCCGCCATCCCATTGCCAATGAACACGCGGAACCCTTTGCGAACCTTGCTTAGAATGTCGCGGTCAAACGCAACGTCGCCCGAGCTTTCCTTCATGCCGGAAATATTCGGATGGCGCGAGAGCCGCCCGATCATCGCCGGGTCCATGCGGAATCCGGTGAACTGAGGGATCGAATAGATGAGCAGCGGACGCCGCGCGCCATCGGCCACGGCGCGAAAATGCGTTTCCAGCACTTCGGGGCGCATCGCCGCCTTGTAATAATCCGGCGGCACCACCAGGAGCGCGTCCGCGCCGCGCGCGATGGCCTCGCGGCTGATCTTAAGCGTCTGCGCGGTGCTCTCAAGCCCGGTGCCGGCAATGAGCAACTGCGGCGGCTTCACCAGCGCGCGCGCGATTTCGACCAGGCGCAGCCGCTCGTCGTCGGTCAGGTAAGGCGTTTCGCCCGATGAGCCTGCGACGAGAATTCCCGAAAGCCCGCTCTCGATGTGGCGGGTCACATTGGCGCGAAATGCGCCCTCGTCGATCCCGCCGCGGCGATTGAACGGCGTAGCTTCGGGCGGGAAGATTCCACTCAGATGTTCGATGATTTCGGTGTTGGTCATAATGAAAGCAGATTCCACTGCTTGAAAACGCAAGCAAAACGAGCAATGTGTGATGCCATGCAAGGGGCGCCACTCACGGACTCCTATACAGAGACTGTAGCGGCGGGCAAAGTCTGTAAGGGGCCGCCGGATTTTAATAGTAAAGACCGGCGGCCAGAGGCCGCCGCTACAGAATCAGGCGCCGCCTTATAGCATCACATATAGCTGCTGACGACCCATCTATTGACTTCCCCGCGCCTTCGCCCCGTGCAGACCTTGCAGGCTGAAAACCTGGATGCCTTGCTCGCGTTGGGCGCGGATGCCGTTCACCACCGCCGCCGCGGCGGAGAGCGTCGTAATACAGGTAATGCCGTGCTGCACGGCGGCGCGCCGGATGGCCTTCTCGTCAAACCGCGAAGGTCCGCCCAGCGGGGTATTGATGATCAAATCGAGCTTTCCGCTCTTGATAAGATCAACCACGTTGGGCCGCCCTTCGTTGACCTTGTAGACTTGCTCCACCGGCAGGCCAGACGCCTTGAGCGCGTGCGCGGTGCCGCGCGTCGCAATCAGCTTAAATCCAAGCTGGTGCAAGTTGCGCGCCACCGGAGCCGCCTGCGGCTTATCGTGATCGTTCACTGAGAAAAAGACGCTGCCCGCGCTGGGAATCCGCTGGCCGGCGGCCAATTGCGCTTTGCCGAATGCCTGGCCAAAGCTTTCGCCTACGCCCATCACTTCGCCAGTGGACTTCATTTCCGGCCCCAAAATCGTATCAACTCCCGGGAATTTCATAAAGGGAAAAACAGGCGATTTAACGAAGTATTGGCTCACCTTGAGTTCATCGCTGAGGCCGAAGTCGCTGAGCTTGCGGCCCACCATCAGGCGCGAGGCAATTTTCGCCAGCGGCACTCCGGTGGCTTTGCTGACGTAGGGCACGGTCCGCGACGCGCGCGGGTTCACTTCGAGCACAAAAACATTTCCATTCTGAATGGCAAACTGCGCGTTCATCAGCCCCACCACGTTCAGCGCCAGCGCAAGTTCCACGGTGTATTGCTTCAGTTTCTCACGAATACTTTCCGGAATCTGCACCGAAGGCAGTACGCACGAACTATCGCCCGAGTGAATCCCAGCCTCCTCAATATGCTCCATGATGCCGGCCACCACCACCTGATTTCCGTCCGAGAGCGCGTCCACGTCTACCTCGGTGGCATTCTCCAGAAAACGGTCAACCAGGATGGGGAAGGCGCGCTGCAACTCTTCGGCGCGCTCCACGTAATCGATCAGCGTCTTCTCGTCGTAGGCAATCACCATCGCGCGGCCGCCGAGCACGTAGGAAGGGCGCACCAGCACCGGATAGCCGATGCGCCGCGCTATAGAAACAGCCTCTTCTACGTTCATCGCCGCGCCGTTCTCGGGCTGCGGAATTTCCAGGCGCGCCAGCAGCGCGCCAAAGTGCTTGCGGTCTTCGGCAAGCTCAATCGATTCGGGCGAAGTGCCCGCGATGGGCACGCCCGCGTCTTTCAACTGGCGAGCCAGATTGAGCGGCGTCTGTCCGCCGAACTGCACGATCACGCCGTCCGGCTTCTCGCGCTCGACAATCGCCATCACATCTTCAAAAGTAAGCGGCTCGAAATAGAGGCGGTCCGCCGTGTCGTAATCGGTGGAGACGGTTTCCGGATTGCAATTCACCATGATCGTCTCATAGCCTTCTTCCTTGAGCGCGAAGGCGGCATGGCAGCAGCAGTAGTCGAACTCAATGCCCTGGCCGATGCGGTTCGGTCCGCTGCCGAGGATCATAATCTTTTTGCGGTCAGTCGTGTCCGCCTCGTCTTCGCTTTCGTAAGTAGAATAGAGGTAAGGCGTGAATGACTCGAACTCCGCCGCGCACGTATCCACTCGCTTGAACACCGGACGGATGTTTAATTTCAGGCGGCGGCTGCGCGCTTGCTCGGCGGTCGAACTCCAAAGCCCGGCAAGGTCGCCGTCTGAAAGTCCAAGCCGCTTGGCTTCGAGCAGCGCGGCGGCGGGCGCTGAGCCGGCTTCAAACCGCTTCAATTCGCCCTGTATTTCCACGATCTGGCGCATCTGGCCGATAAACCACGGATCGATGCGCGTCAGCTCCACGATCTGTTCCACTGCCATGCCGGATTGCAACGCGTAAAAAATGTCCCATAATCGCTCCGGGTGCGGCGTAGTCAGGCGGCGCCGCAATTCCTCCTCGTTTTCCGGAGGCACGGGGTTCTTACGGCCCGTTTCGAGCGAGCGCACGCCTTTCATCAGCGCCTCTTTGAAAGTGCGTCCAATGGCCATCGCTTCGCCTACCGATTTCATCTGCGTGCCCAGCGTGTGGTCGGCGTCGGGAAATTTTTCGCGCGCCCATTTGGGAATTTTCACCACTACATAGTCGATGGTCGGCTCGAAACACGAAGGCGTTTTCTTCGTGATGTCATTCGGAATTTCGTCCAGGCGGTAGCCCACGGCAAGCCGAGCGGCAATCTTGGCGATGGGGAAGCCTGTGGCTTTCGAGGCCAGCGCGGAGCTGCGCGAGACGCGCGGGTTCATCTCAATCACCACCATGCGGCCAGTCGCCGGTTCAACGGCGAATTGAATGTTGGAGCCGCCCGTTTCCACCCCAATCACGCGGATCACGCGGAATGCCGCGTCGCGCATCAGTTGGTATTCTTTGTCGGTCAGAGTCTGCGCGGGCGCGACGGTGATCGAGTCGCCCGTGTGCACGCCCATCGCGTCCACATTTTCGATGGAGCAAATCACCACCGCGTTGTCGGCGTGGTCGCGCATCACCTCGAGCTCATATTCTTTCCAACCGATCACCGACTCTTCCACCAGCACTTCGTGAACGGGGCTGAGGTCGATCCCAAACGCCACCATGTCCTCAAACTCTTCGCGGTTATAAGCGATGCCCGATCCGGTGCCCCCAAGCGTAAACGAAGGCCGGATGATGATGGGAAAGCCGATCTGGTCCGCCGCTTCGAGCGCCGACTCCACGTTATTCACCAGCACGCTGCGCGGGACCTCCAGGCCGATCTTGCGCATGGCGTCTTTGAACCAGAGACGGTCTTCGGCCATTTTAATGGCGTGGAGCGACGCGCCAATCAGCTTGACGTTGTGCTTTTCGAGGATTTTTTTCTCCGACAATTCGACGGCCAGATTCAACGCCGTCTGGCCGCCCACCGTCGGGAGGAGCGCATCGGGCTTCTCGCGCGCCAGGATCGCGTCCAGGTATTCCGCCGTCAACGGCTCGATGTAGGTGCGGTCAGCCAGCTCCGGGTCGGTCATGATGGTGGCGGGGTTTGAATTCACCAATATCACTTCGTAGCCGTCTGCGCGCAGCGCCTTGCATGCCTGGCTGCCGGAATAGTCAAACTCGCACGCCTGGCCAATCACAATCGGCCCCGAGCCAATAATTAAGATTTTGTGGATGTCAGTTCGTTTGGGCATTGGTTCGATGTTTTTGGCAAAGGCTCTCTTTTGTTAAACGCCCCCTCACCCGCCGCGCTACGCGCGCCACCCTCTCCCCTGGAACCGGGGGAGAGGGATGCCATCTGTGTAGTCTTTCCTCACCCTTTCAAGCCTTATGCCACCCCCTCTCCCCTGCGGGGCGAGGGAAGCAAAAATGTTTAAGCCATCGCTCCACTCGCGGGGCGAGGGCTGTTCTCTTTATTGATCTGCAACAACTGAGTAATTCCCAACCCTCGCCCATTCAAGGCGAAGGCGCTCGTCCGTTCTTTTTTTGCCCTCGCCCTTTCAGGGAGAGGGTGTCCCGCGTAGCGGGACGGGTGAGGGTAGACTCGCCAGAACCTTCTTGATAAATCCTTCCGGGTCCTCTAGCACCCATCCGTTCGCAATACGCAACACCTGAATGCCTTGCTGCTGCAAAAACTGGTGTTTGCGCTCATCCCGGCGCGCCTGGCTTGGCTGCGAGTGCACGCTACCGTCCAACTCAATTACAAGCTGACGCTCAGGACAGTAAAAGTCCACGACATAATTTCCAACCGAGTGTTGCCGTCGGAACTTCACTCCAAGCGCAGCACGGTTCCGCAGAAGTTTCCATGCAAGCTGTTCAGCGTTCGTCGGATTTTGTCTGAGGTTGCGAGCCCGGCTAATTGTGCGCTGGCTTGGTCGCATTACCGCCCCTCACCCGCTCCGCTACGCGGAGCAGCCTCTCCCCTGCGGGGCGAGGCTGTGGTCTAGTTTGTTTGCGCTCTCGGGCTGGGCAAGCCCCGCCCATTAAAAGCGGCGGCAAGCTGCCGCACTCCATAAGCCTGGAACGCCACTATGAGACGAATGAGACGGTTTTTATTAGAAACATTGATTCTAAATAACTTCTTGGGTTCGTTCCGTGAATTTGCGCGTATTGTGCTTGCCCCTTCCGGTCATTTTCTAATCTTTGGGACCGCTTTGTAGCGCAGACCGCCGCCTTTGCGGTCTGCGGCCTTTGAATGGACAGAAAACCCGCAGACCTCAAATACGGAAGTCTGGGCCACAAAAAGCGTACCATGGCGCTTTGGTATTCATGAGACAAATGGGACAAAAGAGACGACTTTTATGGCCCGCCTGCCGCTGGGGTATGGCGCCTACCCCTGGGAATGACTTCCAACAATATATTAAATCATAATGGAAAAATGGAATGGAGGCCACTACGGGAAGGCTGCCCCCAAAATTCTCAGGCGTAGATGCCGCGTAGCTTCAAGCAAAATGCTACGCGGTCGATGGCGAGCATGTATGCGGCGATGCGGTTATTGACGCCGTGCTTTTCGGCATAGCGGACCACGTCGTCAAAAGCGGACACCTGAATGTGCTCCAGCCGGTCATTCACCACGCTTTCTTTCCAGAAAAATCCTTCGCGGTCCTGCACCCATTCAAAGTAAGACACCGTCACGCCGCCGGCATTGGCCAGAATATCGGGTATCACGAACACGCCGCGGTCGAAAAGGATTTCATCAGCCGGAGGCGTGGTGGGGCTGTTGGCGCCTTCGACCAGAATTTTAGCTTTGATTCTCGCGGCATTACGGCTGGTGATGACGCTCTCGGTGGCGGCTGGCACGAGCACGTCGCATTCCTGTTCCAGGATTTCCATGTGGGTCATTTGTTCCGTGCCGGGGAAGTCTTTCACTGATTTCGTCTTGCGCGAATAATCGAGCAGCGCGTGAACGTCCAGGCCGCGCGGGTTGACCACGCCGCCGTGAATGTCGGCGACGCCAATCACTTTGTAGCCCGCTTCGTGCATCAGCCTTGCGGCCTGCGAGCCGACGTTTCCGAAGCCGTGGACGATGACCCGGGTGTTTTCCCGCGTCCGTCCAAACCGCTTGAGTGCCTGATCGCAGACGATCATGCAGCCGCGGCCAGTGGCCTCGCGTCTGCCACGCGAGCCGCCGAGATCCAGCGGTTTCCCTGTGACGCTGGCCGTGACCGTGTGGCGCACGTGCATGGAATAGGTGTCCATCATCCACGCCATGATTTGCTCGTCCGTATTCATGTCGGGCGCGGGCACGTCGCGCTCGGGGCCAATGTAATCGAAAATCTCAGCAACGTAGCGCCGGGTGATCCGCTCAAGCTCGCCGCGCGAAAGCTTTTCCGGATCGCAGACCACGCCGCCTTTGGCGCCGCCAAATGGGATGTTCACTACGGCGCACTTCCAGGTCATTTCCGCCGCCAAACCGCGAATTTCGTCCAGCGTCACCAGCGGGCTGTAGCGGACGCCGCCCTTCGATGGACCACGCGCGATGCTGTGCTGCACGCGGAAGCCGTCAAAAACCTCCACCCCGCCGCGATCCAGTTCAACGGGGATGTGAACAATAATTTCCCGGTTGGGGCAGCGCATGTACTTATACAAGCCCTCATCCAGGTTGAGCTTTTTCGCCGCCATATCGAATCGGGCGGCCATGGATTCGTAAACGCTCAGTTCCTTTTCGGATTCCACGGTGCTCATAGCGCCCCTATCCTGCCGGATTGATGGACCGAGTATAGCATAGGCATTTACGCCCAAAATCGCATTGCGGGGGAAGATTAAAACCAGGGTTAGCGCGCGCGTTTGCGGCGGCGGGGTTTGTGATCCAAATTCATTCCGTCGATTTTGCGGCTGAGCGTGTTGCGGTGAATGTTTAATGCGTCGGCGGCCTTGCAGCGGTTGCCGTTACACTTCTCAAGCACTTTGCGAATGAATCGCTTTTCGAACTCGCCGACGGCGTCTTCATAGTGAACGCCGTGTTCGATCATCTGGTTAATCAGCGCGTCAAGTTGGTCTTTCACAAGTTTGCTCCAACGAAAAAATTCTACGATAGGAACAAAGAGTGGAGTCAAGAGACAAGCCGCGCTCTTGTCCCTTGACCTTCACCCTTTGTCTCTGTTATAGCGTGGCTTTGTTGACTCCCTTGCTTTCTTGAACCACGTCTTGCCGGAATTTTGCGAATCCCGCGTAGAAATCATCTTTCAAGTTTTTGGGCATGACAACGGCGACGGCTCGAGCGCCCGCCGAAACGTATGGCGCTAGTTGAGACTGGCTAACTGCGGTGGGCTTAATCGAGAACGCCATTAAAATCATGAGCAAGACCGAATCCACCACCACGCCGCGAATCAGCCCGAAAACCGCGCCCATGAAGCGGTCAAACCACTCAATCCCCGCGGTCTTCACCAGCAGCCGCGCCAGAGCCGCCGCGATAGCGCCCGCGATCAAAATCAAAATGAAGACGCTCAGGAAGCCGAACGCCAGGGCGATCTGGTGCGACTTGGTAAGATCCTCGAACCAGCCTGCGGCGCGCTGGTACTCGACGGCGGCCACAATCAGCCCCACGACCACGGCGGCGAGGGAAATCAGCTCCCGGACAAAGCCCTTTTTGACCGCGAAAAAAATGGACAGAATAATAATAATCGCCAGCAGCCAGTCAACCCAGTTCCAAACATTCATATAATGCCCGGCGAAAACCGGCCGGGGGCTCTTTCAGTCGATATCCCGACCCGTCAAACGCCTTAACGCCTCCCGATACTTCTCGCTCGTTTTCTTTATGATCTCCGGGGGCAAGGGCGGCGGCGGCGGTTTCTTGTTCCAGCGAACAGACTCCAGATAGTCGCGCACGAACTGTTTGTCATAAGAAGGCTGGGGTCCGCCTGGCTTGTAACTTGCCTCGGGCCAGAAGCGCGATGAGTCCGGCGTCAAAACCTCATCAATCAACGTAATGTGCCCTTCGCACAGGCCCCACTCGAATTTGGTGTCCGCAATAATGATTCCTTTTTGCGCCGCATACGTCCTCGCGCGCTGGTAGAGGTCCATGCTGAGACCTTTGAGCTTGACCGCGATGTCCTGCCCGATCCTCGAGGACATTTCCTCAAATGAGATATTCTCATCGTGTCCTGAAGCCGCTTTGGTTGCGGGAGTGAAAATAGGCTCGTCGAGTTTCGCGGATTCCGTCAGGCCCACGGGAAGCCGGACGCCGCAAACCTCGCCCGTAGTCTTATACTCCTTCCAGCCCGATCCTGACAAATATCCCCGCACCACACACTCGATGGGGAAAGGCTGTGCCTTCCGGACCATCATGGATCGCCCGGAAAGCGCCTCTGTAAACGGATGAAGCTCGGACGGGTAATCATGAACGTTCGCCGTTAGAAAATGATTCCGGCACACATCCCAGAACATCCCAAACCAAAAGCACGAAAGCTGCGTCAGAACTCTGCCCTTGTTAGGGATTCCCTCGGCCATGACCACGTCAAATGCCGAGAGCCGGTCGGTGGCAATGATTAAAAGCCGGTCGCCGCTCATCTCGTAAATATCACGAACCTTGCCTCGGGAGAAAAGCGTGCCGCCCGCCAGGGAAGTTTCTAATAATGTGTCGGAGTGGGTTGTGCGATTCACCGCGAATTCAAACCTTGCCCATTGTAGATCATCATTCCGCTTTGTCAACGGCAAAAGCGAGGGTCATTCATCAATCGATTTTTTCCAGCGCAGCACGGGTTTGCGAGCCGCGGATACTTCGTCCAACCTGCTTATCCGAGTCGTGTGCGGAGCGGTTTGGACAATTTGCGGGTCTTCCATCGCTTCCTTTGCGATTGAAAGCATGGCGTCGACGAACGCATCGATCTCCCGCTTGCTTGCGCTCTCTGTCGGCTCGATCATCAGCGCGCCCGGAACGATCAGCGGAAAAGAGACCGTGTACGGATGGAAACCATAGTCCATCAGGCGCTTCGCCATGTCGCCCGTGCGGACGCCGCGCGCAGCTTGGCGGCGGTCCGAGAAAACACACTCGTGCATCGTGGGCGCTCCATAGGGCAGGTCGAATGCGTCTTTCAACCGCGCCCGGACATAATTAGCGTTGAGCACGGCGTCTTCAGTAACTTGCCTGAGACCCTCCGGGCCGTAAGCCAAGACGTATGCGAGCGCGCGAACCGCCATGCCGAAATTCCCATTGAAAGCGCGGACTCTGCCCACGCTTTTCGGCCGGTCTGTGTTCAGCCGGTAAGTTCCATCCGTGGTTTTTTCGATGACCGGAGCGGGAAGAAACGGCTCGAGTATTTCCGTAACGGCCACCGGGCCTGATCCCGGTCCGCCGCCGCCGTGCGGCGTAGAAAAAGTTTTGTGCAGGTTGAGGTGCATGACGTCGACGCCGAATTCGCCCGGACGAGCGATGCCCACGAGCGCGTTCATGTTGGCCCCGTCCATGTAAACAAGGCCCCCCCTATCGTGCACGAGGCCAGCAATTTCTTGAATCTGTTCCTCGAAGATGCCAAGCGTGTTGGGATTGGTGAGCATGAGGCCCGCCACTTCGGTGGTCATGGCTCGATCAAGTTCCCGAAGGTCCACGCACCCGCGTTCATTCGATTTAATATTCCGCGCTTCATATCCGGCAATCGTGACGCTGGCCGGATTGGTTCCGTGAGCCGAATCCGGGACAAGAATATACTTTCGCCGGTCACCGCGGTCTTCGAGAAAGGCCCTGATCATCAGCAGGCCCGTGAGCTCGCCTTGGGCGCCCGCGGAAGGCTGAAGGGAGACCGCCTGCATTCCCGTGATTTCTTTCAGGCATTCCGCCATTTCAAAAAGTACGCGCAGGCACCCCTGCGCAAGAGAGTCGGGCGTTAGTGGATGGTCTGTCGCCAGCCCTTCCAGGCTCGCAACGGTCTCATTGATGCGCGGGTTATATTTCATCGTGCAGGAGCCCAGGGGATATATCCCGCTGTCGATGCCATAATTCCATGTGGAGAGACGGGTGAAATGGCGGATGACTTCAAGTTCCGAAACTTCGGGAAACCCCTCCACTTCCTCCCGCACAAGATCAGAACCAAGGACCGCAGCGGATGAAACCGCAGGTACGTCAAGTGAAGGCATCTCTGCGCCAGTCTTCCCAGGAGAAGACATCTCAAAAATCAAACCTTCATTCCGCGTGACGTGGGGCCTGGCTTCGGTGATCATGTTTTTCTAGTTTTGGCTGTAGCGACGGCCTCTGGCCGCCGGTCTTTACTATTAAAAACCGGCGGCCAGAGGCCGCCGCTACAATAATAATTACCATCATGGCCAACGCTTCAGCGCGCTCTGCCGGAGGCTGGCGCCGCTTGAAGCTCCGCATTCTTCGCTCCCGCTGCGACTTGCTGATAAATGCCGGCCATCGTGTCAATCGTTTGGCGGCTCACGCACTCGGTCGCGCAGACGAGCAGATGGTTTTCGAGTTCGGGATAGTACCGCCCAAGTTCTAGACCGCCGATAATCTTCGCTTCCTGCAAACGATCCAGCAATTCCGCTGCGTTTCCCGGAGCCTTGACTACGAACTCGTTGAAGTAAGGCGCGGAGAAGGGCAGCGCCACGCCCGTCGCAGCGGTTAGCCGTCCGGCGGCGTAGTGCGCCTTGGAAAGATTATGCTCGGCGAGCGCGCGCAGGCCGGCTTTGCCGAGTAAACAAAGGTAAATCGTCGCGGCAATCGCGCAGAGCGACTGGCTGGTGCAAATGTTGGACGTTGCTTTCTCGCGGCGGATGAATTGCTCTCGCGTCACCAGCGTCAAGACGAAACCGGGCCTCCCTTGTGTGTCTTGGGTT
>DASZAE010000452.1:0-2475 GCA_035945515.1 Terriglobia bacterium
AGCGCCTTCCGAATCGCCTGAGCCTTGGTTTGAGCTTCCGTATCTGAGAGGCCCTTACCATTGCTCGCGGTCTTCTTGATCAGCGCCACTTCATAAACCTTGGCCTCTTGGAATTCCGGTGTGTGCGCGGTGTAATACTGGTTGACCTCAGTTGGCGTCACTACCGCCTTTTGCGCAATGTCCTGGCCTTCCATTCGGGCCAATAAGTTATTCCGGGTTTGTTCTAATTGCTGCTTAAAAATGGGCGACTGATCAAGATGCTGACTCAGGGCCGCCTGGGAAAGAAGCAGCATATTGGCATAATTCTCTCCGATGGCGTTTTTGCCCCCATTCTGGTCAACTTGCTGCTGGCTCATCGATTTGAGAACCGATTCAAACTCATTCTGCGTGACTTGGACGTTACCCACCTTCATGATCACCTTGCCGGAGTCTTGGGCGGCGGACCCGGCGCTTTCGGGAGTCTGATGATTGGATTGAGCGCAGGCGCTCGTTACCATGCCAATCATCAAAAATGCCGTAGTTAGGCATACCGCCTGGTAAACTTTCGAATTTCTCATGCTTTCTCGTCTCCACACGTGCTTAAATTCCCTCATTTCAAGTTTAGCATCAGAATTAAACTCTGCCCATCTATTTCACCAAGTGTCAATCCTTTCAGCGTCTGTGTGAAAACTGCTCAGCAACGGCGTCATTCCGAGCGAAGCGAGGAATCTCGCTTTGAAATTAGGACACTTGCGAGATTCTTCCTTCGCTACGCTCAGGACCGCCTTCAGCTCCTCAGAATGACACGCAACGTGAGTTTTCACACAGACTCTGAAGGGTTGACGTGCGATGGGCTGTGGTTCGCATTCTGTGGTTTTCATCCACGGCTATTCATGTTTTATCGCTTCGCGGTGATGGCGTATGGCAGAGCAGGTCGTTTGCTATAGCGGCGGCCTCGTATATGTTTCGGCCGCTGGTTTTAACCATTTATAGGTGCCGGCGGCCCAGAGGCCACCGTTACAGTATTGCCGTTGCCTGCTCGAGAATCGACGCCGCCGCGGTAAAAGCGGCGTGGGGCCGGGCAATAGACGCCGCCCGGTCGCGCAGCATGGATCGCTCGCCGGTGTCTGCAAGCAACCTCTCGACCTGCGGGGCGATCTCCGAGGCCGACTTTACCCAGACCCCGACACGCCACTTTTCGAGCCAATGGCAAGTGCGCTCCTCGTTGCCGGGAAGAGGATCAAAGGCCAGCAGTGGCAACCCGCACGCCGCCGCTTCCATCACTGTGCCGCCGCCTGGCTTGCTCAGTAGTAGGTCGGCAGCCACCATCCAATCGTGCATATTGTTCACCCATCCGAGAATCACCGATTGCGGCCATTTCGGGCGCGCTGGTGGTTGGCGGATCAGCCGCCGCAGTTCTGCTTCCAGAGCAGCGTTTTTACCGGCGACGAACACCGTCTGAAATGGCGTTTGAATTTTGCCAAGCTCCGCTACGATTTGCCGGGGGTTGCCGAACCCTGTTCCTCCAAATAGAACGAGCAGAACGGGCAGGTTGACATCAAGACCAAGCCGCCTGCGCGTTTCCTCGCGGCTGGGGAGGCGAGTGAATACCGGATCAATGGGCATCCCGCAATCGAGTATTTTGGCGGACGGCGCTCCCACGGAAATCAATTCATCACCCAAATCCGCGTGCACGACGGGATAAAGATCAACCTCCGGCTGCACCCAAGCCAGATTAAAATCCATTAGCTCAAGCCCCACCAGAAAGTATTTGCCGCGGGTTTGGCGCTTGTGCAGGGCGGCAAGCTCGCAAACACCCACTTCGGTGGCAATCACCACATCCGGCGAAAAGTGATCCATAGTGCGAAAAAGAGGACGTCCGCCGAGACGATAAAGCCAGGCCGGCGCGGTGGATTGGCTTTGATGCTGGCGGCTCTCGATCCACCGCCAAAGGCCGGGCCAATAGCGAAGCGGGATGGTGTACGAGTCGTAGTAAATGCGGAACCATCGCGCGCAGTGTTTGATTGCATCTATAACCTCGACTTGCAGGTCCGTCTGAAGGCTCAGGAACGCTTTTTTGAGCGCCTCCGACGCCCGGCGATGCGAGGCGCCGTGCGAAGTGGTGAGAATCAGGATTCTGGCCATGCGGTTCAAGTTAAAAACTCGGTCACGGGCACGAACCGGAGCCCACGCTTTTGCACCTCGGTGATAATTGCGGGCAGCGCCTCAACAGTGAAAGATTGATCCGCTTCTTCAGGCTGCTTTGCGCCGCAGCCATCGTGCAAAAGGATCACCGATCCATCGCGGAGGTCTCTCATTGTTTTGCGCGCGATATCGGCGGGCGTATTCTTCTTCATCCAGTCAAAGCCCGTGTCCGACCACTGCACTGCCGTCATTCCGCGCCGCCTCAGCACCGAAAATAAGCCAAACCAGCGCACGCCGTAAGGGCAACGGAAAATCCGGGGCCGCTGACCGGTGACGCGCTCGATGGCATCT
>DASZAE010000453.1:0-9601 GCA_035945515.1 Terriglobia bacterium
GACCATGCAGATTAACTGGGATCCCCGGAAAATTTCGCTCACGCCACATCAAGCCCTTGCCGCCCTTAAGAGCTCAGACCCGTCGATCATTCTTGGCAGAAGTCAAAATGGGCTTGAGATGAACTCGTTCATGCTTCAACCGGGAGAAGACAAGATTATTGCTCAGACGCTGGCCGGTTTGTTACGCGCGCACGCTGGTTGAGCGATTCTTGAGGAATCCTTTTTCCTGAGATTGAGAATATGAAAGAAGAAATTCTGTGAACCGCCGAACTTTCGTATCGAACGCCATCACGGGAAGCGTTGGTCTCGCTCTTACTGAAGGAATCAGCAAAGGCGATGCGGACGTCAAGCTGCCGGAACCGCCGCCTATTATCAGGCACGGCCTGCCGGGCTATAAGAAATCGGCCCTCGGGATGCCCGGCCTTTTTCCGGGCCGCGTGGTTGAAGCGCGCAACCCGGAAGCCATCCAGCAGAATCACGTTTCACAACCGGCCGTCGGACGCATGATTGACCGCGCGCTCTTGGAACTTACAGGCGAAAATTCGCCGCATGCTGCGTGGGCCCGATTCGTGACTCCCGAAGACGTGGTTGGCATCAAGATTAATCCCTCGGGCGCGCCCGCTTGCTGTTCTTCGCCAGAGATTGTGCGCGAAGTCATCCGGGGGATCAGGTCCGCGGGCGTTCCAGAAAAGAACATTCTGATTTACGATCGCTATTCTGATGAAATCCAGCTTGGGAGCTACCATGCTCTGTTGCCTGTAGGGGTGCGAATTGACGGGATCGAACATCGCGCTTTTGACCTCTCCCGCTACGACCTGAACGTATACTGCCAGGCTTGCTTCTTCGGTGAGTGGGAAACGAGGTCTTACCTCGCGCGCGTCGTCTCCCATGAAGTCACCAAGATTGTGAATATTCCAACGATGAAAGACCATTCAGCGGCTGGAGTGACGGGCTGCCTGAAAAACCTCGGATACGGTTCCTTTAACAACGTGGATCGCTCGCATCATGCTCCGATTACTTTCACAGACCCGCTCATTGGCTTGATGTGCTCGGTTGAGCCTTTGCGATCGAAGGCGGTGCTGCACATTATGGACGGAATGCGCCAGGTGTGGCATGGGGGGCCGGTGACCCAGGTTCAACAATTTATTGCCCAGCCGGGTATCTTGCTTGTTGGGACGGACCCGGTGGCAATTGACACGACCGAGCTCGCCTTAATCACGGCGAAGAGGCAGCAGGAAGGGGCGCTTTCTCTTTGGGACCGCAACCCGGCGAACATCACCCGCAGCGAAGAGGAATATTTTCACAACCCGCGCAAGAACTTGTTTTTCCGGCAACCGGCGCATATCGAGGCGGCGGGAAGGCTGGGACTCGGTGTTTGGGAAACAAACAAGATCGATCATCGCAAGCTGGTAATGGGGTAACGAAATCTCATGCAGGAGGCGCTGAACAACCCCTGGGCGACATTGCTCCGCGACAGCCGGCGCAGTGGCGGATACGGGCGATGGACTCTACAGGCGCCCAGCAAACTGTTGTGGGAACTTCGCCTGGACGACTCGGTTCGAAGCTCGCCTGTTCTTGACGGAGATCTGTTGTATGTGACTTCGCTCGACGGCGCGCTTCACGCGATTGAAGTTCGCGCCGGTCAAGAGGCGTGGAAGTTCCAAACCTCTGGAAGCATTCACTGCACGCCCTCTATTTGTGAAAATGCTGTCCTGTTCGGCAACGACTCGGGTAGTGTTTTTGCGCTAGAGCGCGCCAAGGGCCGAAAAATTTGGGAAACACTCACAGGTGCGGAAGTATGGGCGTCGCCGGTAGCTTTCGGACGCGCGGTGTTTGTCGGTTCGGCAGATGGGCGTTTCTACGCGCTGGACATCTCCACTGGAAAGCCGCACTGGACCTTCGAAGCTGGAGCGCGCATTTATTCGACTGTTTACGCCAGCGAAAACGGCCTGTACTTTGGTTGTAGCAACGGCAAGGTCTACTGCCTTGATTCGGATTCCGGCAGGGTGATGTGGGCTGCAGAAACGGGCAATGGCATTGATTCCTCGCCGGCCTTGGCCGGAGGAGCCGTTCTGATCGGATCCGAGGATTTTTCAATTTACTCCATCCACCCGATTACCGGAAAAATCCAATGGAAGTATGCCACGGGCCTGGGGATTTCCTCCTCTCCGGCCGCTGACGGGAATACGGTGGTTGTTGGCGGCAAGGATGGTTTCCTCTATGCCCTGGACATTCCGAGCGGACGGCTCAATTGGAAGAGGAGGCTGGGTGGCGCAATTACGGCGCCCGCTGTGATTGCCGGCGAGATGGTTTGTCTTCAGAGCCGCGGTGGCGGAACCCAAGCGTTGGATGTTCGAACTGGGAAGGAGATCTGGCGGGCAAGATTGGGTGGATCCACCCAGTCATGCCCGGTTTTGAATGGAAATGTCATCTACCTGGCTAATGCTCAAGGAATGGTCTATGCGTTGGCGTAGGATCGTAGGCGGGCGGACGATTCCGCTGGCTCTTTTTCTGTTTCCTGCAACGATGGCTGCTTCCTCTAGCAGTCAATTTGTTTATAAGAAGCAGTACTCGATGGGCACGGTTTATGAGATTGTGGCCTATTCACCCTCAGTGAATCGTGCTTCACATGCGATTAACGCGGCATTTCAGGCGATTGCTATGCTCGATCACATGATGAGTAATTATGATGCGCAGAGCGACCTAAGCCGCCTGGATCGTGAGGCCCATTTTCACGCTGTGCGCGTGCCGCCGGACCTCTTCCGGGTGATCCAGGATTCATTGGTTTACTCGATGGCCTCCGAGGGCAAATACGATGTGACCGTGGCGCCTTTGGTGGACGCCTGGAAGTCAGCCATCAGGGGCGGGGAACCTCCCTCCGCAGCGAAGATTAACGAACTGCGGGGCTGCGTAGGCTACCGGAAAGTGCAATTAATTCCGGCAGACCGGATAGAATTTCATTCACCGTGCCTGCGGATCGATCTCGGATCAATAGCAAAGGGCTATGCTGTAGATCGCGCCGTGGAGATTTTAAGGTCACAGAATATTCAGAGCGCGCTCATCAATGCGGGTGGAAGCACGCTCTATGGCATCGGCGCGCCCCCCGGCAGCGCGGGCTGGAGCATCCGTCTGCGTGATCCTTCAGGCCGGATTGAGCCGAAGGTCATTCTGCGTGACGACAGCGTTTCCACTTCTGAACAGGAAGAGGAAAGCCTCATCAATGCGGATAAGCTTGGACACTTGATTGACCCTGTCACGGGAGAACCCGTGCGCAGTGACTTTGCCGTAAGCGTGGTGGCAAAAACAGCGACCGCCACGGACGGCCTTTCCACCACGTTATTTCTGATGGGACCAAATGATGGGTCGCAGCTCGTCCGTAAGCTTCCTGATGTCGCGGCCATTTGGGTTTCTCCAACGGGGCAAACCAGAGTCGCCTCAACGGGGCCCAAGATTCTGCTGCATCAATCTCAAGGAGGGAATCCGTAAGTCTGATCGTTTATGCGCGATCTAAAGATCGTTCTTCTCATTATCGCCTCGCTTGTCTCGCCATCCGCGGGCGCCCATGTGTTCATACGCTGGACCGAGTCTTCAATCCCTCCGGCTAAGGCGCTCGGCGTCCAGAATCTGGTGATCACGTGGACAGCGCCCGATAACCCTCTATTCCAAGCCGCAAAGCGCCAAGGCTACCGTGTTTACGCAGAGGTTACTCCTGCGTGGGCAGCCGCCGCCGCTCGAGCGAGCAAGAGTGAAGGATTGGCTGGAATCATCGTGGCAGCTCCTGGAATAGAGCCTGCCGGTTCCCTGGATGAGTTGATTAAGAGTTTGAGGGCAGAGTTTCCGTCTCTTGATGTTCGGCTGCTCGAACCTGGCGGCAAGCAACCCCAGATGCGGGGAGGGATTGTGGTGGGAAAGAACGGAGTTCTAGGAGTCTCGAGCCCCACACGGCAGCCTTGGATCGACTCCAACGTAGCTCTGGTCCGGTTTGCAAGGGTTTACCATCCTGGCGAAGCGCCGCTCATTGACTTCACGTGGAACCTGATCGATCCCACGGAACAACAATACGGCCCTCCGGCGGTGGATTATGAGATTGCGATTGCGGAGGCTGCCAGCTTTCACACTGATCTTATTTTGCCCATACACAAGAATCTCCAAAAGGATTTAATCCAAAGGAACCCACAGGGATGGAAGACTTGGGACGGCATCCTGCGCTACATACGCTTTTATCAGCCTATCGTTGTGAACCGGACGCTCCACCTGTTGAGCAACGTGGGCTTCATCACAAATGACTACGATGCTTCCTACGAAGCGGCCAACCTCATGGCTCGCCATAATATTCCATTCGATGTAATGATGCCTGGCGCGCTAACCTCCAAGCGATTGAAAGATATGGCGCTAGTTGTGATTTTTGGCCCGCTCGACACCGCGGCAGCCGGGACAGTAAAGAACTTTGCTGAGAACGGCGGAACGGCGGTTCTGGTGGGACAGCCAGGGAAATACCCGTGGAGTTCCCTCCAGCCCGCCTCGAAAAATGAAGACACCGCAATTTACCTTACGGGGAAGGGGAAGATAGTGGAGATTGCAGAACCCATCACCGATCCTGAAGCCTTCGCAAAAGATGTTTGGCGGCTGTTGAGCACACCTCAGCGGCAGTTGTCCCTTTGGAATGCTTTGACAACCCTTGCCGCCGCCTATCAAGTAGGAGGTTTCAGCCTCCGCCTTAATCTTGTGAATTATTCGGGCAATCCCCTTCGCGTGCAAACGCGGGTGAAGGGCGCCTATTCGGCGGTCAGTTATGAAACCCCGGAGCATGGGAGTTGGGCGCCCCTTAAGCCGGTTGAGCAGGACGGCTTTACGGAGTTCATTGTTCCCAACTTCCTCGTGGGGGCTCGAGTCCGTCTAAGCGAGGCCGGTTCACGTTAATCCGGTTTATTCATAAAGCTCGCTTTAAAACGGCCTGAAGATTCAAACCGAGGGTTTGCCCAATGAACAATTATGGAACAGTTCTGGCGTTTTTGGCGGCGATGGCATTAACTATGGCTATGATAATTCCCGTGCGCGCACAGTCACTCCGATATGATCTCCTACTGAAGTCTGGCCATGTCATCGATCCGGCTAACCACATTGACCGCATCATGGACGTAGCTGTTAAAGGCGGCAAAATCGCTGCCGTGGAACCTAGCATTCCTGACACTGAGGCTGGAAAAGTGGTCGATGCGCATGGCCTCTATGTCACGCCCGGACTCATTGATATCCACGTCCATATCGGACAGGGAGGCGCGCCCCTCAATTGGTTCTCTCCGGATGCGCGCTCCCACATCAAGCCGTACAAAATCATGGCGGATTTGATGCTGCAATCCGGCGTCACTACGGTTGTGGATGCAG
Organism: Terriglobia bacterium; assembly: GCA_035945515.1. GTDB lineage: Bacteria > Acidobacteriota > Terriglobia > UBA7540 > UBA7540 > RH2-MAG17b. The sequence goes on from DASZAE010000453.1 coordinate 5,383, forward strand.
GAACTTCTGGCTCCGACACATTCCTAGCCGAAAAGGAGGAAGTGATTGACCATTCGCAGATCAGAGTTTTGGCATGGCTCAATATCGTGGCCGATGGAATGAGCGGCGGGCTTGAGCAAGATGTTGACCAGATGAATCCTCAGCTATGCGCCGCCACCATCCGCAAATACCGCGATATCATTGTGGGTGTCAAGACGGCCCACTATTGGACCGAGAAGCCCTGGGATGCAGAGCACCAACCCTGGGAGGGCGTTGACCGGGCCGAAGCCTGCGGGCGTCTGGCGGACATGCCGATCATGGTGGACTTCTTCCCGCGGCCTGGCCGCTCTTATTCCGACCTGATTCTGAAGAAAATGCGGCCGGGGGATATTCATACGCACGTTTTCGCTCAACAATTCCCCATCATTCTGCCGGATGGCAAGGTCAACCCCATCATGTGGGAGGCGCGGAAAAGAGGCGTGATCTTTGACGTGGGTCATGGCGGCGCCAGCTTCTGGTTCCGCAACGCAATGCCGGCCATTCAGCAAGGATTTCTCCCAGATTCGATCTCTACCGACCTTCACAATGGCAGCATCGTGCAGCTCGCAATGAGCCTCAACAACGTGATGTCCAAGTTTCTGGCGATGGGCGAAACGCTTCAAGACGTCATCAAGCAAACCACCGTAAATCCGGCGCGCGAGATTCACCGGACGGATTTGGGCACGCTTTCGGTAGGGTCCGTAGCGGACATTGCCGTCCTTCAATTATTACACGGCCATTTCAGCTACATGGATGACGGCTACGCCCGGCAAGACGGCAATGAGAAGCTGATAACTCAAATGACGGTCCGCGCCGGCGCCATTGTGTTTGATCCTTATGGACTCAGCGCGGTGGAATGGCAAAAGGCGCGCAAACAGTATTACCACACGCCGACGCCATCAGATATGAGCCGGGCTACGGCTGATGACTATCCACGTTCGCTTTCTCAGGAATGAACGGCGGAGAGCCGTCCTCGATACTCGCTGGAGCATAACGCCGGTGTCAAAATACGGCCTGGGGGCCACGCACTCCAAAGATGAGCGTTGCAAGAGACAAATTGTTGAATAGAGACTGGGAGCCAAAGGAGAGAAGCCAATGCAGAAAACCAGGTCTAGTAGGTCTGCGATCATTTCCACGGCGCTTTTTGTTTGTTACTGTGCTTCATTGGGCTGTTATGCACAAGGGCGGCGCGCCGTGGACCTTCCGGGGACAACGCAAACCTTGCCTTTCAGCGATGGAATTGTCGTTGGCAATTCGCTCTACGTTTCTGGAACGCAGGGAACGGATCGCAATGGCAAGCTGGAAAACGGAATCAGCGATCAAACCCGCGCGGCGCTAGAGACCATTCAAAAGGTGGTCACAAAGGCCGGCTTCGGAATGAAAGACGTTGTGGCTGTAAATGTTTATCTGTCGGACATTCATGACTTTGCCGCCATGAATAAGGTCTATGCCACCTTTTTCCCGAACCCGAAGCCCACGCGCACTACGGTTCAAGTGGCGGCTCTGGTCAACGGCGCCAAGATAGAAATTTCAGCCATTGCCGTCAAGCAATAATACAATTCTGCAGGTACGGTGGGATTAACCGGCAGACTGCCTGAACTGGCGCGCTAAAGGTTGAAGCAGGATGGCCGTCACAGCGTGCCGGTCATCCTGCTCTTTGCCAAAAGAGGAAGAGTTGCAGGCCTACTGCTATGCGAACGCCAAATTGAGGTTATTGATGGCCTCGTCAATCTCCGCGGTGTTCTTGTAGCCGACCGTCACGGAACTGACCCCCGCATTTCTAAATGCAAACCTCATCGCCGCTTGGCGATCCGCGCGGGTCGTGAAGGCGCCTTCTCCGACAAGCTTCATGCTGATTACGCCCATGCCTTCTTTACGGACCTGCTTCACATGCGCGACGACCTCACCCACGTTGCCCAAGCCCTCCGTGTTGTAATCCTCTGCGTCCATCCTTACGCCTTTATGATTCATCCGGATCATTGCCACTTGAAGCCAATTGTCCTTCGGAACCTGGCGGAGCGCGGGAAGGCCATGGACGGATGCGCCGCGTGCTTTCACAATATGACGCGATTGAGCTTCCGCAATGCCATCTTGCCACCGGAGGCTATCTTCAGGCCACGTTGCAAGATGCTGCCAGTGCAGCAGCATCACGTCAAAATAGTCGGTGTTGGCAAGCTTGCGCAACTCATCGATCTTCTGTAAAGGATCGACGCCTTCACGCGTGGTCACCTTCGACATCAGTTGATAGTTCTCGCGCGGAATACCTTTCAGCGCCACGCCGAGCATCCTGTGCATGTCGCCATAAGACTCAGCCGTTTCAAAAAAGCGAATGCCGCGGTCGTAGGCATAGCGGACCAGCTTCGTAAATTGATCTTGCCCCAGTTCGCGCTGCACTCGTCCACCGAAGGTGCCCGTGCCAAAGGCGAGCCGCGTCACCTTTACGCCGGATTTCCCGAGCGGCACCATCTCTGTCGCTGTTCCGTCCGCTGCCCTTAGTTGCAAACCTCCCGCGCCAGCGAGCGCCGCTGCGGCAAGTCCGGTTTTCAGGAAAGTACGTCTGGAATAGTGGGCCATTGATTTATCCTCCAATGGGCCATATCTTACCACGAGTCAATACTCTGATGCTTGCCAGCAAATCGAATAGATTTTACCCTAGCACGAACGGTTCTCCGCCGAAACAAGACCGGAAACCACCGTGCCAGAGACACCCAGCGCCCACATATCAGCGCACAAGTGATCACGGCATTGTAGGTGGTTTGTCAGGCAGCAGTTTATGCTAAATCGCTTTGGTGGGTAGCACGGCTGAAGGAGAAGCCAAAGATCAGAAAATTGATTGGGAAAATCAGTGTTTATGAATATCAAGCTTGCTCCGGCAGAAATACCGCGACGCACTCTGGTCGGGAAACCGCCGGCAACGCCCCTCACCCGGCTCGCGGAGTTTACCCTGAGCGGAAATGCCGGGATTCTTCGCTTCGCTCAGAATGACAAGCGAAGGGCTCGCCACCCTCTCCCGATGAGTGTGGGGGACAACTAACGTTGCCGACGAAGAATCAATAAGTTACAAGGGTTGCTTCATCCGTAAGTTGTTGATTCTAGGTTCGACCTCCGAGTTGTCCCACAGACTCCCGATGGGAGAGGGTGCCCGCCGAAGGAGGGCGGGTGAGGGGAAGCGTCCCGAGGAACTTGGCATCGGAGCAAGCTTGATATTCATGTCAGTGTTTATAAGCGCGCAACAGCCTTGGGGGGCATCGTAACAGATTTACTGAGTACTCTTACTTCGGGTTGTGCTTCGCAGGTCAAAAAGTTGGTGCCGAAGAGAGGACTCGAACCTCCACACCCTGTCGGGTACTACACCCTGAATGTAGCGCGTCTGCCAATTCCGCCACTTCGGCAAGGCACATCTGGCCGCAGGGGAGCAAGCGCCGCCGGGCCGTGGGATTTATGTTGCCATTCAGCGCCCATCCTGTCAAGAATGGAGCTTGCAAAACGTGCTGCTCACGCAACGAAAGCAGGATGACAGGCGGCGCTTTTCAGGATAGACTTTTCGACTTCGGAAGCGTTCACCCGGGAGGATTGAGCCATGATGAACGATACGATTGTCTGCCTGCTGGCCGGGGGCGCCGGCGAGCGTCTTTATCCTCTCACGCGCGACCGCGCCAAACCAGCCGTTCCCTTCGGCGGCGCTTACCGTATTGTCGACATCTCGCTGTCGAACTGCGTCAATTCCGACTTGCGGCGCATTTTCGTCGTGACCCAGTACAAGGCGCTCTCGCTTAACCGACATCTGCGCGAAGGCTGGAGCATTGTCGCCAACGAGCTCGGCGAATACGTGCAGGTGCTTCCTCCTATGAAGCGCGTGGGCGAGAGCTGGTACCAAGGCACGGCGGACGCGATCTATCAGAACCTCTACTCGATTGGCTCCGAGCCTTGCAAATACGTCCTGATCCTTTCCGGCGACCACGTCTACAAGATGGATTATCAGTTGATGATCAAGCGCCATATCGAATCAGGCGCGGATGTGACGGTGGGGACGATTGAGTTTGACCGCTCGGAAGCCTCGCGGTTCGGCGTGGTGGAGCTCGATTCGCAGGGCCGCATCGTGGGCTGGCAGGAAAAGCCGCCGGACCCGAAACCCTCGCCTTACGATCCAGCCAAGTCGCACGTCTCCATGGGCATTTACTGTTTCAACCGCGACCTGCTC
>DASZAE010000454.1:0-17283 GCA_035945515.1 Terriglobia bacterium
GCTCAAACGGGCTAGGGCAGAGTGCCTCTGGCGGGCGTAGGAACGATCTGACGACAGGTTAAAGGTCATAAAATCCGAACCCCGATCCGGAAACCTTATTGAATGGGCCGAAAGTCGAGTTCTCACTCAGACTCTTCAGGCGCTGAAGCGTCAGGGCCTGAAGGCTCTCCCTGGTGGACTAAGCATTGTCGGACCTGAAGGTCCGATCCCCTAATGCGATCAACGAGCAGCATGATGGCAAGCTCCAGCCTAGCACTTCACTTTGAGACTTTTGAGACAAACGGGATAAACGAGACGGTTTTTCTCCGGCCTTCGTCCTTGGCCGCGCGGAGGGGCGCTGCTATGGCAAGCTAACCAGCGGCTATAGCAGCTTGGGCGCGCTTGGGGGGCTCGATCGCGGGCGGGAAAGCAGGATGGGGCATGGTCGAAGCGACACCTGAGAGGCGCTCGTGCAGGATCAACTCGGTCGCGCGGAATTGCGGCTCGGTTTGGAAGCGTTTCTGAATGGACCCGCCGGCGAGCAGGTTCGACAGCGCGAGCAGGGTCATTCCTTGGTGGTGAGCCATCCAGGAACGAACCAATTCGTAATTTGGCCGTTTTCCACGCAGCTCGGTCCGGTAATCGGCAGATTCATAAAAACCATACACGCCTAGCCAGCCCATGCGCTTCATCCGCTTCAGATTCTTTGCGGCGGCGGCGGGATCGGCTTCGAGCGCCAGAAAGGAGGCATAAGGCGCGACCACGTTTGACGGTATGCCGGGGGCAAGCGCGAGGCCAGGAATTCCGAAGGCGCGATATTGGTAATGCCCGGCTGCATCCGTTTTGCTCCAGCCAGCCTCCGACACGCCCCAAGGGCGCCGCCTCTTCTCGGCGAACCGCTGCTGGCATCGCACGGCGGCAAGCTGGCTGTGCCCTAGAACCGTGTCAGGGTAGGCCTTCATCCAAAGCGCGGGCATGAGGTATTCAAACATGGTTCCTGTCCAGGAAAGCAGCACTGCCTGTCCCTGGCAAGTAATGTTAGACCTTCCCAAGTGGAACCAAGCTTCCTGGCGAATGCCGCCCTGAGCAATGGCGATGAAGCTTGCCGTCCGGGATTCTGAAGCCAGAAGATCGTAGCAGGACTCTTCCCGCCGCTGGGCGGTTACGTTGTAACCCACTGCAAGAAGCTTTCGCACCGGATGATAGAGAAAGGTAAAATCCATGCCCTCCACGAGCGCGCCTGAGAGACCGGCGAGGCCACGCAGTGAATCAAGAAGTTCCGCCGCGCTTCTAGCCGATGACTGAAGAACGCCGAGGAACTCGCGGAGATCGCCACGAGTTTTCAGATCGAGGGCGGGATTCTCGTTTTCCAGCCGCCGCTTGATATCGGCCATGACGTCGGGCAGTGATTTCAAAGCGACCTTGCCGGCGGCGGAGGGCGGCAGCGTGTTTGGATGCAAAAAGAGCGGTTTGTATTCCGGCAACAGCCAAGGCATGAATTTCTCCGCTGTCTCGCGGAATTGGGCGATGCGGACGCGCAGCTCCGCCGCCCACCAGACCATTTCGGCTTGCTTGGTCAACCCATGCGCTTCTGCAAGAAGACTCTCAATCTCGGCGGCCCTTTTTTCTAGCTCGGGGAAATGAGCAACCCAGGCGGAGGGTTCGTCTCCGAGAGAGGCAAATTGCTTCTGTAAATCATCAATGGCCGCAGCCATGCCGCGCGGAATGGGTTCGGTCCGCCCGAGGTTCTTGAGCAGGGTCATGTGCTCGCGGAGGCCGCGGCAGAGCGCGCTGCGCAATACCGGCTGTTCGAGGGCGTCGAGGCACCCCTGTTTCAAGGTCCAGAGGCAGGCTGCCAGATTCCCGCTATCCACGGTGGAAATGAAAAGCGGCTCTAGCGGCTTCAGGGTTTCCGTGTGAGTCCAGTTGAAAAAATGGCCTTTGAATTTCGGCATCCGCAGGGCGGTATTTAATGTCTGCGCTGTTTCACGGGCAAACTCTCCAACCGTCAGATAGCCCAAATCGTAAGCCGCAAGACGCGCCGTGAGCAAAAATCCGAGATTGGTTGGAGAGATCACGTTGGCCGCGATCTGTGGAGATTCCTGCAGGTTATCCGGGATGAGGAAGTTTATTCCGGCATGGCTCCACTCCCGGAAGAACCGCCATGTTCGCAGAGCGGATTCGCGCAGCAAACCTTCGTCTCCTGGCGATACCGCGGTGCGAGCCGTGGGCGCTCCGCGGTTCACCCAATCGGCGATGGGCTTCGAAAAGGCCCACACCGCGAGAAAGGGAATCGCCGCCGGCAAAGAATGCGGGCGAAAGTGTATGAGCGCGGCGCCAAGCGCGATAGAAAGCCACGGCGTCAACTCCAGGCAAACTTCCACCGGGGTTCTCTTTTTCGTCTTTAATTCAGCCTGGGCGGCGGTTTCCCACTCGAGAAGCTTCTTGTGAGTCAGGGCCAGGCGAATGAGGGTGCGAGAAATCGCATCCAGAGTCATCAGAGCTTGATGGAATAGAAAAACAAGAGTGAAAAGAACGGCCACCTGTTCGGTGACGAAGTTGCGCAAAGCTTCCTTCAGCACTCCGGGCCAATTTTCCGATCCGCCCGCGGAAAGGAGATGGAGAAAAACCTGAAAGTAAGATGGCAGCAGCAGCAGCACCAGCGTTGCCACCGTCCAGTAGACCGCGCCTCCAGGCAGAAAAAACCAGCCGCCGATGAGCAATGCCAGGGTGGCCGCTTCGATCAAGCTGCGGCGCAGGTTATCGAGAATCTTCCAGCGGGAAATTAAGGCAATCGGATTGGGCACATCCTCTCCGCTGAATCCTGGCACGCGCGAGAAGAGCCAGCGCAGGATTTGCCAGTCGCCGCGCACCCAGCGATGCTTGCGGCGGCTATAGGCGCTGAAATGCGAGGGATAATCGTCGATCACGTCAATGTCGGACACCAGCCCCGCCCGCGCGTAGGACCCCTCGATCAAGTCGTGGCTGAGGAGCGCGTTGCAGGGGAACCGCTGCGCCAGCACCCGCTGGTAGGCGTCGACTTCGTAAACTCCCTTTCCGGTGAAGCTGCCTTCGCCGAAAAGGTCCTGATAGACGTCGGAGATGGCGCGCGTGTAAGGATCGAATCCCGTTTGCCCTGAAAGAATGTTGGCAAGCCGGGAACTTGTGGCCGACGAAACGCTGATGCCCACGCGCGGCTGCAGGATTCCATAGCCTGTCACCACCGTATTCGTCGCGGGGTCAATTACGGCTTTGTTTAACGGGTGCGCAAGCGTCCCGGCCAGCCGGCGCGCGGCCTCACGAGGGAGCGATGTGTCTGAATCGAGCGTAATCACATAGCGGACGTTCGGCAGAAGGCTGAGGTCGCCCACCTTCACCGGAAAGTTGTCGGAGTCGTTTCGGAGCAGCCGGTTCAGGTCAAGAAGTTTGCCGCGCTTCCTTTCCCATCCCATCCAGGCGCCTTCGACGGGATTAAACAGCCGGTGGCGGTGAAAGAGGAAGAAAGACCCGGACGGGCGGCTGCTGTACTTCTGGTTCAACTCGCGGATGCGCTTCGCGCATAGTTCCACCAGCTCGTCTTTTTCGTCCAAGGGGCGCGCCGAATCAGGCGAGTCTGTGAGTAACGCAAAGTGCAGGTTCTTATCAGGATTTGCAAGATAACGGATCTCCAGGTTGGTGACGGCCTCTTCCACCTGCGCGACGGCCAGAAGCAGCGTGGGCACAACCACCATGGTTGTGCAATCGAGAGGGATTCCGGTGGAAAAGTCCATTTTTGCCAGACGGCGGGGCTTGAGCAAAAAAGTTACGAGCTGATTTACAATCCGCACCGCGGCTTCTGTGGCGGGAAGCAAAAGCAGCACAATCGCTATCAGAGGCGGCAGGGCGCGCTCAAGACCGCTAAGGAGAAACGCGATGATGCTGACGGTGACGACTTCAATGCTGACGATGTAAAAGATTTCCGGCCAGCGGAGGAGCGCCCTCTCAATTTCTTCATGAAATGGCGGCCGGTATCCAATACGCGCTTCGAGATCGTTTCGGCCTTCAGCGATGAGGTAATAACCCGCATGTTTGCGCCGCTCAAAAAGTCTGGGGTCTTCGCCGGATATGGTTTCGGCTTCACTGGCGAGCTTCACCGCGAGCGCCGCCACGTCAGTCTCTGGTTTGCCGGAGCGCGCCGCCAAGTGGACGATGGCTTTGCGGTACTGGTCGCGGGTTTCGACCTCCATGCGCGCATACACACCCGCAGGATCAGCGCGGAGGATTTTCTCGGTTTCGCTCGCCTTTTCGAAAATTTCCTGCCAGTTCGCGTGGCCTATCGCTTGCAAGCTGCCGGTAAGAACATCGAGGTCCTCGTCATCCCGAGTTGTGGGGGGGCCATTGAAACCGGGCGAGGTTGGATTGCTTTGCAACGGCTCAGCCCGCAGGCTCAGAGTTTGGTTTTTTCTTTTCGTGTCCCGGCAAAAAGAGCCGGCGGCCGCGGCGATGCGGTCAAGCAGGACCAGTTGCAACATGGGCTTGAGCAGCCAGATCTCGGTAATATCGAGCGGCTGTTTGGCCTGCAATGCGGTGAGATAAACCAGCAACTCCTGTTCGCTGAAGTTAAATTCGGCTGCCCCTAAAAAGCTTCGAGCAACGCTATAAATGCGCGGGATAATTTCCTGCTTGCCGCCCTCGACCCAGGGCAGTTTCCGGAGATCGTCACTGGCTGCCGTCTGCCGGGTCTCGCGGAAGGCCGTCCACAATGGAAGGGAATTGCCCGCAATTACTTGCGCCTCATGGGGCAGCCCCCAACCGTGAGCCGCCAGCTTTTCAATCCACCTTTCCGCCTTCTGGACAGAGGCGCGCGCGCGGCGCCAGCGATCCATAAGACAGCGGCGTCCCCTGCGCGAGGGCAACGCTGGATTCCAGCGCGCGGCTTCATGACCGGCGGCAGACATCAGCCTTTTATTTTCGGCTGGGGGCATAAGCGGAAGGACCTTTCCTCGATGCTCTGCAGAGTGCGCGGGGAGACAAGGAGGAGGCGGAATTGAGTGACCTTTGCCGGGTGGACGCTCTCCAATGAAACGCATAAATCTTATCGAAAAACCGCCGGCTACCGGTAACTGGACGCCTGCAGTTCAAACATTTGAGAGTAGCGCCCTCCGTGCGTCATAAGATCTTGATGGCTGCCGCTCTCGGCAATCTGGCCGTCTTCGAGCACGAGAATACGGTCCGCCATGCGCACCGTGGAGAAGCGGTGAGAGATGAGCAACGCCATTTTGCCCGCTGTCAGCTCGGCAAAGCGTTCAAAAACCTCGTGCTCAGAACGCGCGTCAAGCGAAGCTGTGGGCTCGTCCAGGATTAACACTTGCGCGTCGCGCAAGTAGGCGCGCGCCAGAGCAATCTTCTGCCACTGGCCGCCGGAAAGGTCCACGCCGCTCTCAAATCTCCTCCCCAGCATCTGGCCGTAACCGCCGGGAAGACGCTGGATCAGGTCATGCGCGCCGCTTTTTTGCGCCGCCGCTTCAATCTTTTCTTTCACCTCGAGCAAGTCGACCTTGCCCATGGCAATGTTCTCCGAAGCGGTCATCTCGTACCGCATGAAGTCCTGGAAGATCACGCCAATTTCGCGGGACAAGTCCTCGAGATCGTACTCCCTGAGATCAACCCCATCCAGCAAGACCTCTCCCTTAGTTGGATCGTATAGGCGGGTCAGAAGTTTCACAATAGTTGTTTTGCCCTGGCCATTCTCGCCGATCAGGGCAATCCGCTCCCCAGGTTCCAGTAGGAAATTCAGATTGTTCAGCACCTGCCTTGTTGTGCCGGGATAAACGAAGGATACATTTCGAAACTCAAACCCGCGGCGGATAGGCCGGGGCGCGGGAAGCGAACCGGACTGTGTTTTCACCGTAGGCTTAACTTTGAAAAACTCGATGAGATCGCTCATGAAGAGGGCTTGGTCCGCAAGGCCCGAAAAGGTGGAGAAAACCGTCTGGATATTCGTGCTCGCGCCCGCGATGGCGCCAGTGAGGAAATACCAATTGCCAATGTTATACCGGCCGAGAACGGTCCGGTAAATGACGATGGCGTACGTCGCGTAATAACCGGCGGTTCCGATCAGAGATAAAGCGGCAGTCGCCCAGAATCTGCGTGTAGCCAGCCCGATATCTTCATCCAGAACTTCGTCGGAAAGCTTCTTAAACCGGGCGGTAAGAAAACCGCCCAATCCAAAAAGCTTGAGTTCCTTGGCGCTTTCTTTACTGGCTCCAACAACCCGGAGATAATCCATCTGGCGGCGCGCGGGGGTCTGCTTGAAGTTCAAGGCGTAATGCAGGAATGCAAAGTGAGTCTCTCCGGCAAAAGTCGGGATGACGGAGACAATGAGAATCAGCACAAGCATAGGAGCGTAAAAGAGAATGCTGCCCACCATCGTCGCGGTGGCAACTACTTGCTGCAGAAGCTGGCCCATCATCCGGATGGTGGCAAGGCGGTCGGTGGCCTGCACGCGGGCGCGCTCGAGCTTGTCGTAGAAATCAGGATCTTCGTAGCGTTCAAGGTCGAGATGGGACGCGTGCTCGATCACGCGCACGCTGATATATTTCGTATAACGGTCCGAGAGGACAGTATCCGTATAATCCATCACCCGGCCCAAAATTGCGCCTAGGGAAGCTAACCCAAACTCGAGAACAACAAGCCACCAGAAGTCGCGCGGCAGGCGCTGTATTTTGTGTTCAAGCAGGTTAACAATGTCTTGAATAATCAGGTTGGGAACGAAGATGGTGGCGACGGGGATTACGCCTGCGGCGATTCGTACTGCGGCGCTTCCAAGGACAACGCCCGGACCCGCTTGCCAGACCATTCCGAGGAGAGGAGGAATATTTTTGAGGGCTCTGATCCGGTCTTTCCAGGCGACAGTTCCTTTCGATGCTTCTCCTTTTGCATTGCTGTTTGTCCCCATTCAATATCACACAACCGGCCGGGCGCCTGCTTGGGCTGCGCCCGTTCCTTAGGCTCTATCGCAAACGCGCCTTAGTCATGTAAATGACACATTGCGCGGCCGGCTTCTGAGTGTGCCTTAGGATTGCTTGAGACTGGCTAAGCCAATGAACGAGCCAACCATGAAGACGGGCGGCACCAGCAGAAAAGCTATCTGTTCCACCTTTGCGGAAAATAGAACGGCGAACTCCAGCCCGCAGGCCACCGCAACAAGTAGAGCGAATAACATGAAAACAATCACCCATCGTTGCATATTGACACCCTCTAACCGCGCCCCTAGGTTAATCCTCGAAGCGCCCATCCTGTTTTAATTGTTGCGTTAATTCAGGACGAGGAAGGCAACCTACATCTAAAGAATACTTGCCCTCCTATTCATTTCATTATAGCAACAATCATGCCAATTAGGGGCTGGAGCGGGTATGCGGAGCGATTTCAGAATCCCGTCCTCCCGCACCTTTCATTTCTTCTACGATAACCATTTTAGATTCAGTGCCTTGGCTAAGTTTAATGTGATCCCGTTCGATTCAAGGAGAGCCGTCTGCATATAATTCCCTTACTGCCACCAAGAATTAGACAGCGTTACTAAGAGAAAAGGCCGCAAAAAGTTCATTTAGCACGCAATATTTTCCATTTGATACATAGGCGAACCAATCGCACCCGTTTTCTGCTTTTTCGCTGACCGGAAATTGCTTCAGGGTACACTCCGGCCGAGTTGCTCTGATCACTTTGCAATCGCGGCCGTAATTGGAGCTGATTTCAATGCTGTGAGCTCCTGCAGCACCTCCTGCCATTTCTTTGGATTCTCTTTCGTCGAGATCGGAGCATTAAGGTTTGCGTAAAAAGCCATGATGTTGTTGCGCAGCTCCGGTGTAACTCCCTTAAAATGCTGGGAAGCCAGCCGATTCAGCAATTGAGCATACGTCTGATCCGCAAGTTGATAAGCCCCTGCCTGTGTGGATTTTCCGGTATCGAAGTTCTTCTCCTCCAGGTCGAGCCGGTTCGCTCCTTCCGCGGTCAGCATCGCTTCATAGCGAGACACCACGTCGTTAAAGCTTTTGACGAATAGCTTCTGCGTCTGGGGCGTGGGCGGCTTGAAAGCGAGCGTCCGAAGCGGGCCTATCTTGGGCAACAGTTCGAACAAAAATACAAGGATTCTGGCAAGCAATCCCATCTGGGCTTGCCGCGCGCCAAATTCCCATCGATAGGTCAATCGGTGAAGGAAGAATTTAGGCATCCGATAATCGCTTCCCCATTGCCGCTCATAGTTACGACGCGAAAGCCGGTAGACAAACTGCCGACGCGCCGCTTTGCGATCGGCTTTGCGGATTTCGCTCTTCTTTTCTTTCCAAGCTATTTGGGTGAGACGGGGCACAATCTCGCTGGCTCCGCGCCGGTAGGTCCCGATGGCAAGGTCTTCGCTGAGGAAGAGGTCCTTAAAATTCAGGCCATAGGTCTGCTGAAAAGCCTGCTCGAGTAGCGGCTTTGGAACTTCAAAACCGATAAAATTGGTGTATGTCCGCGGTAAGTAGCCTGCCCCGGCGATTTCGGCTACATCGAATGAAAATTCGACCATGATGTGAGCCTTGGGATCGTCTTCGTAAGTGACAATCTTTCCGTATTTCCTTCGCAATTTAGGATACATATCGGGAACCGAGAGGTTCACCGCGATGGGGTGTCCGTTATTATCCGCTGCGTAGTGCGAGAGCGCGCCCAGAGCGAAGGCGTAGTCATTCACATTTTGCGAGTCGCGCAGAAGCGCCTCGATAAAATCGCCGCCGCGCACGTAATGGGCAAGGTTGCTGAAGAATCGGTTTCCAAACGGATAGTAGCCCATATCCTGAATCACGGATCCGCCATAGGCATACGCATGAGCCTCGCGTAGTTCCGCGGCCGTGGCGCCAGGGTAGCGTTTGAGAAGCAGCGGCACGATGAACGGGTTCCACGCCGCGTCTACAAGAGCCTCATGGCTGAGCACAGAGTATCCATAAAGGCTGGAAGGGAGGAAAAAGGGAAAAAAGAGCAATACGGCGCTGAGTAAAGGCTTACTGCATAAAATACGAAGTGGGTTCCTCATGAGCGGTTAACCGCGTTGGTTTTTGAAGCGCCGCGCTTCACGCGCGCGAGCAGTTTTGTGACGCCCTCGCCGAAGGTTTCTTGAGGCGGCAACAAGCTCACCACAACATAGCCTTCCTCCGCAAAGTCGTAGAAATGGCCGGGGTGAACCAGCACTCCGTCTTCACGAAGCAGGCTCACGCACCACTCTTCGTCGCTTCGAATGCCAGGCGCTTGAAGAATTGCGTACCAGCCTGCTTCGACGCTGAGCCTGCGAATTGGCCCCGTGCCAAGCACAGCGTCGAGCCGTGCAAGGTTGAGTCGAAGCCGTTCGTGGATTTGCGGCTGAAGGACGTGGCGCAACTTTAGAAACTCCGGCAATGCGCAAGCCACCGGGGCGCTCAGCGACAAATAGGTGTCCGCGATTGTCTCCAGCCGCTCAATTGCGTCCCCGGTCAGATCCTCCGGTCCACTCACCACGAGCCATGCGCATTTCATCTGGGGCAGCGCAGAAAGCTTGGAAATTCCGCTCAGAGTAAAGGTGAGCACGCTCTTTTCCCCCGCGAACGTGGGCGCGCGGGACGCCCCTGCCGCCGGATGCGCGTAATCAGCGAATACCTCATCCGAGATTAAAGCTGTCCCTGCTCTCTTGCAGCAAGAGATGAGGAAATCGAGTTCGTCCAGATGAACGTAAGAGCCAGTAGGATTGTTCGGATGAACCAGAAGAATAGCCCGAGTCCTGCCGCTCACCGCGCGTTCGAGAGCAGCCAAATCGATACGCCAGCCTCTGTCGTAAACCAGAGGATAACCGGAAGCCTCAAGATCATTGAGACGAGTGAGAAAGTCGAACAATGGATAGCCTGGACGCGGAACCAACACCTCGTCGCCCGGATTGCCCAGCAGCCGGAAGATGTACGAGTAGGCCTCGCTGGTGCTCGAAGTCAAAAATATTTGTTTCGGTGCTATTGTTGCTCCGCGCGCGGCGTAATATTCAACCACCGCTTCACGCGCAGACATAAGACCATGCGGGTCCGGAGCATACTCAAGGGCGCCCGGATTCGAAAAAGCTTCGAGGACCCGCCCGCCGTATTTAAAGCCGGAGCGCGTGGGGTTGGATTCGGTAAGGTCCGTAATCGGCAGGCCCTGGCTGCGCCGCTCCTGAAGAACCCGCGTCAGGTCATTAACCTCAATGGGCCAGTTGGTTCGCTCAGAAAACATGGGGAGTCAGCGGCCGGACGGAAGCGGCAAGGATATCTTTCAGGGATCACGCTTTGCTTTTGTAGCGCACTCCATAAATCTTGCGATTGGTTCCACTGATTTCGCGCCGCGAAGCGATGTGTCCTGGAACTTCGATATTTTGGCTTGCTTTATCGTAGGGGCAGGCAATCATCACCCCTTCGCCGAGCTGATAAATTTTTTCGCTGGCGAAGCCCACTCCACCCTTCGAAACATTCTCGCTCTTCGTCACTTCTACGCTGCCAAAGTAGTCGCGGATAAGAATTGGCATTTGCAGCACCACGCGGCGATGCCTGCGGCGCTCAGCGCCGGTAGCACCGGGGGGGATTGGCGCTTCACCCGGCGAAGCGGCGGTTTCCAGCTCGCTTTCCGCATAGCCCCACGGCGTCTGCGACTCGCACTTTACGCATTGGCGGGCAAGGATGCCCGCCGTTTCGAGAACTTCAATCTCGATCATGCTTGTATGAATCAGCTCGACCGTTTTGCATTTCCGGCACGCCAGGAGCGCCTTGGGAGTGGAGTCCTCGCCAGCGACCAGGGGCGGAAAGCGGATGCCCCACAAGCTCGAGCTTGAATCAAGGCTGATTTTTCCCGTCTCGCCTTTTCGTTGATTTTCAAGCGAAATGGGACCCATAAACCCAAACTCGCCGCCCTTTTCGGTGAGCGGCGCGAGCGGTCCGGCCACGCGGAATATGGCTTCCTTGCGGCTAAGTTTATTGACGACCTTTACCTGCTGCCCGCTTGGCAGAAATCTGGGAATGCGAATGCGCGCCCCGTCGCGGTTGACGTTGATGGTCTGCGCCTCGCACTCAAATTCCACGCCCTTCTCGTCAACGCCGCGGATGAGCAGCGGAAGTGTCAGCGTCAGGCGGTCTGAGCGGCGTCGTTCAATCGTCATGGGATTGTAACCTGCGGGGATCACGGAATGAGCGACTGACTTTGAGCCGCCGTTTCAAGAATAACCTGCGCTTTCGTGAGCCTCGAACTGATTGAACCCAAGCCGCTTCTTGCGGAAAGGGCAGTGCCTATTATACACGCCGGAAAGCCCGTTGGGCGCGCGCAGCGGTAGAAGCCCTTGTAGCAGTGGCGTCTGGCCGCCGGCCTTAAAAGTAAAGTATAGGCCAGCAGTCGAAGCTCATACGTGGCCATCATTGCAGCATAGTTGTCGCGCAGATTTTCCCCTCAATTGATCCAACGGTCCGGGCCTTTCTTTTTTTTCTCATTTTGATCGCGCATGTAAACTTCAAATTGTTTTCTCAACTTGGCCCGGCGCCAATCGTCATAGCGAAGGCGCAGGCGCGGTGAAAGACCCGGTCCGCGAAGGTAGAGGTATCCGATCAAAAGGCCGCTCAAATGGGCAATGTAGCTGACACCCGAGTTATGCGCTCCAAGCAGGTCCACAAATTCAATCACGCCCATGATCACTACAAACCACTTCGCTTTCATGGGAATGATGAGGTAATAGATGATGCGGTTTGGGAACAAAACTCCGTAAGCCAACATGAGGCCAAACAGCGCCCCAGAGCAGCCAATGGTCATCGTCAGACTGCTGGGCCCCATCAGCACGTCAACGATGCCGGCGCCCACGCCCGTCAAAAAGTAATAGAAGAGGAATTGCTTGCCGCCCCACGCGCTTTCTACGTCCGGCCCAAAAACCCAAAGCACGTAGAGATTGAAAATGATGTGGAAAAATCCCGCGTGCAAAAAAAGGTAGGTGACGGGCTGCCACACGTATAAAGCGTGCGTGACCGCGTAGGGCGTAAGGCCGAACAGTTCGAACGGCAGCCGCCAGCCGGCAATTTTCAGGGGAAAATAGGTGAGGACGAAGGCCGCGCCGGTGACGACGAGCAGCAGCCGGACCATCGGCGTCAGCGGAGGGAAGAAAGTTATTTCATATTCGCGGTAACGGACCATTTCTGAAGCCTACCATAAGAGAATGTATTCGAGCTGCCTTCGAAGTCAGGCTCCAAGTTTCGCGCGGATCTTTTCACTCAGCCGTTTTCCATCCACTGTTTTTCCCGACAATTTGGACATCGCTACCTTCATCACTTTCCCTAAATCCTTCACCGAAGCCGCGCCTGTTTCCGCGATGCCTGCCGAAACCGCGGCATCCAGATCATCTTCAGTTGCTGCTGCAGGCAAATAGCTTTCAAGGATCTTCATTTCGGCCAATTCTTTCTCCGCCAAATCCGCGCGCCCCGCGCCGTGAAAAGCCTCGGCGGAATCGCGGCGTTGTTTCATCAACGTGCGCAGTACGGCGCGTGCTTCCTCATCCGGCAATGCCTGGCCGCTCTCAACCTGCTTGAGTTTCAGGGCCGTTTTCATCATTCGAAGAACGCTCAGGCGAAGTGTTTCCTGTGCTTTCATAGCTGAAATTAAGTCCTTTTCCACTTGCTCAACAAGAGACATTTTATTTTGTCCTTCCATCTGCGTGATGTTTGGAGTGCGAGAAGCTCACTGCCGCTTTTATTGAGGATTACAAATTATAGTGACAATTGTTTCTGTAGCGGCGCTCTCTGAGCGCCGAAAAACCGGCGGCCAGAGGCCGCCGCTACAACATTTGTCGTCACTATAATTTGTAATCCTCAATAACAGCGCAAGCACGCTTGCGCGCTCCAAGGCCCGATCTCAGCGTATCAACCGCGCCAACTCCTCTTCGCCGATGATTTTCACGCCCAGCGTTCGCGCCTTTTCGAGTTTCGATCCAGGTTCGGCGCCCGCAACCACGTAATCGGTTTTTTTGCTGACCGACCCGGTAACGCGGCCTCCGGCTTCCTCAATCATTTGCGTTGCGTCTTCGCGCGAATGGCGCGGAAGGGTTCCGGTCAGGACGAAGACTTTGCCAGCGAGCGGCCGTGGGCCTGTCTTCGTCTGCAATTCTGCTTCAAACTGAAGGCCCGCCGCGCGCAATTTTTCCAGCAGCAGCCGGTTGCGCTCCTCCGCAAAAAAGCCCGCGATGCCCTGCGCCGTCTTGGGGCCGATCTCGCGCACTTCATCCAGTTCGGCTTCGCTGGCTTTCTCGAGACGGTCGAGCGATTCGAAATGGGCCGCGAGTAATTGCGCGGTGCGCTCGCCCACAAAAGGAATGCCAATCGCAAAAATTACGCGCGCGAGCGGCGCTTTTTTGCTCGCATTCATCTCCTCAACCAGGTTGGAAGCGGACTTCTTTCCCATGCGCTCAAGGCCCGCGAGATGCTCTGCGGTGAGAGCATAAAGGTCCGCTGCGTCTTTCACCCTGCCTCCGTCGACGAGTTGGTCCACCAAAGCTTCCCCCAGACCGTCGATATCCATCGCGCGCCGCCCGGCGAAATGTAGCAGGGATTCCTTGAGTTGCGCGGGGCACGCGGCGTTCACGCAGCGGTAAGCCACTTCGCCTTCCGCGCGCAGCACTCTTCCTCCACATACCGGGCATTCGCGCGGCGTTTGAAGCGCGCGCCCGCTCTCCGCATGCTTCATCACCTTAACCACTTGCGGAATGACTTCGCCGGCCCGCTGGAGGAGGATTGTATCCCCAATGCGCAACTCCAGGCGCTCGATCTCATCCATGTTGTGCAGCGTTGAGTGGCTGACGGTAACGCCGCCGATATCCACCGGTTCAAGATCGGCGACGGGCGTAAGGATGCCCGTGCGGCCCACTTGAAAACGGATGTCTTTCACCACTGTGGTCGCCTGACGCGCGGGATATTTGTACGCAATCGCCCAGCGGGGGGACTTGGCGGTGCTGCCGAGCACCCGCCACAGCCGCGTTTCGTTCACCTTTACCACAATTCCATCGATTTCGTAGCCGAGGCTATCGCGCTTGCCCTCCCACTCCTGAATGAAGGCGAGCACGTCTTCAAACGAAGGGCAAACGCGCCGGTTGCGGTTCACTTTGAACCCCATTTTTTCAAGCGCATCGAGCGCCTCCGAGTGCTTGGCGGTTGGCGCGTGGCCCTCAACCAGAAGATAATAGTGGTACATATCGAGCTTGCGCTGCGCCACGATTCTTGAATCGAGCAGGCGCATGGTCCCGGCGGCGGAATTGCGCGGGTTGGCGAACTTTGGCTCGCCCGCCGCCTCGCGCTGCGCGTTCAGCCTTTCAAAAGCTTTCTGCGGCATAATGACTTCGCCGCGAACCTCAAAACTTCGGGGATTCTCTAGCGCGCGGAGCTTCCGGGAGTCGATTCTGAGCGGGACCGATCCGATGGTCTTTACGTTGGGCGTGACATCTTCGCCTTCGATTCCATTTCCGCGCGTCACGCCGCGAACCAGCTCGCCATTCTCATAGGTCAGCGCCATCGAAAGGCCGTCGAGCTTTAATTCCGCCATGTATTCCACCTGACTTAGGCCAGAAAGCTGGCGCACGCGGCGGTCGAAGTCGCGCAGCTCGTCGATGGAATAGGTGTTATCCAGGCTCATCATGGGAACCGTGTGGCGAGCCTTCGGTAGGGTAGCCGCCGCTTCGCCGCCCACGCGCTGGGTTGGAGAGTCGGCTTTGACCAGCGCAGGATGCTCCTGCTCGAGTTCCTGCAGCCGGCGCATAAGTTGGTCAAACTCGCGGTCTGAGATTTCCGGATCGTCCAGCACATAGTAGCGGTGCTCGTGGCGCCGGATTTCATCCCGCAGCTTTTCGATTTCCTTCTCAACGGACAAAGTTACCTCGCGCGCATTGCGAATTTGGGGGCTGTCCAAAACCTCCGAAATCAGGGCAAAATTCCCAGATTTTTGACATAAAAACCGGAAATCAACCAGACAAGGGCACGGCTCGCTGGTCTGAGCCGTCGCCACGCTAGAATTATGGCATAAGCGGAAGGCTCAAACCCAGCCCTTCGCGGCGCTCCGCCTCACTCTTTATCAGTCGAGTGCATCCCGGCAGATAGCGCCGTAAGCGCGTTTTCACGCCGTGGCGAGCTTCTTGACAGGCATATATTTCAGAACTAACTTTTGAGAGGGCCGAAGTCATTCTTTAACGCCTCTGCTGAAGCATAATGGAGCGTGGGGGTATTCATATGAAACGCATTATATTGGCGGCACTTCTTGCAGTTTCTTTCGTTGTGTGGCTGGTTTTGCCGGCGCGGGCGCAACAGACAGGGGAAAACGCCGGAGAGCGAACAGCTCCCAACAACGCGCGATTTGGCGATCCCAGCGTCTTCGGAATGAATTATCAGGATTACTTCTACGGTGTCATCGCCAAGATCGAGCCGGATGCGTTGGTTCTGAGCAAGACAAAAGTCGGCGTGCCACAGACCGTCCGCCTAACGAAAAAGACGAAGTACGTGCGGGATAAGAAGAAAAGTTCTTTTGCGCAGCTAAAAACAGGCGAGATGGTCTATATCGATGTCAAGACCGATAAGAAAACAGGCCAGATGACCGCCCGCAAGGTAGTCAGCGGCATGGATGTGACGGTGTCGCCCTAACAGCCGTTTGAAATCGATTCGTCAGAATGCAGCGGACGTTCGAAACCTGTGCCAAAAGGCCCTCCTTGAAGCAGGCCACGCTCATCTACAATCCAGTCGCCGGTAGAAATCCGCTCCGGCGCGAACGGCAAATGCAACAGGCGCGCGTCGTGCTGGGTGAATCAGGGATCGCCGTCAAAATGGCGCGCACCGGCGGTCCAGGAGCGGCTACGGAGCTCGCGCGCGAGGCTGCCGCCTCGAGCAGTGACTTGGTGATTGCCTGCGGCGGCGACGGAACGATCTACGAGGTGATCAACGGCCTTGCCCACGCGAGCGTTCCCCTAGGCATCTTGCCGGGCGGCACGGCGAACATCATTGCCAAAGAGCTAGGTCTTCCTCATGATCCGGTGCAAGCGGCGCGCAAGCTTCCAGGCTGGCTTCCTCAGCGGATTGCGCTTGGTCATGTTACGGGGCAGCCGGTATTGCCCTCAAAGAGCGCGGAAATAGTTGATCGCTATTTTCTCAGCGTAGCGGGCGTGGGATTTGACGCTTATGTGATTCATCATCTCGGATTGCAGTTTAAGATGTCGCTCGGCGTGGCGGCCTACGTCATCGAAGGCATCCGCCAGGTGTTGCGCTATGGATTCCATCCGATTGTCTGCCAGACGGACCGCAAGGAATTTGAGGCGACGTTTGCCATCGTCCAACGTGCTAGCCGTTATGCGGGATGGTTTCGGACCGCTCCGAACCAGTCGATCACCAACCAAATCTTTGGGCTTTCCCTCTTTAAGAGCAGGAGTCGCTTTCGTTACTTTCTCTATGGGGCAGCGGTGCTCGCGCGCCAGCGGTTGCGCGACACGGACTTGATCGAGGTCCGCCAAGTGGCGTTCCGTCCGGCGCAGCCTAGTGCGCGGATTTTTTTCGAGCTTGACGGAGAGGTTGCCGGAACCTTGCCCGCGACATTTACTGTGGCCCCGGGCGCCCTGACCCTGTTGATGCCGCCCCGCCGCGATTAACAGTTGTGGCTCTGGCTCCATTGCATTCCACTGAGCCGGAGGCGGGCGAGCGGGATAAGGCTTCGGTTATAATTAATGGACGGAAGTGGTAACGCGCTTCCTACCGCGCAAAAATCGAGATAAGATGTGGCGCGTAGGCGAGCGCGATAGCATCCCGCATTGAGACGGGAGGAAAAATGCCAGAGCAGGTTTTCATATTTGACACGACGTTGCGCGATGGCGAACAATCGCCCGGCTGTAGCATGAATCTGAAAGAAAAGCTGGAGATGGGCCGCCAGCTTGATCTTTTGGGCGTGGACATTCTCGAAGCGGGCTTTCCCATTGCCTCGCAGGGCGATTTTGAGGCGGTCAAGGAAGTTGCGGCGGAAATTCGCAGGCCTGTGATTGCCGCTCTGGCGCGCGCCAGCCAGCTCGATATCGACCGCGCCTGGGAGGCGCTCAAGGGCGCAGCACGGCCGCGCATTCACATTTTTCTGGCAACCTCTGACATCCATCTGAAATATAAGCTTCGGAAAACGCGCGAAGAAGTGTTGAAGCAGATTAGCTGGGCGGTGGGCCACGCGAAGTCTTATTGTGACGACATCGAATTTTCGCCGGAAGACGCCGGACGCACCGACCGCTCCTATCTCCTCGAATGCTGCCATGCCGCG
>DASZAE010000455.1:0-9011 GCA_035945515.1 Terriglobia bacterium
GAGAGTAGGTTGCCGTGGTTGTCCCAAAGGTGGCCGATATGAGTGCCGGTGTTGCCCGATCCCTTATAAAAGCGAATAGCGGTAATGAAACCGGATTGATCGGCGTAGAAATTGACGCCAAGCTCGTAGGCATTGGGATCGGTCGATATGGAAGCAGGCGTTGCGTTGCCCCAGAGAGTGCTGCTACACCAGGCAGTTGCGGGCGCAACCAGGCTGCCGAGCGATAGAAGAACCAGAATTCGGAGAGATCGCGTCTTCTTGTGTTGGTTCCGTAATCGAAAAGAAGAGGCGACGATATGAGCCGCGTATGCCGCCCAGCTAGCTTGATCAGTTTGAGCCATTGACGCACCTGTTCCAAGGAGCAGATTTGCTGGGCTTCCAAACGCGCAGGAATGCCACGCCGTGGTTGCCTTTGACCCCTCCAGATCGGTGCTAAGAGACACCAAGTCAAGCACATCCGCGAAACGCAACTCGCCTCAAAAGCGGCAGGTTATGGAGCGCCCAAGTTAAGCGTGCTTCGCTTATACCTCAGGCGTCATGGCGCTTTGGGTTTGTTGTAGTGCAGCTTTAATTGTGAAGGCCGATGAAAAAGCTTGCAGTGTGAGATTCTGCGCGAAGTGAGGAAACGGGGTTCCTCATTCTTGATTTAAATGCGAGAGCCAAAAGGCTTCGCGCAGTTGAACAGGAGTAGTTTGCCTTTTCAGCAACCACTGGGTGCAATCGAAAGTGCTCCTCGATTGCCTTGCTGAACAAAAAGCATGAAATGCTAGGGTAAAAACCTGATTTTTCTTCTTATCAACCCCTGGGTACTAAAACACCAGCTACTAGCAAGTTACCTTCCATGCGCCTAAAAATATTAACATATTAAAATTAAAACACTTATACAAACCCTACCGGATGGTTAGATTGTAATTCTTACCTAGAGCGGGTAAGAGTTGCCCACTTCCATTATTTTGAGGCGTTTTTGATCCTATCTGCGCACAACGCCAACGGAATTGCTTAAGTCATAATAAGTTGCTGAAGGATAAGCATTTGACTAACCGATTTGATTTTCTCGAAGAGAGACTAAATAAGCTGGAGAACCTAGCCCTCGCCGAAGAACAACGGCCCGTCATCCATGGAGAGCCGGGTACAGGGAACACCGGGACGGAAACACCCGAAGGGCAAAATAGGGGCTCGCTGTCGATCTCTAACGACACGCGAACCGCTCTTCGCGTGGATCCGATTCAGGAAGCCCAAGAAAGGTTGGCGATGCTGGCTGAGGAAGCCATAAGCGATGTTCGGCGTCGGCTCAAGGGTCTTGCCGATGAAATGCTCGTGGGTTTCATGGCGGATATCGAGAGGGCACTGCAAAAATGCGCAGGAGTGATGGCGAGCCAGGCAATTCGATTACTCGAAGAAGAGATCAAGATGACGACTCGGCACAGCCTGCAGGCCGGATTGGTAGAATTGGCCACTCTGAAACCGCGCCCCGAGCGCGGCCCGGCCGCAACCGGCACAGCGGCGACGGGAGGTGAAGCCGCTGATCTTCACACGGAAAAAGAAGAGGCCGAACTCTCTACTGCGGTGGAAGCTCTCCAAACCAACTCGGCCCCGATGTTCACCCGCTTCGATGCGCGGTTACGGGCAACACTCCAAGCCTTTGAAGAAAATACGGCCCAGCAATTGGCCGCGAATTTCCAGAAGACGGTGCGCGAACTCCTGGCGCGAGAGCTTGAATCGCTGCGGACGCTCGACGGGAGGGCAGGGAACCAACCGGACCAGAAACCCAATGGCCAACCCGGCGCGCATGGCGCAGCGGGCGCAGCAATCCCTTCGGCGGTTCATTCGGACCGTTCCTGTGCTCAGCCAGAGCAGACGCAAAAGCCCCCAAAAAAGCAAACCTGGCGAATTCTTGGCTTGAGCTAAAAATTTTTGAAGTTTAGCGGCGAACCGGGACAGTAGCGGTGGCGGGAGATGGAGGGCAGGTAAAAAGAAAGGGAAGCGCACCTGCAACGCTTCCCTTTGCTGAGGGGGTTCCCACGGAGTGTAAGCCCAAATTTAAGCCATTTCGACCACGCGCAGGATACGAGCGCGGGCTAATAGTGCAAAAACTGCGCCGGCGAAAGCCAGGAACAGAAACGACGTGACCAAGTTCCAGTTTTCCGCCGCTGATGTGGGCGGATCCGCATTGATCGTGCCGCCCATGTTGGCGCTGATGAACGCTCCATGCGTCGAGCCAAGAATAGTGTTCAGTGTGAGCTGCAGGCTGGACGCCGTCAATGTGCTGCTGATGCCAAAGTAATTTGCCACGTTGGAATTGATGCTGCCCTGAATCTGTCCGAAGGTCACCTGAAACGATGTTCCACTGAGTGGCGTGACGGCGACGTTTTGGAAGTCATCCGTCAAGAGCGTGACATTGTTTAACCCGTTGCACGCCGCGCTGGTCAAGCCGGCAATGCACCCCGTCACGTTCAGAGTGCCGGGCGCTCCCTGCCCCCATATCAAATTCCCAAGATAGCTGGAATCGACGAATGACAAAGTGCCTGCCGTGATATTCAGCGAAGAAGCTGCGTTGATTGGCGTCCCAACACCGAGGATAGAGGAAACGGGAAGCCCCGCGCCCAAAAGCGTTGCATTCCCGTCAAAGCTGACTATTCCGCCGTAACCCACGCTCCAGTCGGTCGTGACGTTATTGCCCAATGCGTTTGCCGAAATGCACGCCAAAGCAAAAACCAGTATGAATACTATACGTTTCTGTTTCATAAATCGCCCTTCTGAAAATCCTTTTGATGCACTATCAGATATAAAGTCCCGTGCTCTGTCTGTCAATCGGACGAAGGTACCATAAGCAATTCTTTTTACATGATTATCAGTGTTGATCCGGCAAACTGGCCTCGGGCGTGAGAACGCGTGAAAAAATGAACGGCCTCTCGCAAAGACGCCAATACGCAAAGGAAGCGCGGAGGCAAACCACATTCTTTTGCGGGCCTTAGCGGTCTTTTGCGCCTTTGCGTGGGGGCTTTTGATGTCAGTCGAGTCTCTTGCACCGTGGCTGCCGGATCAAGCATGAGAATCATAATCTTTTTATTCGCGGAGATTAACGGGCGGTCGAAATGACCCCGCAGGCGATCCGCACACCGGAATTGCCGGAAGGGTCAGACATTTCGTCATCCGGCCGGGCATGGATCACAAGGGACACGCCTCCCGGGCGAAGGATTGAGTTGAGGTTTCCGCTGGCCAAAGATAGTCTGGGGTCGAGAATCACAACGTGGGCTTGGCCGTTTGTTCCGACCTGTAGGTTTCCCAAGTCCCCTGCGTGCGGACCTTGCGGATTTCTTAGCCCGTGCTGCTTGTGCTGCGGATTGAAGTGGGGGCCCGCTGAGTCAAATTCCGGCGGCACACACTGGCCTTTCGAGTGGATGTGGAAGCCGTGCAGTCCGGGTGGCAAGCCGTGGACGTCCAGGCCGATTTTGACCCCTGCTCCCCGTACTGCGGTAAAGGTTGCAGCGCCGATTCTTTCTCCATTTCTATTGTAAATAATGGCGTTAGCAGTTTCGGGACCGGTTTGGCCGGATGCAAGGGTAGCGAGAAGAAAACTTGGGGCCAAGAATAGTATTGGAAGCAATTTCATGGGTTTGCCTTACTGTATAACAAACGCCTGGACACCTGTCCTTAGGTTCCATTGACACTGCATCAGACAGGATCAATAGTAATCCAGGATTTAAATCTACGCATCTATTGGGGGGCGCATCGAGTTTTCAGGCGTTTAGGGAATTCGCCGCAAAGACTCGATGCGCGGGTACCCAAGAGCGAGGGGAAAATGAGAACGAAGCAATGGCTTCTTGCCGCCCTTGTGACGGCATGTTTCTGCTTTTCGAGCGCGCACGGCGCGTTTGCGACCACCGCGAGCATGGATTTAACCAGTCCGGGTTCGTCTGTTACCGGAACCAACGTGCTCAACGGCGTCTATGTGGGCGCGTATACGGCAACAATTAACGGCGTTTCCACTCCGGTCATTTGCGATGATTTTGCAGATCAGTCGTATGTTCCTGAGACATGGACCGCCACGGTCAACACGTTCTCCGATTTAAGCGGGACAAAGTGGTATTCGCAGAGCAATTCTACGCAGCTTTACGAGGAGGCAGCGTATCTGGTTCAGCAGATGATGCTGCCGGCCAACGCCTCGAACTCTGGCACGGTGGGCGACATTTCATTTGCTATCTGGGACCTCTTTGATAGCAACGCTCTTGCGGGCCTGAGCGCAACTGATGTCAGCAATGTGAACGCATGGCTCGCCGCGGCGGCGAGTCCTAGCAACCTTGCCCAAGTTAACTTTTCAGATTTCACGATCTATACGCCCGTGAGCCCTTCGGATGCGAGTTGCCCCGGATATCCTTCTTCTGCATGTCCGGGCGCTCCGCCGCAAGAATTCATGACCTATAACGCTTCCGAACCGTCGTTTATTGCCATCCTGGGCGCGGACTTCTTGCTATTTGGCTGCGCTTTAGTGTTTTTGCGGCGGCGCGGTATTTTGTTGGCGCAATAAAAGCACGGCCGTGCGGCAATCGCGGCGCGAGTTCACGATGCCGCACGGTGTAGCGTCGACCTGCCGCTGATTTTAGAAAGAGCGGAGTTCGAAGGCCGCCGCACCTCTACATTTTCAACTTGTCTCTGCAGGGCCCCTAAGCGCGCCTGTAGGATTTCCTTCTTTCCATGGAAGAGGGATTTAATCCTGATCCTCTCCCTACCCCCTCCTGGGAGGGGCAGGCCGCGGGGGGCGTAACAGCGGTCAAGGACCGCAACACTATTGAGGATTACTAATTGTAGTGACAATTTTTTCTGTAGCGGCGCTCTCTGAGCGCCGCCGTTTTAAGTACCGGCCGGCGGCCAGAGGCCGCCGCTACAACAGTCGTCACTATAATTTGTAATCCTCAATAAGCACAGTTGCCCACGCAGACTCAATAGCCCGCCGGTACTAGGACGAATGTAGCGGCTGACAGGGCGCGGGATGCTGTTATACTGCATGGCAAATGGGTTCTGCGCTTCTGCGCGCGGAGGGGAGATTGTTAAAAATCCATAGGCTCCACGGCACGCTCGCATACCTCGCGGCAGCACTTGCCGTGATCACTCTTACGCATTGCGGTGGAGGCGGCGGGAGTAGTTCTTCTAATACGCCTCCTCCCCAGCAGCAGCCTGTTGCAATCTCCACCAGCCCTGCTTCGGCCAGCCTTTCGCTGGGTCAGACACAGCAGTTTACGGCTACCGTATCCAATAGCTCTAACACTGCCGTCACCTGGCAGGTGAATAGTACGACCGGCGGAAGTTCACAAGTCGGGACCATCTCCACTTCGGGCCTTTATACTGCTCCCAACGCGCTTCCAAGTCCGGCTCAAGTCACTGTAACCGCAGTTTCGCAGGCGGATACCACCAAGACTTCTTCAGCCACTGTCACCGTCACCTCAATCGTCAGCGTCTCGCCGGTAAGCCCAGCCAATCCTACGGTTCCCGCAGGGGGAACAGAGCAGTTCGCCGCTACGACAAGCGGCGATCCGGGAAGCCTTGGCGTTACCTGGAGCGTGAATGGCACGGCGGGCGGCAACTCAACGAGCGGCACGATCACGGCCAAGGGGCTTTACACTGCTCCTGCATTTCCTCCGGCGGGCGGCACGGTAACGATTGCAGCGGCGTCGGTGGCGGATAGCAGCAAGTCGGCGTCGACCACGGCCACGATCTCCATCGCCAATGCGTCTTTGAACGGTTCTTACGCGTTCTCCTTGAACGGCGGCGCGCCGGGAGGCGGGATTGAATCCGTCGCAGGCAGCTTCACTGCGGATGGCCAAGGAAACTTGAAATCGGGACTCGAGGACCTGAATTCGCCCACTCATCTGCTCACGAATGCTGCTTTTACCGGAACGTACTCCATTGGAGCCGATGGCCGCGGCACAGCTATGATCACGAATTCACAGGGCACGTTCACCTTCAAATTCGTCATGGTTTCAACCCAGCACGGGCTGATTACCGAGTTTGACGGCACGGCGACTATTGCGGGCACGTTTGACCGCCAGGATACAACGGCCTTCTCCAACTCCGCTTTGCAAGGCGGCTACGTTTTTGGATTTACCGGAAGCGACACCGCCGGAAATCCTGTGGCCTCAGCAGGGCAGCTTACGGCGGATGGCGCGGGAGGTATCAAGTCGGGTGTCGAGGATATCAACGACAATGGGACAGTTTACGCCAGCCAGCCCTTCACAGGGACATACACCATAGCGAGCAGCGGCCGCGGGACGGCAAGCTTCACTGACGCTGCCGGAACTGCGAATTACGCCTTTTACGTTATCTCTGCCAATCAGGTGGATTACGTTAACACCGATGCGGCAGAGCCCGTAGGAGGTATCTCTTACAAGCAGACCACATCGGCATTCTCCAATGCCTCGCTTTCGGGCAATTTCTTCTTCTATTTCGCTTCGGAAGTGCTCGCCGGGCAGGCCGGAGGAAAAAACGGAGTTCCGTCGGTTGCGGCCGGCTCGCTTGTGGCGGATGGCTCGGGCAATTTCAAGTCGAGTAGCACGGAAGACCAGATTGTGGGCAATGTCGGGCTTGAGGGGCTTCCGCTAACCGGCCAATATACAATTGCCGCAAACGGGCGCGGCACCGGAACCCTGACGGTGAATATTGCCGGCGCGCCGATCAGTTTCACCGCCACGTTCTACATGGTGAGCTCCTCGTCCGGGATCATCATGGAAACGCTTGCTTCGGGTTCGCCCGTAACCCTCGGCTCGATGATCGCCCAGCAGAGCACCTTGTTTTCCCACGCGTCGCTTAACGGCCGCTACGGTTTTTCTCTGCAAGGCGCGCAGTTTAAGTTGCTGGGGCCTTTGACCGACGTGGGACAGATTACCGCAGATGGAAACGGCAATTTGTCCGCCACCGAGGATGTCGATACGGCGGGCCAACTCACGCCGGGCGTTCCGGTCACCGGGAAATACGGGCCCGATAATACGGGGCATCCGAGCGCGTCCCTTGGAACCTCGAGCTTCCTCATGTATGTGGTGTCGCCGTCACAAATCTTCTTAGTCGACAATAGCAACACCGGAATCCGTGAGGGCTTCGCCGAACTGCAATACTGATATTATTTTTGGTGTATCTATACAGAGCGTCATAAGTCAGCGACGGTCATTGGCTGTAGCGGCGGCCTCTGGCCGCCGGATTTTAATAGTAAAGACCGGCGGCCAGAGGCCGCCGCTACAGAATCAGGCGCCGCCGACTTATGGCGTTACGTATAGCATCTAGGCGTGTGCTCAAATTTCTCAGATGTCATTCTGAGAAAGCGAAGAATCCCAACACACAGAGTCAAGGGAGAAGAGTCGAGAGACAAGCAATATTTGTGTATGGACGCGTATTTGATGTTGGGGTGTTGATCTCGCGAAATAGCGGTAGTTACTGAGGCCTTTCAGGAAATAGTCCGGGCATCCAGCGCGTGGCCAAAGTTACCGGAAAGGCAAGACGAAGCGGTGCGCGCGGGCTATCGGATACGAGCACTTCTTTTTCGAGAAGGGCGGATACAACACGGCGAGCCTGCCGTTTGCTGGTGCCTAGCACGGTATCCGCGTCGGCACGGGGCAACTCGCCACGATAGAGCACCGCTTCAAGGATGCCGCCAGACTTTGGGGGCAGGTGGCCGAGGCGGATTTCCTCTTCCACCCAGAGCAATATGCGGGTGCGGAGGTGATCGGGCTGAACCAGGCTCTCCATGAAATCCACTTGATCAATGCAGACACTAAGAAAGAACCGTGTGAACTCAGCGAGTGCCTCCTCGCTTAACGTTCCCCGGCCATCAAGGTCATTGCGGCGCGGCAGATCGCAGTTGGAGAGGAGTGCTTTGTATTCGGTTACCCTGCGGGCAAGCCCGCGCGCAATTGACCAGACAGCGCCGGTATCAAGCATGTCCAGCATCCGGGCATGTGACATCAGCCGCGCTACGCGGCCGTTGCCGTCAATAAACGGATGTATCCATAACAGGCGATGGTGGGCCGCCGCCGTGGAAATAATGGACTCGGTCTTGCCGAGGTCCCCGAAAACGCGCGTGAAGCGATCGAGGAAACGGTGCAGGGCGCCCGGGCTGATGGCAATGTGGTTTCCGACCTTCACGTCGCGCTTGCGCAATTCGCCGGGCGCCAATCGCAGTTTTTCTTTAGTTACCGGGTCTTCAACCCAGAGCAGATCTTCAGGGAGCAAATCGCAGAAGCGCCGGTGAATTTCACAAATTCCTTCCGCTTTGAGAGCGACCCCGCCCTTAAGTTCCCCGCCATCGATCCATTTCTGCACAGCGATGTGCGCCTTGGCTTCGAGCTGCAGGTCGCGCTTGCGGGCGTCCTGGCTGTAGTTATTCTTGAGCGCCCGCTCGATGTCCACGGGGTGTGTATCGTGTCCCTCGATCAGATTGGAGTAGTAGCAGTTCATCGCCCGCACCAAGTCGGCAAGCGAGGTGAGCATGGAAGGGGGAAGGCTCCGGCGGAAGCCCGCGGATTTCTGGGTAAGGTCGAGCGCGAGGTCGGTCAGCGCGCCCCGATGTCTGGAGCCGTCCTCGAAGAGTAGCGGTTCCATGAGGGCGACGTTTTCATCTCGATCTGCTGCTACGTCCACTTTTATGTCCGCTTCCATGTCCGCCTGATTCAACCTGGTAAGTACATGTATATCATCATAATATAGTTACTGCAAGGAAAGAGATGGCCGCTTTGAAGTCCGCTTCACATGGGGATCTAAGCTGAAATCGAACGCAGCCGACCGCAAAAACTGAGCACGCGTTTCATCGAGGAGTCTCTATGTGCCGAAATTTTGGAATAAAATGGAATGAAAGTGGGTTCGCGTTTGAGCAAGCCCTTGATTTCATGGTGCCGCGGGACGGAGTTGAACCGCCGACGCCAGCCTTTTCAGGGCTGCGCTCTACCACCTGAGCTACCGCGGCACAGCCCTTGATTGTGGCGTTGATTGCGCTCCATGTCAAGGTTTTGGAGCGATCTTATTGCTCC
>DASZAE010000456.1:0-32768 GCA_035945515.1 Terriglobia bacterium
CTGTCGCACCCTTTATGAATTCACAGGTGCTCTGCCCCGGCTGTCAGCTCAACTTGAATTTTTTCCCGGATCAGCCTGTGACTCGCGCCATTTCCACGATCACGCTAGTTCGCATTGTTCTCGCCAACGGGAGAATGCAACTTTTGGGCAAGTCTGAGTCTGAGGATGTCCTCGCTCAAGTCAAAGATGCTGGAGACCTGCCAGTGGCCTCACGCCCGCTCTTTGCGACCGCAATTCGCTTCGGAATCCTGACGCTCACATCAGAAAACACAATTCGTGGCAGCGACGGACACCCGAAAACGGAAATGATTTCCCTGCTCGACAAAATGAGACGGCAGTTCAATCTTGCCCACAGTGACGAGCAGTAGTGCATATCTATCGCTCGTCTGGAGTGTCGATTTGGAAAGGAGACATGATGGTCGCCATCAGACAAACACCTTCTCCAGTCACGATTACCCAGTCCGCCGTGCGCGCAATGTTCATGGCAATGCTGGTCTTGTTGGCGCTTTGCGCTTGTGCTAGCCGTCTCGGCGCGCAACTTGCCATTCCAGATCAAGGCGGGCCCGTTATGCAGGCGCCAACTAGCGTCTTTTTGATATTTTGGCTGCCTACGGGTTCCGTCTACGACACGAATTCCAATCTCACTCCTCCCGGTGTCGGGAATTATGAAACGCTAATGCAACGTTTCTTCACTGATCTTTCGCAGAGCAATTATTTCAAAATTCTGACCCAGTACCCGGGCACGTGTGGTTCGAGCATACCCACACAGCAGTCATGCTTCGGCACCGGCACAATCACTGTTGGAGGCGTGTTCGTGGATAATCAAACCCCCTATCCTCATGCCGGCACACAACAGGATCCGCTGGAGGACCCGCCGGACATCCAGGGAGAAGTGCAGCGCATCATCACCAGCAACAATCTCAACGCCGGGCTTAATACCGAATTCTTTGTCTTTACCGGTGCCAACATTCAAGAATGTTCATTTGGGTCATGCACGTTTCCCGGTCAGGGCCTCGGTGCCCAGTTCTGCGCGTACCATTCGGCATTCACCAATGCGAACAACCAACCGACCGTCTATGCGTTCATTTCCGACGTGAGCTATATCAACGGTTGTGTGCCGAACCTGTCAAGGGCCCCCAACGGGCAAATCTCCAGTGATCGCGTCGTGGTACCCGTTTCGCACGAGTTTTTCGAATCCTTTAGTGATCCTCTGCTGAACAGCTGGGTGAATCCGGCCTCGACAACTGAAAGTGAAATCGGCGACAACTGCAACTGGGTTGTGGGCGGGCTGATGAACGACGGCAGTAATATTTCCCTGAACGGGAATCCGTACCTTGTTCAGGAAATGTGGAGCAATGACGACGATGGTTGTGTGCTGAGCCCATCTACGATCATCACTGCGGCCTCGATCGAGAATAATTTTTCGGGCTTTGGCGTGCGCAGCGATACCTCGACAAGCAACATGTTGCAGACAAATACGAACTCTGAAAACCTGGCGGTCCATGTGGAGGGCAATGTCGCATGGCAGACCGGGACGAATCATATTCGCGTGTCACCTTTCACAGTGACAACTATTCCCGGCCTCTTGCAGCCGTGGTCGCCCCTGGTCGACGAGTCCTTCAGTCTCACCTCGCACCCGGCTGGCTCGGAAGGCAACGATCAGTGGGTGCTTGACTCGGCAGATACGAAGATTAGAAACCCCAACGGCAGCATCGTTTGCGAACAAGTCTCCAACTTCGATATCGGCCATCCACCCACGATTAGCGACGGCATCCCGTTTGCTTTTCAGACTCCCAACTGCCAGTTCAATCTATTTATCATGGGACCCGCCACCGAACAGGTGGGTGATTCGCAAAATTATGCCGCTGTGTTTTTCACCGCGGGAGCGCTACCTTCTACCGGGCCAATACAGTGGACCGTCACCGGACCGGCAAGCTTTACCGCCAGCAGCAGCGCGTGGCAACACGTCACCTACACCGGGCCGGGCACAGTTACTGTTCAGGTAGATATAGGCGTCGCTGGGAGCCATATCAGGGCGACGCTCAGCACCAAGGTCGTTCAGCCCGGGGCGTTTAGCCCGCGAGCTGCCGCGATGGCACACTTAATTCAAAGCATTCTCTCGACTCAGTTGGTCCAAAATATCATTAATCCCCTGGGGCCGGATAATCCGCTAGGTGTCGACCGAGCCACCGCCATTCAGCTTCTCAGTAATGTGCAGAACTTCGCGACCGCCAGTGCCAACGCGCAGTGAAACCAACAGTATTCAGCGTCGAAAGGACTCCCTTAGTCGGGCCACGTCACAGGGGTACGTGTCTCTGGCAAAGAAATGTCGGCTGCTTGGGGAAGTACGGCGCTGTGCCACGGGCGCACTAGAAATCAGAAATGCAGACTTGGGAAACGGGGGAGAACGCGGGGTTTTGACTTCCTACTATGAGCGGTGGGGCCACCGAGGGGTCGGCGAGTACCACGTTAGGGAGAAGGTTAGTTGGATTGGTGTTCCCGAGCGCCAGACGCGAAGAGGTAAGCGTCACATACCAACCTCCGCCAAGGCCAGGGTCATATGGGACCTTATTCGGATTAGAACGGTTGGTAAAATCGATCAAGTCAATATGGGTATAGTTGACTGAACCGGCCACGACCCTGGAGCCTTTGATGGAAATCGATGTGACTCCAAGGATGTCGATCGTCGATTGGCTGACAACAGCCGGTTGCGTGATATCAACGAGGGCGACTGTCGTAAACGCGTTACCCAAACTCAATGGGCCGACTGCTGCCAACGTACTGTCGAGAGCGGCTTTGAGGCCAGTACCCAAATTTGGGTTAAAAAGTTTCTGAGTAGGCTGCGTGGGATTCGTGAAGTCCATGATGTCTATGTTTTGGCTATTTGTGCCCGCGACCACAGCTTTAGACCCGGACAGTCCGATCGACCCGATACCCGTGATGCACTGGGTCGAGTTTCCGATCGTGGCACAGGCATTCACCGGAGCGCCCACCGTTGGCGAAGTGGGATTGCTGACATCGATTAGCACGACTTGTTGGCCTGTGCCCGATGACTCGCCTGCCAGTATTTTGCTGCCATTCCATTTAATCGCTGAGATATTGGCGAGCGGCGTGGCTACAGGTTGTCCGACCTGTACGGGAAGTGCCGGATTACTGATGTCATAAAGCACGACCTGCGGCCCATTCATATTGCCAACGGCAATCATCGAACCGTTGCAAGTCACCACGGACTGTCCCGCATAGGGAGGATTGACCTTCACCATTGATGGGGTAGACGGATGGGTGAAGTCCATTACGGCAAAGTTTATAACAAGTTTTCCCGGAACTG
This sequence comes from Terriglobia bacterium, assembly GCA_035945515.1. Classification (GTDB taxonomy): domain Bacteria; phylum Acidobacteriota; class Terriglobia; order UBA7540; family UBA7540; genus RH2-MAG17b. The sequence goes on from DASZAE010000456.1 coordinate 3,329, forward strand.
CTGTTAGTACTTCTATCGGGAGCACGTTGAAGTTGAGGGTGTTGCTCTTTTGGCCGTTGGTGGCTACCTGCACGAGCGTACTCCCAGGGGGAAGGGAGAGTGTGTTCGGCACGGTTATGTTCAGTTGGGAACTCGATACGAACGTGACTGTGGGGCTTTGGCTGCCGAAGCTCACCGTGGAACCGTTTGTGAAACCCTTCCCAGTGATCGTAACAGTGGTGCCGCGCGGGCCGGAGGTCGGGCTTAAGCTAGTGATCACTGGTTGAACATTGACGGTCAATGTGGCGCTCTGGAATCCGCTCGACGCCGCTGTGACAGTGGCGCTGCCCCCGATGACACCCTTCAGTGGAAAAGAAGGAGAGCTCGTCTGCCCGGCTGCAATGGTCGTGCTAGCAGGAGCGCTTATACTGCCCGAGCTGGTTGTCAGGTTAACAGTGGTTGCGTTGGTTGGTGCGGGCATCATCGTTACCTTGACGGAACTGGAGCCGCCAGCGTTAATCGCGAGAGGTCCGGCTGGGGAGAAGTGCAGAGGGGACGGGACGATACTCAAGGTGAAAGTAGAATTGCTGGTAAGAGCGCCGGAGGTGCCATTTACCGTGACGGTGGAGGAACCTGGGCTGGCTGTCGCGGATGCCGTTATTGTGAATTGGCCGCTGGTGCTGCCGGCAGGGATAGTAAGCGTGCCGGGGCTCGGTGTAACGCCGAAAGGAAGGCCAGTCAAGGTTGCGGAAATAGTGCCATTGAATCCGCCGCCGCTGGTGACGTTGACGGTGAGTGTCCCCTGCGCACCGGGCGCTAATTGTAAGGGGTTAGGGCTGGGAGCCAAGCTAAACGAAGGGGTGACGACCGAAAAATTGGAGGTGTCGCTGGTGTGAATTGTGCCAGCGAAATAATAATCGCCTGCGGCGACGAGTGAGTGATTGCCAGCATTCAGCTGGAGAGAAGCGGTGGCCGTGCCGGCAGTAGTGCCCGAGTAACTGGAAGGAAGGGAGCAAGTCGGGGTAGCTCCGTTATTTATGGCAAACGATGACGTCTTATCGACGCCATCCACGATGAATCTGAGTGAAGTGAATCCGGAGTCGTTCCAAGCCACGCACGCAGGTACCGGAGAAGGAACATTTTGTTGGTTGTGACTTGGCGAGACAACGACAATCGCAGAGCACCCCACCAGAGCCACGCTGATTGCGAACACGACTACACCCACAAACAAGGAAACAAACTGACGATCGGCAAACGCGACAACATCATGCGGCGTCGAGCTGTAGATAGGGTGGGCTGTGCACGATTGCTCGGCGTTGGCAGGGGAACCCGCAAGTGTGCCCGTATTGCGGAAGTGCGGTCGCCACATGTCAGTCCTCCCGCGTCGTGAAAAGATTTTGGCAACCGAATGTAGCTCTTGTGATAGCGATCCAAGATGTTTTCGGCCGTCTCATCATGTGGTTCCCCTTTTGGTCTGGCAAACTAAACGAGGAGAAGCCTCCGAGCTGTTCCACGAATAGGCAGCGCCGCACTCTTCTATTGCTCGGGATCCGATGACGGCAGCAGTAGGATAACGAACTAGAATTCGACTCTATGAGTAAATTTGCGGAGGAGCTTATACCTAGAGCAGTTGAGTGTCAAATTCAAACTAACCCTCTTTGTGCTTCTATTCTTCAATGCTTGCCAGTTTTCGCCAGTGGCGAATCGACGCTGGACTCAGCGCACATCATCAATTCCCGTCAGGTGAGGGTGAATGGGCGCGTCAAACGGTCGCCGTGCCGAGCAGCGTTACACCTTTGCTACACTTGCCCTTCAGGAGACCGTCCACCTCGGATCTGCAAAATCACCAGGACTTCTTGAAAACATTGAAGTGGTCGGGGCGAGTGGATTTGAACCACCGACCTCCTGGTTCCGTATCGGACAATCGCTGCGCAAACGAGGCCATCAAACGGCAGTCCGTCTCCAGTCACCTTCATAAGCCTCGAAATCTCTCGCAGAGGCGAAGATGCGCTTGCGAGAGAGTTCGGTAAAGCACTCATGTTTTCGTGGCAGCAATCGTTCGCTAACAAGCGCAGCAGGCTGTCTATGCATTATTCGATGGGTCGAAGAAAAGTTCTCCGTAATTTTTCAGAGGATGTGTTGGCGAGCTCATGCCGGCTCGTCACATGCAATTTAGATAGAATATTTGACAAGTGAAATTTCACGGTGCTAACACGGATTTGAAGCAACGCCGCAATTTCCCGATTGGGAAGGCGCCTGCGAACCAATTCCAAGATTTCATCCTCTCGCGGCGTTGTGCAACCTCGGACACGGCTAGCTTTGTGGCGTAGTGCGGATCCAACCTCCGCCAAGAATTTTTGGAACAGCTCTGGAGGTACCCAAAATCTGTTTGCAGCCACTGAGCAAACTGCATGGACAAGTGCGTTTCGCGCTTGCTCATGTGAGACGTAACCTTGTATGCCCATCACCAGTAAACGCAGGATCTCATCCTGACCTTTCAGATTGTCCAATATCACGAATTTCGCACCAGCACACTTGTCTCTGAGGTGCTTCACGTAATCGGATAACGGCAGTTCCAGCCCACATTGATCAATAACAAAGATCATGTTCCTGCGCTGCGCCGGTGAGAGCTGGTTGTAAGCGTTCAACGGGAACACCCGGATGCCGCGATTACGGTGCAACAGCTGAGCTAGGTAAGCTTCGGCAAGGCGATTCTGCGCAATTGGGCAAACGATCAGAATTGTTCTGCGTGATCGTCGGTACACTTCTGCCCCTCCGCGGTAAGTTGCTCAGACGAGCCTGGGCTTATCCCATGAGAGCGCGGCTCCCTAGGGGACTCGGGAATTCGCTGAAGGTACGGCAGTCTTTACTGCCTGTCAAGTGCCGTTCGGGTTACCCCGTCCACAGGTCTAGGTTGCTCCTCGACTAGTTGGAGCGGGACTCCCCCGCCCTAAAGGCTATTGTGCTTTGGACGCCTCTCCTTTAGCATCTGGCCACCGAAATCGATTCGAGGCTTGCGCTGAAATTTGATCGCGTGAAGTCAAACAACTGGCAACGATTAACTTCTTCAACCTGTAATGCTCATAAGGTAACTATCGACTTCGGTTGACTTCTCTTGGAGTAACCGACATGGCCCGTAACCGTCGTAAGCCCCAAGCTCCCCCAAAAGCGTCGCCGGCCGATCCTGGAGCCAAGGGGCCAGCTGCAAAAAATATAGGTGCGGGCGGAGCCGGAATTGCTCCGGTCATAGTTGGGGCTAAACAGGGCGCGGGGGCGAAGCCTGCAGCGGCACAAGGCGCAGCGGCAAAGGCAGGCGCGGGGAACGTGGTGGTCGCCAAGCTTCCCGCTAGAGTCAGCCTATCGGGTATTGCGATCAAGACGGTTCTGACGAATCTTGCAACTCTGATCAAGTTCGTCACCCAGGCGAACCAGCCGTCGGTTTTGCTTCCGCCGAAAATTCTGGGGACCTTACAGCAGCCCGATAAAACTGCGGGGAGTAACCTGCAGATTGAGGTTTTGCCGCCCCCGGCGTCGGCGGCGCCACCGGCACGTGCTGGGGCGCCCGCTGCAATATTCGGCACGAGTACGTCGGGATCGCAGGTGATCGCGACCGGACTCACGGATTCCGAGGGGAATTTTTCAATGCTTCTGCCCCCCGGCGTGGTGTTGCCGCCTGGGGTAGCGCTGACGTTCCGCGTGCGCGGTTCGTCACCGACCACGGTTGTCCCAATTTCTGTGGATCCCAGCCTGCTTGGGCCCACCGGTTATTTGGGAACAATGACCTTGCCGAATCAGCTCAGCCCCATCCCACCTGATATCTATCAGCAGTTGCAGCAGACATTGCCCGCAGGAGATGGCCTGGATGGAACCAACGGAGGCACCTCGCCACCTACGGTCCCCAAGCTTACCTTGGGTGACGACCAGGATTGCATACGGGTCCTCGAGAACCAACCTTCCTTCGAACAGTATCCTTACGGAATCTTCTTCCAGTTGATCGCGCCAGCCTTATATACGGAGACCGAAACGGTCGACGCAAACCAGACGGGCGTCTATCAGATTGTGAAGCGCACGGATACACCAGCAAATCGAGGCCAATTAACGGGGCCGATTAGTATCGACGAGTTCCGTGAGGGTTTGCTGACGGGACCGGCAATTGTTGGTTCGCTCGGACTCGGGTACGTGCTCCGCTGCAGTCAGAACTGGTCGTTCCGGGGTCTTGCGCTGGGAGACTTGGTCTACTCTCTTCCTCTTGCGCCGGGCGAACAGCAGCAGATTGTGGTGGAGGAACAGACTACAACCCTCGCCGTGACCGAGACGGAATCCGCCTTCGGGGTCGCGTCGAGCCAGGCTTCCCAAGCAAGCGACGAGTCGACCCAAGCCAATTTCCAGTCAGCCTTCCGGCAGGCAGCTCAGGGTGGCAGCAGCTACAGCACCGCTTCGGAAACCGGGTCAATGAGTGTGGGAGGAGGCCTGCTCGGGATCTTGGGCGGGCCGAGCGGCAGTTTGGGGGAGACGATTTCTGGTGGTTCATCCAGCAGCTGGATGGACGGGCTTCAAGATTATGCAACGAATGCCTCCCAATCAGTCCAGACCTATTCCGAACAGCAGTCTCTGGCTCAACGACGAGCCCAACGCACCGCTATACGGATGGCCACTTCTTCCGAGTCCACCTCCGTCACCACCAAAATCATCACCAATCACAACAAACTGCACGCGCTTACCATGCAGTACTTTGAGGTTCTCCGCCTGTTCGATGTTCGCACCTCGTACGACGGAGTGAGCCTGGTTTGTCTGGTCCCTCTCGACATAGTGTGGTTTCTGCCGCCCGGGCAAAAGGAGCACCTCGACGATGTGATCACGGACAGCGATCTCTCGAATGCCATCCAGTATTCGACGCAATTGAACAGTGCTCTGCAGAGCATAGCCGCAGAGGTGCAGATGGCCATCCCCTTTGCATCCATACCGTTTCTGCAGGGGTTCGCGCAGAACACGATCAACAATGTCAATGCACAGCTTGGGGCGGTGGTCAACGAAGCGACGTCCCTCAACGCGCTTTTGAGCGGCCTGAGTGCCAGTTACGCCATGCAGGCGAGTGAGGCCTCGCAATTGCTAGGTCAGGTTAACCAGGCCCAGACGGCCATAACGCAGTACCTCACATCGTCGAATGTGTCCGACCTGCAAAACGCTCTGTCAGCTTTTCAAGCAGGGGTGGGTCTGGCGACCGCGTTGTATCAGCAACTGTCGAACCCCTCTGTAAGCGGGGGCATGACCCGGCAGGAGGTGCTGGACCGCTATGTCGGGCTACTCGCTCACTCCGATGTGTTGAAGATGTGGCTACCCTCAGAATTTACCTCCGGCCTCACTCGACTCGAAAAATTCGCAGCGGACCCAAGAGCATCGCTGGTGCTTGATAGTCTGGCCGAAGACGTGATCCGGTTCTCCGCCAACGCATCTGTACTGCCCTTCGACCATATCTACGTGGCCGCCGTGACCCGCTGGGGAACGCGTCTAGGGCCGGTCGAGATGATTCCCAATCCTCCGGTCACCGTCCCGGGTCAATTCGATCCCAGCAAGGCGTTTAAGACAGCCGACGACCTCCTCCAATACCTGCAACGGCAGCGCAACCCCGGCAACGCTACAACATCGGTATTGCAGGCATCCATTGCGCTCCCGCGATCTCTGTCGCCGTCGGACGTCGTGGGATTCGAGATTACCCACAGCATGGACAGTTTCACCTATCAACTGGCCACGCCCCTCGATCTGTTCACATCCTTCTTTGGAACTAATGGCACAGCGTGGCCGGCCGGGGTGCTGGGCGGTATTGGAGGACTGATTGCTCCGCCGATTGCGCCCTTGGCGCAAACCTACTCGGGCACACAATTAGCCAAAGAACTGGGGCCGCCTTACTTCTGGAACTTCCGTGCCGATCTGACGGCCAGTGTGATGGGCAATCCGGAAAGCTACGTCCAGCCGGATTCGAGCTTTATCGAATTGCCTGCAGGGGTTTATCCGATCCCCGCGAAGCAGGTTGCGCCACTCCTCAAATATTCGGACTTGATCCTCATTGAGAACACGCTGCAACACGTCCTCCGAAACATCGTGCGGTACTCGAAGGCCGTGTGGGCGTGGCTGACGCCCGAAGAAAGAGTTATGCTGCTGGAACCCTACTTCGTTTCCTTCCCAGGGCTGTCCAGCACGGTCCCGCTCCTGGACTGCGTCGGCAATGTGGTTCTCGGATTCCACGGAAATTGCATGATGATGCCCTTCTCGATTCCGCAGGCACTGGGTGAATCGCAAGGGTGGCCAATAACCACGGGGCAGTTGGAAGATTCGCTGTTGCAGTTCCACCGGCAGAGTGCGCCGCACGAGGTGAAACGAACGATGCTTCCGACGCGCGGGGTGCTGGGCGAGGCCATGCTGGGCCACTGCGCATCGGGCGAAAAGATCGACCTGACCAGGTTCTGGAACTGGCAAGACTCTCCTGCTGACAGCGCACCGGCGATCGCCCCAGTGACCGTTCCTAACGCTCAAGTGCCCACGCTGGCAACGGCACAGGCACCCAACCAGCTCAGTGGGATGTTGCCGAATCTGGTCAACAACACGGTACAGGCCGCCCCACCATCGCCAAATACCAGCCTGTTGCAGGCCCTAATCACGGCTGTGTTGGCGCAAAAGGGGATTGATCCTTCGACGATTACTGGAGCTAGTCAGCTCGCGACGTTGCTGCAAAGCACACAGAGCGCCGCGGCTTCAGCGCGCGCGGATCAGCTCAAGGCCACAACTGATCTGACCTCACAGGCCATCACGACCTTGGGCAAGATCGTGACAGGTCCGAGTTCCGGAGGCCAAGGCAGCGGCTCGGGCAACAAAGGGAATTCAAGCGGCTCAGACAGTTCGGGAGGATCATCCACCGCCGACCTCCTAGCCGCGGTACTTCCTGTCGTGATTGCAGCGCTTGCGTAAAACAGAGACGGATTATGGCCCTTCCAGTCATCACGTCGATTGCACCGATCTCCGGCCCGGCCGCCGGCGGAACGATTGTGACGCTCACGGGCACTGGTTTCACCGGGGCACTAGCCGTCGGGTTCGGCTCGACAGATGCGAGTGCGCTCTCCGTGATGAGCGACACGACGATGGTAGCGGTAAGCCCTCCGGGAACCGGGACGGTCAATGTCACGGCGGTGACGCCGAATGGAAGGTCGGCGGTCAACGCGGCAGTGCAGTTCGGTTATGCGGGCGGCACCTCGGGCACTTCGACAAACTATTACATTGATTCGGCTCTGACATCGCAAATCGTCGGCAGCCTCATAAACTTAATTCAGGCAAACAACTCTCCGGATGCGATCGCAGCCCAGTCGATCCTGATGCGGCGTCTCGCGCTAGAAGGCGATGTGGTCGGCTCGCGCATTCCGCCGCCGAAAAACATCTCGGAGATCGGCGGTTATCTGAACCTGCTGGACATCCTGAGGGAAACTGCCATGCGTGAGCAAACGCTCGCCGGCATATTGGGTGTAGCTGGGCCTTCTCCCGCGCTCGGTTTCCAATCGGGACAGCCACTGTCGATGGTGAGCTTGCCCAATGATCGGCCAGCAGGAACAGCACAGCCAAGTCTGCCGCTGTCGGTGCTGATCCGCAGCGACTTCTTGAACGCGTTTGTCACAGCGATGAAGACCTTGCACGCGCAGGGCAGCACGCTGCCGTGCTCCGGGCCGTCTGCGATTGCGTTGCCGCCCGGTGGCCCTGGCTCCGTTCTACCATCCGACCTCTTGCTGTATGTTGGGCGAGTGCTGACGCTGGCGACGTCTGCAGCTCTTATCGCGCCGGTAACCGATCCGTTGGCACTGGTACGGCCAAGCGGTAGCGGCAACCCTTTTGGGATCGCCGCTAATGTGCTGTCAGCAGGAACTGTCGCCGTACCGCCCGCCAACTACGATGCACTGCAGATCGCTGGAGGCGCTATCGCTACTACCGCGCTGGTCGGCGCTAGTCTGGTGATGGTGGCGTCGTTACTTGCCACTGCTGGGTTCTATCCGGCCTCTCCGTTTCCAGCGCCCACAGCGCCAAGCGACTCTGCATGGGCACGTCTGACCAACGTCACCGGATTGGTTTCCGGGGCGACATTGTACGGCGACGAGCTGGCCCTCCTTTACCCGCAGAGTGTTATTGCCGCGAGCGCGCTCGCTCCTGCTCTGGGCTATGTATGGAACGGCACGACTTTCGCTCCTTGAGGTGCGCCCGTCAACCAAACCGTAATTGTTACTTGAGAATGTCACCCAGACTGCCCATCGAAGAGTCCGTCGCAGAAATAGACGAACCTACTCCCAAGCCGAGTAGAACCTTTTGAGCCCGAACGGACTCAGGAGGTCTGAACGGCCAGACAGGTATGGGGCACGTTTTCGGTAAAGGACCACTGTCAGCCTCGTGCATTTGTGGCTGAAGTGATGCTCTATGATCGCCTCGTGACTCCCCGGCTACCGGATGAAACAGAGAACGTGCGCTGGCGAGAAGCAAAATGGAATCCTGAACTTCAGGGCCGGCTTCTCAAAATCCTTGGTGATCGTGCCTACATCGTTGACTGGGATGCGCGAGGCAGGCGAGTTGGCGCAACCGGTACGCCGCAGGGGCAGAAATCGCGCAAACCGCCGGTGACTGGGCTTTCGCCGCAACCGGAACAGAGCTAACCGCAGGTCTGCCGAAGGAGGTTACGGGAATTCAGGCTGTTGCCACCTACCATTCCAGAGAGGAACTCGATCGAGATCTTGGGCTGCGCCCCAGCGCACAGGGAGAGATGGCAGCGGGAGTTCTTGAACGACAAGGGCCTGACGAGTCAGCATGCGATCGACGCAGCGGTAGAAGAAATGAATGACTTACTGGAAGAGGAAAAAGCGATGTTCCACAGGAGGGCGATCCTCACTGGTGTCCAATTTGCGAGCGAATGAACAGATGGCTGATCTGCGGTTCGCCGGAACTTGTGCCACTGCTTGCCGCAGCCTTCATAGGTTACAGACACGCCCAAAAGTGCCCTCCCCATATATGTTGTGGTGGTCCGATGGGTATACAAAACAGCCAGCGCTGTTAAACCAATGCGGAAAGACGCCGTAAAACCAGGAGCGGCGCAAGAATTCCGATACGACGAAGACCGCGGCGAGAACGCCGATTGCCTTTGATATCCAAATGCCCTCAGATAAAAGGAACCAGTAACAACAGGCGAGTGTCCAGGCGGCGATACTCGGGAGCCGTCTTGCCGTCCTGTGCTTCGAAACGTAATTCCGCATTTCAAGCACGATGTTTTGAATTTTGTCGGCAAAGGTCGCAAACAGCAGGACATTTCGAGCAATACTCGGGTCAAATACGTTCAAGACTCAACACAGACTGCCATGCGATGGTTCCGGGAAGAGACTCCGCACTTCAAGTTTTGCTCGGCTCATTTCGTGCAACGCACGGTGCATGAGCGGCCGATAGAGTCGGCATGGAGGGGGTATCTGTACTGCTTTTGGTTCGTGACGTCGGACTATCCGAGAGGTTCCTCATACTATATGCAGGAAATAAGCCAGCTTTTTGTGAAATCCTGTTACTCGATGTCATTCTTCAGATTCATTGCGCGGCGCCGCTTCGCCACAGTCACGCTGGGCACGGTGGTTTGCGCTCTCGCTGCTATCGCTGGCGCAACATTGATGTACCGCCACGCGGTCCACGCCGCCACCATGCCCAGAGGGACATCCAAGCCGGACGTTTTCAGCGATCCGGATTTGCAGAATTGGGCTCCCAGTCGAACCTATCACGTCGAAAACTACAAACTCGTCTTGCGATTCGATGAGCCGAACGGCGAAGTGTTCGGCGATGAAGTTGTTACTGTAAAACCATTCGAACCAGGTTTCCGCAAGTTCTATTTGAATAGCGCGGGACTGACGATTGATAGGATCACCTTGGAGCCAACTCACGGCGGGGTAGTGAAACTGGCATTCTCTACCGCCAGCTCCCGATTGTGGGTCACCCTGGACCGCGACTATGACGCCACAAGCACCTTATACGTGCGCATCATCTACCACGGTTTCCCGCGCACCGGACTGTTTTTCGTAAATCCCACCAAAGATTATCCGAATTGGCCGCGCGAAGTGTATTCGCAGGGGGAGCCGGAGTTCAATCATTACTGGTTTCCCTGCTGGGATTATCCGAATGATATGGCCACGAGCGAGACAGTCACCACGGTGCCGGAGGGGCAAAGCGTCGTGTCAAACGGAAAGTTGGTCAAGGTGGCACACGCTGCAGGCGAGACGACATACGACTGGCTGGAAAGTCTGCCGCACAGCTCTTATTTGACTTCCATTGCTGTGGGACCATGGCGCAAAATCACTGACCACTACGAGGGCAAGGCGGTCGACTATTACGTGCCTCGCACCGTGGATGAAGCGACGGCGCGGCGCTCCTTTGGTTTGACGCCGGATATGATGGGTTTTTTTTCGCGCGCGGCAGGTGTTGACTATCCCTATGAGAAGTATGCGCAGACAACGGTGCACAATTTTATCTTTGGCGGCCAGGAAAATGTCAGCGCGACGACACTGTCGGATTCTACGCTGCACGACGCACGTGCAGACGCCGATTATCCGAGTACGTCGCCGGTGGCGCATGAGTTAGGACAGCACTGGTTCGGCGATTACGTTCAGGGGCGTGACTGGGCAAATATCTGGCTCAATGAGGGATTCGCAACCTACCTTGAGGCGCTATACACACAGCATCACGAAGGTAACAATGCGTTTCGCTTCGAGATCTATCAAGATCAATTGGCGGAACAGGAAGAGGAGCGGACGAGCCCGCGTCCGATTGTCGATCGGCAATACGGCGATCCGCTCGACATGTTCGACGCTATCACCCATGAGAAAGGCGCGGTTGTGCTGGATATGTTGCGATATGTGGTGGATGGCGACAAGGCAGCTTCTCAGGAAGCCTCTCAGAAGGAGGTGCTGTTTCGTGCACTACATCATTATTTGGTAGCGAACGGCGAGCGGCCGGCGGACACGGCGGCCCTTATCGCGGCCATTCGCGAAGACACGGGGCTCGAGCTCAACTGGTTTTTTCACGAATGGGTGCACATGGTTGGGCTCCCGGATTATCGCGTGGAAACCGATTACGACGCTGCTAAACAGATCGAGCGGGTGAGCGTGGCGCAGATGCAGCACGTGGATGCGAAAACGCCGATTTTCGATATGCCCATCGAGCTTGCTTTCTACGGTGGCAATGGCGAACGGAAGATAATACAGGTCCGCGACAACCTCCAGCGCCAGGAATTCAAAGTGCCGCTTGAATTTGTTCCACAGTGGGTGGATTTCGACCCCGACGATTTCATTGACAAGGACGTCGCGTTTGAAAAGCCCTTGGAGGCGCTCATCGCGGAGGCAGAGAAAGATCCGTCGATGATGAGTCGGCTGTGGGCAGTGCAACAACTGGGCAAAGTGGCTCAGACGAAAACAGGAGTGGATGCACGGGCTGAAGAGCTCAAGCGCGTGCTGAATGGGAACGATTTTTATGGTGTACGCGCTGCGGCGGCGACTGGTCTCGGCGAACTTGGAACCACAGGAGCACTTGCAGTGCTGTTTTCCGCCTTGACACAGGCGGACAGCCGGGTGCGAATAGCCGTGGTCGACGCGCTCTCGGATTTTGCGACCAAACCGCCCGTGTACCAAGCGCTTGTCCATATGCTAAACAGCGATTCGAGCTACGCTGTAGAAGCCGCAGCAGCAAGGGCAATCGGGAAATCACACGCTCCAGGGTCTTTTGAAATGCTGCGGGCAAAAGTGGCGGCCAAACCGGAAGTGCATGTGATGGAGGGCGCGCTGGCCGGCTTGGCGCAGACAAAAGATCCACGCGCTGCGGGGATTTTGCTCGCCCAAGCGCAGCCCGGCGTTTCCGAACTAGTTCGACTGAGCGCGCTTGCCGGTCTGGCGGAATTCAAAGACCTCCTTGAACGGAACCACGCTCAACAATTAGCTGCGATGGTGCGCGCAGCATTGGACGATCCATTTCTTCTGGTGCGCATGAAGGGAGAACAACTGGCAGGAGAGTTCGCTTTGACCCAGTTCGAGTCCGATGTTGAGAAGGATTTAGGTGCTCCACTGGTCATGCAACGTGAACTCGCAGAGAAAGTGATCAAGCGCATGGATCACCCGGAGAAATAGGCGGATTGTTGGATTTTGAGAGGTGCTGTAGAAATGATTGGACGGACGAAGACCGCGTCAGGAAAATCCGTGTGCTCCGTTCGCTCCCCAGGACCAATGGACTTCAACAGAATGGCTGAATTAGCCGGGCAACTTGGCTACGCATGCACTGCGGACCAGGTGCGAGCCCGCCTCTCAGAGATCCGCGATGCGAATGAGTGCACGGTCTACGTTGCGGAGCTTGCCGAAGGTCAAATTGCTGGATGGATTGGAGTCTACATCTTCCGAAGCGTCGAAATGGATAAGTTCGCGGAGATTAACGGGCTGGTCGTGGACCAGGAGCACCGTTCTCGCGGAATCGGGAAAGAATTGCTCTATGCTGCGGAGGAATGGGCACGAAGGCGTCGTTGTGTGGTGATCTCAGTGCACTCAAATGTTACGCGGGAGCGCGCCCACCGCTTTTATCAAACAAACGGCTATGCCTGGTACAAAACTCAGGAGTCATTCCGCAAAGTCCTTTAAGCAAACTTGAAATTGCATACCCCGATTGCAGAGCATGGGAGCCACTAAGCGGCGAACATAGGGATGTCCAATGACCCAGAAATATCGTTGAAGCGCCACGAACCATCGCAGTGCGCCGGCGCCATGCGCCCGGGAAGTGCCGCCGTGCCCCCGCCCACATTACGAAAGGAATTAAATCTCTTTGATACCGTCGCGATTGTCGTCGGGACAACCATTGGATCGGGCATCTTTCTCATCCCCAGCTCGATTGCCGGCGAACTGAACTCTTTCGGGGTCGTTCTGCTCGTATGGATGCTTGGGGGAATTTTAACGGTATTTGGCGCGCTGTCGCTGGCCGAGCTCGGCGCTAGCTATCCGGGAACGGGAGGACTCTGTACGTATTTGCGTCACGCTTATGGTCCCTTCACTGCGTTCCTGTACGCGTGGGGATTGCTCTTCATGATTCACTCTGGAAGCATCGCCGCGCTCGCCGTTGGCTTCGGACTGTACGCAGGCCAAATCTTCCCGCTGAGCCCCTTTGAGCAAAAACTGCTGAGCGCCGCGTGCGTTCTCGTCTTCACAACGATCAGCTGTGTCGGCATTCGTGGAGGCAAACTCACGCAGAATTTAATCGCCAGCGCCAAGGTCGGGGGTCTCGGCGGAATCATTCTTCTCCTATGCATCAGAGGCTCGCGCCCGATTCATATTTTCGAGGCGGCAACGAACACCGGAGATCCGGCCTTTTCTGTCGCAAGGTTTGGCATCGCGCTGGTTGCTGTATTATTTGCCTATGAAGGCTGGCATGTCGTATCGTTCGTGGCCGGGGAGATGAAGCGGCCGCAAACAGATTTGCCGCGGGGCCTTTTCTACGGCACGGCTGTCATCATGCTGATCTATCTAACCGTCAACTTCGGCTATTACCACCTATTGTCTCCCGCAGAGATTCGAGGAAGTACGGCACTGGCAGCGTTTGCCGCCGGAGTGGTCCTTGGCCCGATTGCCAAAACAGCCATTTCGGTTTTAATCGTCGTCTCGATATTGGGTTCCATCAACGGGTTGGTGCTGACGGGTCCCCGCGTGTACTTTGCGATGGCGCATGAAGGGATATTCCCTCGCGCGTTTGGCCAAATAAATGAACGCCACCGCACGCCCATGATCGCGCTAATCGTTCAAGGTGTTTGGGCAGCGTCACTTGCTGTCTCCGGCAGCTATCAACAGCTCTTCACAGACGTCATCTTCACGGCATGGATTTTCTATGGGCTGGCAGTCGCAGCCGTGTTGGTGCTAAGGCAAACGCAGCCGCAAGTGGAACGCCCGTTTTGCGTTCCCGGATACCCGTGGGTTCCGCTGCTGTTCTGTGCCGCCGCAATCGGCGTGGTGCTCAACACTCTCATTGTGCGGCCGGGAAACGCGGCCGTTGGAATCGGCCTGCTCACCTGTGGCATCCCAATTTATACTTTCTTTTTCAAGCCCTCGGCACAACGCCAGAAAAAACCCACGGCATCCTAGCCGCTGAGCAGTTTGCTGCACGCGAATAAAGTTACACTTCCCAATCAGTCCTAGACAAACGGTTCTCGGCGCCAAGCGGCGGGCGGAGCGCCTGTAATGCGGTTAATCCATCGGGTCATGTGGGCTTGGTCCGCAAAGCCTGCGTCGGCTGCGATGGTGGAGAGGCCATCGGAGCGTCGTGTTATATGAAGCCAAGCCGTACGGGCGCGCAGCTCGGCCCGATACACTACCGGTGCAATCCCGTAAGCAGCGGTGAACCCTCGAGACACGGTTTCCCGCGCCAAACCGTTGGTCTCCGCCCACGTGCCAATCTCCAGCGATGAATCCTGAGCCAAAGCTTCCGCCAACTGGTCAGGCCAGTCGCGCTTTTGATTAGGGGACGAGGAACACCCTTTCCGAAGTGCTCCCTCCAGAAGGAGCCTCGCTGCGACTACGTCCCTCTCAGCGGCTCGCGCGAAAGCGTCCACTTCGTCCAGACAATAAAGCCCTCCCTCTCCATCACGGGCATGCCAATCCAGCCGTATCAGCTTTACTCCAGCGGAAACCATTTGATTTCCATGACAATCCAAGGCAGGGTGAATCAAAACGTCGCCCGCTGTGGCGCGTATTCGCCCAATGTAGCCAGCCTCTTCGAACGTGCCGGCCAGCACAACCGTAGCGTATGCATGCAGATGGCGATGACGGGGCAAGCTGAAACTGGAATGCAGGGTTTCAATTCCAGGAGTGATGCGGCGAAATTTGACACTGCCGCTCAGTGTGCGCACGCTTAATTGTAAGGTGAAACCTACTGTTGACACAACGACAGGGCTGGAGGGTGCTCCTCTCGCAGACCAGTCTTCTGGGCGGAATCGCTCTCGGTCACAGACCCGATTACGCCCGGAAGTCACGACCTGAGATATTGGATTCATATTGCCTAGTGGGATACGACCTGGACTCGCGTTTCTACCCGATTGGTATACGGACACCGTTTAGTATCGTAAAGGATTGAGAGCTCACGCCGCGCAAATGCTTTGAATCAACACAGCGGCAAGTCTTGTCGTCTTTCCATCTCAATAGCCGACGCAAGGATATAGGGTCAGTGCTTGCAGACCCAGCAAGACAACACTCGAAGCAAGAATCAGATGAGCGGGCCACTGCGTCCTGCGCATACCATGCACGTAAAAGAGGACGAACAGCAGGAGTACAGCCAGTTGCAGCCACCAATCGTTTATCGCCTCCTGGCCTTGATCTCCAGTTAAGCAAATCCCATCAGGAATTCCTCAATGAACTGCCGATTTTCTTCAGGATCCCTCTGAGCCAGATACAGCCCGGGTCAGCATGGGTGCGAGCCGGATGCAGGAGAAATTCGTCAAACGTGCCGGCATCCAACGGGAGTGGAATCCATTTGAGATGCAAGGGTCCGGCGTATGTACGGATTAGGCGCTCCGGAATGACTGCAATAAGATCGGAACGCACCACTGCGTGTAAGGCCTGCAGATAATGTGGAACGCTGAGTACGATGTTCCTTCTACGCCCTTCCGCTTTCAACCATGTATCAACAGGGTCCTCCGCAGTATCGCGCACCTTAACCGCAACATGCCCAGTTTCGAGGAAGGTGCCCTCATCCCGCAGTCGAGCAGCCTTCGGGTGTCGGCTTCGAAATACGCACATGTCGCGGTCGGTAAAAAGGCGTTGGCGGTAGAAGCCCGGAAAAGCATCAGGCATACAGGCGACGACCACATCGACGCTCCGTGCTAACTCAGCGGGATCGTTCCCGTGGATCGGCCAGGAATGAAGATCGATGCGAATACGCGGCGCAATCCTGCTGAGTTTAGTGAGCAAGGTAGGAAGCAGTATATCCACTGCATTGTCAGCAATGAACAGGCGAAATGTGCGAGAGCTCGCAGAAGGCTCAAACTGTTCGTTGACGAGTAACTCGCCCACACGTTCGAGCACATCCCGCACTGGATAGCGAAGAGACTGGGCTCGCGCGGTGAGTTGCATGCGACCACCGACCCGAACCATTAATTCGTCGTCCAGGGGTTCCGAAGCCGCTGCAAAGTATGACTCATCGCCGGCTGGGACAAGCCTATTCGGCGAGCGGCTCCGCTGACGCTTTCTTCCTCCAGCAGCGCCTGTAGCGCAATCAGGAGGTTCAAATCGATCAACGCTATATTCATATGATGAATTATGACTATGATGTGAATCGATTTGCAGAATCGCGTTAAAGCACCGATTATGGCAAGTAGCCCGAGCCGGAGCATGCGATCTGTTTTTGGCCACAGGAGGTTGAGTGCATACTCTTATGAACACAGGCGGTCGTATTATTGGCCGTTGCTTTCTGTCCATTGGCGAGCGCCAGGCAGCAGAAAGACGAACAGGTGATTAGGGAAATAGACGCCGCCTGGTCTCAAGCGCTTCAAGATAAGGACGTGGACAAGGTGATGTCGAACTATGCCGAAGACGCTAGTTTCCTTCCACCCGACGAACCGATCATCCAGGGCAAGGGAAGCATTCGGGAATGGTTTGCAAAACGGATGGCTCTGCCAGGGTACTCCGCCACTTTTGCGCCCACTACAGTTGTGGTTTCGAAGTCGCGTGACATCGCGTACGAACTCTGCACGTTTCGGGTAGCAATCAATGACGAGTCAGGCAAGCCTGTTCTCCATCGGGGTAAGCATCTTGTGACCTGGCAAAAGCGAAGCGGACACTGGAAAGTAGTCGCTGAGAGCATTAGTCGCGACTCACCGAGTGTTCAGCGATGATATCGATTAGCGGCCATGTCTTACGATATTTTTTTACCGCGACGGACATTGGAGGGCTTCGTATTTCGTAGCACACCACTGCGGGAAGGTAGCGGTGCAGTCCTGACAGTGTCGTACATGCGTGCAATAGACTTCAGATGTTTCGCTAACCTGCTGGAGCGCCACGGTCTAAGGCGGATGCAAGGACGACAACCCCGCGGCGGATTTCGCGATCGTCGAAAGCGGCAAAACCGAGCTGCAATCCGTGCACATCTGTGCGCCGCAACGCGAAGCGGCTAAGCGCGACGGTTTCAATTCTCGCTGCTCTAGCGGCCGCTTCTGCCGCCCGCGAGGTCATTCCATTGCGAAGGAATGCAACTGTATTCAAGCCCGCCTGGATGGGCGGAACATCCAAGAGTCCGGCAAGATGCTGTCGCACACCTTCCTGAAGCACCCCTAGTCTGTGGGCGTAGATTTCGCGCATCCGTCGAACATGACGTCCAAAGTGCCCTTCGACGATGAAATCGCAGAGTATCGCTTGACCGAGACCTGAAGGATAGAGATCCATTCCAGAACGAAATCTAAGAAATGCGTCAATTAAAGTTGCTGGCAAAACGACGTAGCCCATCCGCAATGAAGGAAATAGGACTTTATTAAAACTGCCGAGCAGAATCACAGACCCGTCGCGATCCAGGCCCTGGAGCACAGGGACAGGCTGACCTTCGAAGCGATATTCGCTGTCGTAGTCGTCTTCAAGGATGAAAGCCTTGGCGTCACGTGCCCATGCAAGTATGGCAAGACGCCGCTCAAGGGACATGGTCATGCCCAAAGGAGACTGGTGCGCAGGGGTCAAATAGACCGCTTTGGCTCGACGGCACAAACGTTTCCCTTTCGATACCATAAGGCCATGTTCATCCACAGGCACAGGTATGATCTTCGCTCCTGCATTGCGGAAGACAGCAGTGGCTCCGAAGTATCCAGGATCTTCCATCCACACAGGTTCACCGGGTTTCAGAAGAATGCGACCGAGAATGTCGAGACCCTGCTGGACACCGGACACAATCGCTATTTGATCCGGCGGGCAATTCGCGCCACGCGATGAACCGAGATAGGCAGCGATGGCTTCGCGCAAGGGTCCGTATCCTGCCGGATCGCCAATAGCCAAGAGCGAAGCGGAAGAACGGCGCAGCCGACGGCTGGCGACACGCGCCCAAGTTTCCATCGGAAACTCGGCGATCGCTGGTTCGTAAGGGCGGAATGGGCGAGCGGGCTGCGAGAACGGCAATCCACGAACGGGCGCTGGAGTTTTTCTGGCAGGAATTTGCTGTTTTCTCGCGCCGAGAATATGCGCGGGCAGGCGCTCATTCACTCGCGTGCCTGCCCCCACTTGGCTAATCACATAACCTTCGGCATGAAGTTGCTCGAATGCAGTTACGACCGTACCTCGCGAGACGTTGTATTGGCGGGCAAAGTCGCGGGTCGCGGGAAGGCGTATTCCTGGCGGTAATCGGCGGTCCAGAATGGCACGGCGCAGGCCTTCGTAGAGCCAGCGCGTCAGCGCAGTCTGCGGCGACCGTTTGTCGAGCGCGAGTTCGAGCGAACTAACGTGTTTGGGCATGGATGCCCGGTCGTGAATGGCCTAACGGATTCATAGAATACGGCGCTGTTGATCATACCATCTATCAGGGTTCTCGCCGCATCAATATTCCTATTGCTTCCCCATAGGACATATGCCATCCTGTTTCGCGGCACAGGCCTCGATAGAAATTCTCTACACGATCTTCTTACGAGGCCCTGAAGATTTTGACGTGCGGCCGCGAGGAGGCATTCACGGACGAATGTAACCGGCAAGCCTGATGTTTGGCAGGGAGCCCTAGCCCTCATGGTGCTCAGAACGCTCCAGACTCTCGGCCCACTTCATGGCTATGACATCGCACGCCGCATTGAACAGACCAGCGGCAATCTCCTCACTGTGAATTACGGGCCGCTTTATCCTGCGCTGCTCAACCTCGAACAGGAGGGCTATATCGCCTCTGAATGGGGGCAGTCCGACAACAATCGCAGAACTGAATATCACAAGCTCACACGCGGTGGCCGAAAACTTGACCAAGAAGCTCGCGATTGGGAACAAACACAGCCATTCTTGCGCGTTTTGGCGCTCGGCGCACAGCCGCGTGACGTTCTGCGGCTTGTTCTTGGAGAAGGATTAACTGTAGCGCTGGCCGGCATCCTTGCCGGACTCGCCGCGGCCCTGGGACTGACGCGATTGATGAGCAGCCTGCTCTTCGGCGTGAGCGCTTCGGACCCAGTCACATTTGTGGTTACGTCCGTCGCGCTGCTGCTCGTGGCACTGGCCGCTTGCTACATGGCAGCTCGGCGCGCCATGAAAGTGGACCCGATGATTGCTCTCCGCTATGAGTGATTCGATGAAACACCGTGGGCGATAGCTACCGTGGTCCCATGCGAACCTGCTCGCTGCCGAACAGGCGAGCCCTGATAGTAGTTCGCGTTGCGATATACATAACGAGAGGGATTTCAGCCCCTCAGCAGAGTTTGAACATTCGTGCACAGCGCTTCTGCCCGCGAATGGTCTAACGGATTTGCGCAATATGGCTCTGTTCATCATACCAAGATGACTGTATGTTGTGGCCATGAAAAATCGCAGGGAATTTTTAACGGTTAGTCTGGCCAGTCTTACAGCGATCGCAGCGCGTGTGCCGGAAACGATGGACGGAGCTGGAATCAAGACAATATCCAGGTATGATCTACCACCCGTCGGTCTAAGCGGCTGGCAAGCCAGCGTTCGTGAACTGACTTTTCCTCCTGGTTACATCTCACCGAAACACACTCATCCAGGATTTGTGATTGGCTACGTACTTGAGGGGAAATTTCGTTTTCACATCGAAGGTGAACCGGAGACGTTATTATCGACTGGCGACACGTTCTACGAAGCACCGGGCGCCATCCACCTGCCTTCCAGTAGCGCGAGCGCGACGAAGCCAGCCAAGGTCCTCGTTGTAGCATTCGGCGAAAAAGGAAAGAAGTTAACGAAGCTGCTATGACCAAAGGCCGCATTCTGCAAATCTCAAGAATTCTTCTGCGAATCGCCCTCAGCGCGGCATTTCTTTCCGCGATTGCTGACCGTTTCGGCGTTTATGGACGACCTGGTGCTCCGGGCGTGTCCTGGGGTGACTGGCTACATTTTCTGCGGTTCGTTGCGTACCTGAATTGGTTCGTGCCGAAGGCACTCATTCCCACGCTTGGCATCGTGGAGACGATCATCGAATTTGCACTGGCTGTTGCTCTTCTCGTTGGTTTCTACCAGCGCATCGTCGCCTGGGCCAGCGCCGGCCTGCTCTTCTTGTTTGCGCTCACCATGAGCATTGCGCTCGGCATTAAGGCGCCTTTGAGTTATGGAGTTTTCACCGCCTTTGCTGCGACGCTGCTGTTGGGAGCTATTGCCAATCTGGATCCCGCCTGAAAGCAACAAAATGTGAGCGAACCAGAACGAGTCGGGGTTGAACACGTAGGACGCGCGGAACTCGACCGCTGTTGAGGATTCGTTCGGTTTGGTTTCGCTGGTTCTCGGTCTTCGCTCGAGCTGACCGCCCGACCGGATATGGGACCGCTGAGCGTCCCGCGTGACTGGCCCTGCTGGTGTTAAGGATTTTTTGAAAACGATCTTATCTTGTTCAATGAACGGGGGCTGAGAGATGCCGCGGATTTCTCCAACGGAGTTCTACGCGCTATCGCTTCGCGTACACACGTTTCTCGACGGCATCCCGCTGCACGACGTCTGGGCGGTTGACCTGCCTGCGCACCGCGACGGCATTACCCTTTCTGAATTGCTACGCCGGGAGAGCCAGAGCGGAATCAACATACTTCCGCCAGCGGCCCGCGCGCTTTTCCGCCTTCGGTTTGTTCTTGGACGCGTTTTTCGTCTTGATGCCGAACCGAAGGATGCCTCGGCAGAATCGTTTGTCGGTCGCCTAACTCTAGAGGATCGTGCTCGTTCTTTTGTCGTGCCGGGAACGCCAGAAGGACTGTTCCGCGTGGTCTATCGTTTCGAAAATGAACAGCTACTGGAAATACAGAATCGTACCGTCCATGGTGCGGCCCTCAGTGCCCTCGCCAAAAGGGCCGATAGCTATCGATTCTATTTTGCGGTCTATGTGCGCCAGAGAACCTGGATTACGCCGTTGTACATGGGCTTAATCGATCCATTCCGAAGATGGATTATCTATCCGGCCCTGCTGAAGAAAATTCGTGCAACCTGGGATCAGAATATCCGACCAAACGACTATGGACCCTGTTCTAATCGAAACACTCCTGGCGATTAGAGTGCCCCGCAATTCCCTGTCTTGCGGCAAAACCGCACGGGTCATGCGGCCGACGATAAAGCCGTTCGGTCCCCGACTCTAGAAGTCATCCTCTAAATGGTTCTCGTCAGGGCACGGCTTCAGCTGTGGCGATAAATGTCGAGAAACTTAAGAGTTTTAACCCGTAAGGTCGGCACTACAAATTCTTCACCAAATTTATGAGACAGGTCTTGGGCCTACTTCCTGCTTTCCGACGGCAGACCCAAGTTCCGATAGATTCTCCACTTGCCGTCGGACTCGCGCTGCCAGACGGTGAGGTAGCGGCCGCCGGCTTTGCCCCCACCCGGATAAATTGTCCACGATTCACCCCATTCATAGACGAAGCCGCCCCGCTGCACGGCGCCCATACTCTTGACCGACGCCGACTCCGCGCGGCCCATCTTCGCCACACGCTCCCTCAGCGATGCTTTAATCGCCGCGCGGCCTTTGTCGCACTCGCCGCTCGGCCCGCAAGAGAGAGCATCTTCGGCAAAGGCAGTTGCGACGCCCGTGACATCTCCGCTCTTCATTCCGTCAATCCAAGCCTGATTTCCCGCATCTATGTCTCTCCGCGCGCCAGGATCGATGGGTTTGGATTGTGCAAAGCAAGCAGAAGTACTCAATAAAACAAAAGCTATCAGAACTCGTGGCAAATTAAGCTCCTTCCTCTGGAAAATCGCAGCACAGGCTTAACGCCGCTGTCGCTGCATCGCGATCGAAATTATCAACAAAGCATAGACGCAATAAACAGTCCACGCTTCGTCCAACGCATTCTCGCGTGAACGAATCCAAAACCAGGACTGAAGTCGGCGCCGCAAACGTCAGTCGCATGCCTCTGGACAAAATCATGGCGAGAACGCGATCGTTTCGTTCTTCGAAAGAATCTTCGCGGACGCGGCCCCGACATGCTACTACTCAGTCGATGGCCAAAACGCAGCCTTCCAAGGGACCCCGCGATACGAATCCGCGACCACCCAAGCGGCGGCCGTCAGGACCCATGAGACGACGGTCTCGCCCCATTGGAACCTGTTCGCCGAGCCTGCCACCACGACAGGTACCCACACCAGCACTAAGAACATGCCCATTTGCAACGCGGACAGTGCGGTAGCCAGCCGTGCATACACCCCAATAAGCACCGCCACGCCCGCGACGATGAATGCAGCACCGAAGAAACACGCCCATACCACATGCGCAGGCAACCACCCAGGCACGAGATCCGCGGTGTGTTTGAGATATTGAAAATGAGCCAGGCCGAAAGGGATTATCGACAAGCCGTAGAGCGCTCTTGCGGTGCGCAGTCCTTTGTCGCCAGTGCCAAAAGGAAGGTGCCGGAGATCCCAGTCAGGAGCGAACCAAGCATATAATACCCAGGCGGCGGCCACTATAACCCCCATTTTACAGGCTGACCAGTAAACATCCACGGACAGCGAGTGGAAGAGACTGGGCACCTGAAACACCAGGAGCCAAAACAGCATATAGACAAATAACGCACGAGCCGCGGGGGCGGCTGTGCGCTGCCAGAGCAGGCCGATGCCACACCCCACGGAGATCAAGGCGCAAACGTAGACCAGCACGTGGTGTGCGGGCACACCGTTGGGTACCGGCTGCCATATAACTGTGAAATTGCCTCTGATCAGACCGAGGAGTCCGAGGGCGATCATGGTCACCGCAAAGAGCGCATGACCCACACTTGCGAACCGCATCGTCATAATCCTCCGTGGCTGGTCCAGTTCATCGCGTACACTTAGCGCTAGAGGCGCACTTGATCTGCCATATCCTCTGTCGGCCTTCGAAGTGCGAAAGCCTTCCACATTGACGAACCGCAAGACCCACAATGTGGAAGCCGGATTCCCCGTTTCTAAGGCCTCCCTGATAAATGGTTTTCTAGATTGCAAAGTTCGAAGTCCGAACACGAAATTGGCGTGCTCCTGAGCTTAGAGAAAACTGACCGCTGCCCAACATTCCATTCAGTGTGCGACAAGAACATGGTGGGTCTCAATAGCCACTTCTCTGCAATCTCATATAGCTATGGGACAGGATATTGAGCACGTGGCGAAGCGCGGACGGAGCGTCGTGATATGAGAGGCGCATCTCAACTTGTTTATCATCCATGCGCCAGATTACGAACTGAGTGGGTACTTCGCCCAAAAAATGGTCATCACTTCGCCGCGCAACTGATTCAGCGGCGTCGAATTGATCCACGTCGTGCCCGAAAGGTTCTGGCCCGTCGTCGAAAAAACCGGAGCCTTCACGTTCAACTCCACCGTCTGCCCGTTGAACTTTATCTGCCCGCGCCGCCAGCGCCCTCACGATCATTCCGCCCACAAAAAGAGCCGCTACCAGTGCTACGTGCTGCGCCTCCCACTCCTGAAAATAAGGCTCGCGACCTAGCCAATGTTTTCCTCGTAAGTTCTTGGATGCAGGCTTCCATCACTCCGCGCTCCAATTTAGTTAGCCGCAAGCCGTTGTTTTGCCAATTCATCGTGGAATGCTTGTTCCGTTTCCTTCACATACTTCCGATAGCCTTACGGATCAATGAAGGGATTTCTCTTGTCCCGCGCCATTGCTGCGTACTTTGCCTGTAGCCCGAAGTAAGAGCCGTGCGCACCCAAGAAAATGTCACACGGCAAAGATTTCAGCACGCGAAACATGTGCTCGTAATCTTCCGCGATCTGCGGATACTCCGCATTGGCCACGAGCCTGTGGCCGGGATTCACGTAAGGACCGCCAACGATCACTACATCATAAGTCTTATTGACTTCCGTTACTTTCATTGTCCACGTCGTACAGCCCTTGGTATGCCCGGGAGTCAGGTGCGCGACGAGAACTGTACCGCCAAGCTTCACTTCGTCTCCGTCATGCAGGACGCGGTCTACTTTTGCGGGCCGATACAAATCATCGGCGGAGTGGCCGTACTGGAAATCAGCCTTGCCGCCCGATTCCACCACAGGTACGTCCGCATCCATCACCATGTAGGCGGCGCCCGTTCTCTCCTTGATCGCGGCGCATCCAGCATCGTGGTCGAAGTGGGCGTGGCTGATGAGCAGAATCTTCGTATCCTTGAACTTGAATCCCAATTTCTCGACGCTGGCCTTGATCATCGGCACAGCGGCTTCTAGCTCGCAATTGATCAGAATGTTGCCTTCCGGCGTCGTAATCAGATAACTCGCCAGGTCCTTGGTTCCCACATAGTAGAGGTCGTCCGCGATGTGGAGGGGAGGGAAAGGCGCAGTCCAGTCAGGATTCTGCGCGAACGCGCTACCAATCGTTACGAACAACCAGATGAGAACGCAGAAAGCAACCTTCGCATTTCGCCACATACAGGATTTCGACCTTCACCTTTCACTCTCCGGATTTCGTGTGCTTCGATTCCTCAAAATTCGGCAATGTGTTCCTTACTCTCGTAGCTCCTGGTCGTAGCTCCTGGTCGCAGCTCCGCAGAGCCAGTTGCAGTTCGCGCTCTAACTTGCACAGGTCGGTAAGTTTGCGCCGGACATCGACTAGTTTTTCGTCGAGCCGACAGCGCACCGGCGCGCAACTCTGTAGGCGACTTCCCTGCAACCTCAGGAGGCCTCGAATCTCGCTCAGCTTGAATCCCAAGCCCTGCACACGGCGTACAAACGCAAGTGTCCCAATATCCGCTTCATTACATTTGCGAAAGCCTCCCGCTGTTCTGGGAGGCCGCGGCAGCAAAGCTTTGCGTTCATAAAATCGGATCGCATCAACGGCTCCTCTTTGAAGCTAGACCTTAGAGTATAGTCTAGGATCAAGGCCTTTTTTTTTGCTGTAGAGCTTGGCGAGGAGCCTGCAGCGCATTCATGCGAACTTTGCTCCCTCGGTGCTCGCAGCAGGTTTCCTTTAGCGGCTTCGCGAGCGCGCACCAAATCCCGGAGGGCTTCCTGCCCCGCGTCAGGGACGTCGCTGTGCCTGCGACGCTTGCTTTGGGTCGTAACATCACGAAGGTTCCCAAATTTATCAGCTCTTCGCGAAGGTTATGAGATCTGCATTCAGATGATCGGCGTGTGTGATCGGCAAGCCGTGCGCGGCGCCCTCGTAGACCTTCAGTTGGCAACCCGATATCAGAGGTGCTGTCTTCCGCGCCGTCGTTTCTATCGGCGTCGAAGTATCGTTGTCGCCGTGAATGAGTAGGGTTGGCACCGAAATCCTGCGCAATTCAGGACGAAAGTCTGTTTCTGTGAACACCTTGTGGAGATCGAGCATAACCTTCAGGGAGCATCGGTCCACCATCATTCGTACCCACCAGTCCATGATCTCCTGAGACACGCTGTTTTTGGGCACACCAAAGAAGGCCGGCGCAGCAGCGGCAATCGGATGCGGACGATCCTTGCTCAGCACCTTTCGCACGCTTTCGAGCGCAGCTCTGTCAATGCCGTCCGGGTTGTCGTCGGTCTTTAAAACGAAGGGGGTGATCGTGGAAACCAAGACTATGCGAGCGATGCGATCAGAGCCGTGGCGCGATAAGTAACGAACGATTTCGCCGCAACCGAACGATTGTCCCACGAGGGTTACGTCGCGAAGTTCGAGTTGTTCAAGCACGTCCCCAAGATCGTCCGCGAGAGTATCGAATTCGTAGCCGCGAGTCGGTTCGGCGGATCGACCGTGGCCCCGTCGGTCGTACGCGATACAGCGCAGTCCGCGTCCAGCCAAGTCTGCTATCTGGTATTCCCACCAAGCCGAATTGAGAGACCACGGAGCCAGAAAGATGACCGCTCGACCTTCACCCCAGTCACGAAAAAACAGGTTTGTGCCGTCCCCGGACTCGATGACCTGTCGCACGCGAGATTTTTCCTTTGGATAGGCGAGCCCGTTGCCTGTACTGAGCCTGTCTGCCTTGCGCACGGTCAGCAGCCCACCGGCGGTCGCGATGGCCGCAACGGACTTCAACAATCCGCGCCTGAGCATCAGTCATTCCTCTGCACTCAGTATTCACCAGAGGAAACAGGGAGTCCATGACCTCTGAGGTCATGCGCGAAGGTGGTCTGCGCGGGTTTTTTGTATCGTGCGCCGCTAAGGCCCATCAGATCGTTGTTAGAGCTGCGCGTGTGGCTTCATCAGCAGGGAAAAAACTTTCAATGCGCAACTCCTGTAACTCGATGTCCTGTGCTGTGCCGAAGGTCGTAATCGTGGAAAACAGGCGAAGGGTGGTGTCTTTCCATCGGTAATCGATAGTCAAGAACGGCGGGGGCATGCCGTCCGAGCGGAGCATGCGCCAACGGCTGGGCACACCTGGGTGGCTGAGCAACTCATCTAGCAGAGCCTTCATCTTCTCGTCCCACGGGTTGGCCGCAGCTTCAAGGTGAACACGCTGAATCAGGCGCGCGGCGACAGTCTCCCAGTTCTTGATGAATGGACGCAGCCCCTGCTGATGAAATATCAGCCGAAGTGGATTGCCGAGCGAGAGACAGTCACAGCCGGGGAAGAGCGCCAGAAAACGCTTGGTGCCCGCATTCATCCTAAGGGTGTTCCAGTATCGGTCAACCACGATTGCGGGGTACGGTTCTTGTTGGGTCATGAGGAGGTCCACAGCGCAGCGTGCCGCCTCCATTCCCAATGCATCGAGGTGGGTCCGGGGATAGAGCGGCGCGTAGCCCGCCACGAGGAGGAGTGCGTTGCGTTCGCCGAGTGGGATCTGTAGCGCCTCTGCGAGACGCAGCACCATCTCGCGGCTCGGTTGTGCTCGGCCTGTCTCCAGACAGCTTAAGTGACGTGTCGAGATTTCGGCATGTAGTGCCAGGTTTAATTGGCTGAGACGCCGAACACCCCGCCAACGACGCAGTAAAGCGCCGAAATTTGACTTAGTGCTACTGGTGGACCGGGAGGCGGAGGAAGTCATGTTTGTTGTCGTAAGCGACGGCCGGACTCAGATGCGCCTAGCGACGATGCGGAGGCGGCGGTAGTCCATGACCCATTGCGAATCACGCAAGAGGAAAGGCCGTGCTTCGCGTTCGACCGCAGTTTTGAAATGCTCACGTTCTGAGTTGGGAAGCGTTTCCACGAGGGCGCCGAGGAACATCTCCATCCAGTTGCGGAGTCCGCGTTCGCCGTCTTCCAGAGGCGTGGGGCGATCGAAAAGGGTTGCGTAAGTGACTTCGAATCCGTGCTGTTCGAGAAGCCCAGCGTACTCGGCGACGCTCGGGTAATACCAGGGATGGGGTATGGAGCCTGCGAATTCCAAACCGGACCATGCGCGAGAAGCAGCCGCGAGGAATTGGGCGATGTTGCCCTTGCCACCGAATTCGGCGACGAACCGCGCTCCAAGGCGGAGGGAGCGAGCAATTCCTGCGATAACGCGTTCTGGCTCCTTGATCCAGTGAAGGGCAGCGTTGGAAAACACGGCGTCAAAAGATTCGGGGAGAGTGATTTCGCGAGCATCCATAACCCGAAATTGGAGGTTGGGATATTTTTCTTGCGCCTGGCGAATCATTTCCCGGGAACAATCGACGCCGGTGACGAAAGCGCCAGTTTCGGCGATTTGCGCGGTTAGGTGTCCCGTACCGCAGCCGACATCAAGGATACGTTCGCCGACTTGAGCATTGAGAAGATCGAGAAGCCCAGCTGTCATCCTCCAGACGAAGGAATGCTTATCCTCGTACAGGCCGGCGTTCCACCTCGTCTCCTGCCCCATATCCGCTTCCACGCAAGTCGAGCCGTTTCAATCCCCTCAGTCTAAACGAATACGACTGAAATTCCATCGCCTCCCGGCGAGAGCGCGAACATCTTCGGCCCTTGACAGAGGGAGGGTCACAATCGCAAAATGCGAATGTAACGCTACGCTACGTAGCGTACTATAATGATGAATCGACACCCTGTCAACAAAAAGTGGCACACCCGCAAGGTCCCATTCCGCAGCCGCGGGATGACCAAGGAGTGCGCCATGGCTGCAGCCCGACGCATCCTTCTTGAGGGAGGTTACGCTCGCCTAACAATGGAACGCGTGGCACAAGAAAGCGGCATCGCAAAAACGACCATTTATCGGCGCTGGCCGACAAAGGCCGCGCTTTGCACCGATTTATATCTCGATGCTGCTCTCGAACTGCATGATCCGGAGACGGGTAATGTTGCTTCGGACCTGAAGAGCCTCGCTGAGGCCGTGGTTCGCCTCCAGACTCGCACCGTCGCAGGGCCGGCACTTGTCGGTTTGATTGCCGAAGCCCAGCTTAATCCAAAGACAAAGCGTCCTTTTCTGGCTGAGTTCGCGGGACGAAGAAGAGGCGTAACTAGACTGATCCTTCACCGGGCCATCGAACGTGGCGAGCTTCAACCCGATACGGATATCGATCTCGTCATCGATGCTCTCGGGGGAGCCGTCACCTTTCGGCTTTTGCAGGGCCATGCTCCGATCAACAAGAGGTTCACAGACGAATTGATTGATCTGGTGCTTTGCGGATGCAAGAAACAGAAACTCGTGCAAAACCAGGACGAGTCGGAATCGCGGCGAATTCGATGACGATTCTCGTGATTCAATCAATCAATGACTATCCAGCTGGATTAATTGGGACGGTGTCGGCGCTCTTCGGTCGAACCATCGCGGCCAGCCACGGCGTGGACTGGACGTTGGACGCGATGATCGCCGAGGAGCAGAGCAAATTTTTCAGCCGATTCGACCCCGAGCGCGACCGCGTTTGGGTGGCCATGGAAGATAATTCTCCAAAAGGAGCCCTTACCATTGAAGGTCCGCGGGAGGAGAACGGGCAGGACGCAGCGCGCCTTCGATTCTTTGTTCTAGACGAGTCGTTGCGTGGGAAGGGACTGGGGCGTTCTATGATGGCCGCGGCGATGCACTACTGCCAAGAAAGGCAGTACCGGAGAGTGTTCCTCACGACTTTGCCGGGACTAGATGCCGCAATGCGAATATATAAGAGCTACGGCTTTACCCAGGTTCGGGAAAGTGACCGGACGTTTCACGGCAGTGACTTTGTTGAGATCACTCTAGAGACCCGGTTCGAATGATGTGTAGCAAATCACTCCGCGCAGTTAGTGTGCGGCAGACAAATTCGGCCCTCGACGGTTCCCTTCCCTTCCACGGAGAAGATCCTTCATCTGTTTTGAAGTTGCTCGATGAAGCCGGTTCTCCCGCTACCGTGGCAAGCATGGGCGGGCGCTTCTTTGGAGGCGTAGTCGGAGGCGCGCTGCCGGTAAGCGTTGCAGCTCATTGGCTGGCAGACGCCTGGGATCAAAACGCGTGCCTTTTCGATAT
>DASZAE010000457.1:0-7481 GCA_035945515.1 Terriglobia bacterium
CGTCGGACTCGGCCCGCTGATCGGCGAAAGGACTTGGGGCGGAGAAGTGGGCATTACTGGATATCCTCCGCTTATCGACGGTGGTTCCGTAACCGCGCCCAGCCTCGCGTTTTTCACTACGGAAGGGCATTGGGGAATCGAAAACGCAGGCGTTCCTCCCGATATTGCAGTCGAGATGGATCCAAAATCTTGGCGCGAAGGCCACGATCCCAAACTCGAGAAAGCCGTGCAGACACTCCTCCAGGAGATGAAGGAGCATCGTCAGCCGAAGCCGGTGGTTCCTCCATTCCCGGTTTACTACAAGGACGCTCATTAGGAGCCTGTCGAAAAACTAGCCGCGAGGCTTCAGGGAGTTATGCTCACCGGAACTGTCTCAACTCGAGGCGCAGAGACAACTTCTCAATTCTATCTCATTGATTCGCCTGGCCCGAAGGTCCCGCCGGTTCGGCACGCTTTTTGAGCTGTGCGAGGCTCGGTTCGTCCGGCGTGATTTGATGATTCACGTACACCACCTTCCCACCGATTTGTGCCAGCAAAAAAGTGTCGTGCGGAGGCATCCGCACAAGCACCGCTTCGGTATCTTCAGGTTCAGGGGGCACGACCAGAAACACGCGTTCGCTGCCGCGCCACACCGACCAGAACGTATGATCGTCAAGGAAAATACGTGGCGCGTCTGGATAGTACGATCCGAATTCGAGGCCGTCGCGACGTCCGTTGAAAATCCAGATGGGCTTCCGGGCATAAAATCCCAAGCTGCTGCTCCAGTCGTATTCGCCATACATCGCAATTTTGTCTCCCGGCCGATAATACTTCATGATGATTTTTGCAATCGGTTCTGAAGAAAGCCGCGGAGTGAAAACGGCAAACGCCCAGTTCGCGCAAAGGAAGAACGCCGCCATCGTGGCCCCGACTGTCATACTTGCCGCAAGCTGACGCCCACGCCTTCGCAACAGCCACGCGCCAAGAAATCCACAGGCAATCAGAATCATCGCCGCAAGCGCCTGGTGCCGCAAATCCGCGAATGCCTGCGGCGTTAGGTCCATGAAGTCGGCCATCGCCACGCGGTAAAAGCCCGTCGGATGTAATTCCATTAGCGATGAAATATCGTTCGTCGCCGAAATGCCACGCGAAACCCATAGCATCACCGCGAGAATTGCCGCTATCGCCAATCCCACCGACACCAGCGCACCCTGCACGCGCTGCAGCCACCGCGCCCTCATCTCCTCCGCTCGCGCCAATCCTAACCCCAGCAAGATTGCAATCGCTGGCCACGCGCTGAAGCTGTAATACTCCATCCGGCTCTTCGTCCAGGTGAAAAAAAGAATAATGAAGAGCCCCCACACGACCAGCAGGACTTTCGCTTGTCCCGCCTCGTCCAAATCCGTCCGCCATTTTCGCAACTTCGGCAGTTCGCGAATGGCCGAAGGAAGGAACGCGATCCATGGGAACAACCAGACGATGTGCTCCGCGAGCCAGAGCAGCAACGGCACGTCTTCATAATCCACCGGGTATCGCCAGCCAAGAGCGCGAAAAATTTGCTCGTTGATGAAGAAGAACCAAAAGAAGCCACCGAAAAATCCACGTCGAATCAGTGAGGCACCGAGATGCCCTGGGAATTCCTTAAAGAGGGACGACGGCGTGGGCCACGTATTCAATCGGCCCATGTAAATCGCGGCGATATGCCAAGGGAGCGCGACTGCCAAAAATACGAGGATGCTCGAAATCAACGGGAGCTTTTGCGATTCTTTCAATTTCCCGGTGGCCAACAGAAAAAAGAAAATGATTCCGACCGGAAACACGACTCCGATGAGCGATCGGGTCAGCACGGCCAAGGCAACAAGCAGGGCAGCGCCCCAACAGCCGGCCCGAAGGGAAAGCGAGCCTTGCCAGGCGCGCAAGAACAGATAAAACGCCGCAGTGAAAAACAGGGCGTAGATCGCCTCGGGAATCATGATGCGCGTGAAGAGGAAAATTCCCGGCGAAGTGCACATCACTAAACCACCATAAAATCCGGCGCGATCGCCGAACCATCTTCGTCCAAAAAAATAAACCATCAGCACCAGCCCGACGACCGCCAGTGCCAGAGGGAGTCGTGTGGCGAAAGCGCTGGGACCAAACACGGCGTAACTTGCCGCGACCAGCCAGTATTGCAGCGGCGGCTTCTCCAGATAACGGATGCCGTCAATGTGCAGAATTATCCAGTTATGCGTCTGCAGCATTTCACGCGCGGCCTCGGCATGTCCCGCATCAGAACTATCGAGCAGCGGAGGCCATCCGCAAGTCCCAACGTAAATCCCTAAGGCCAGTGTGAGAAGAACGATGATGGAGAGACGACGATTCATGAGAAAGAAACACTAACACCGAACGCCGACGGAAGAAAACCAAGCGCCGAAGCCCGAATCAGAACATGTTCCTCATCAAAAGGAAACCGGTTGTTGCTCTTGCTATGACAGTCTGAAGGAACAAAGTTGCAAGAATCCGAGTTTTCCAACAAGCCGCGAAGTATGACGAAGCACGACGCCCTGTCCATGGCTGTACTTATGGTAGGGATTGCCAGCGCAAAGTCGTGTGTGAAAGCGGACGTCAAGCGAAGAGTGCTTAGGCTTAATCCAAGCGTCGGGACGGTCGTTGCCGGACTAATGGGAACAACTTTCTTGGCAGCTCGTCTTCTTGGTGGCGCAGAAGCGATCGCTTTGCTGACAGCTTTTGCGGGCGCATCAGCAGGCGTTCTGTTGACAGCTCGTCTTGCCAAGGCGAACACTTTGATCGAGGCCGACATTGCTGCGACTTCATCTGCCGCGCTAATCACTATTGCCCTCGCTACGTCGCTCCTCCTCACCTCTATAGTGCCAAGGCCATTTGCGATTGGATCTGTAGCGTCGAGGATACTGTTTTTCTTTTTGGGGCGTGAGGGTAGAGGTACCATGCAGTGGCAACGCCCGGACGGAATGGTCACGGCCGAATTCCCTCATCCTAATAGACATAGGAGAGATAGTACATGAATTAGCCATTTCCATCTAAGACTAGCATCATCTGCTTCATCATTGACTTATTGTTTACGCGAGTTCGACGCGATTTGTGATCACTACATTGTGCATTTTTTGAGCAGGCGTTTATCCACCGCGCGCCGGATTTGTTCTTGTCTCTCGGGGAGCGTTGTCAGTCGTCCAAGTTTGAATCCGCTCTTTGGATCGTGTAGATATCCTCGGTACAAACCCTCCAGTTCGTTGAGCGTTTCCTGAAACGACATCCCCAACGGAGCTACGTTCATCTTGAGCAGCGCCAAGAGCAAACAGGACAGATAGCAGATAAAGACATGCGCTTCCACATGATTGGAGAGTCAGTGTCGAACGAGGCGTAATCGCACGACACCTTAGAGTGCTTGGAAGGATTTCTCTACGACATCTTTGTCGAAGTAGGCTTTGATCGTATCCTCGATGGTGGACGGACTGGTCGTAAAGATGAAAGACACACCGTACCAGCCCTGCTCTGCATGGACACGCCTCAGGATCAGTTGGCCGTGGGGGTCAAAGAATGAGCGCAGTTCCGGTTTGATGGTCCGTCGTTTGCGCAGGCTCCCGCGCCGCTTCCAACTCATCGAGCCTTTGATTCCTGCATCTCGAGGGCCGCCCTTTTGTTAAAGCACACGGGCGCCTTTAGCCGTGGTAGAGTTGTTCATATTCCCCTCGAGGGGTGAGCGCTTAGAGTAATTATTGTGGAAAACCTTCCAAAATCGTGACGGATTGTTTACGCGACCCCATGGCGTTCGGATGGGCCGTAAGGATGATGGTCCGATAATGAGCGGCCATGACTCGCTGGCCAAGCGACTCTGCCAAGTCTCGCCATACGCCGGCCGCATCGAGCCGCTCATCGGCCTGATTCCGGAGATCATGGAGCGGAACGACCAACTCCGCCCTTTATGGACAGCGTGGCGACAAAATGCGACGCCTGATCTGACGCCGCGGCAATATTTCACTCGGTGCGAAATTAGGGTGCTTTGCGATTTTGTGCAGTACCTGTATTTCGCCAGCGATGCCTTTGCGCGCTCGGCCCGGATAGGCCGGTGACGCTTCGCGCGAAGTTCTGCGTGATCGGTACCGGCGCCGGCGGGGGAATCCTCGCCTACCGTCTGGCGAAGGCGGGCGCCGATGTGCTGGTCATCAACTCGGGCGGTATTCCAGCGCAATCCGAATTTCAAAACGAGCTGAGCCCTGAACAAAAGGGCCATTTTGAAATAGGCCCTCATACCACTTTTCCGGTCAGGCCGGAAATCTCTGTCGTTCATCCGCTCCTCGCGGACGCCCGTACCCGGAGCTCCATGGAACATCCACGGGAAGGCGGATTCCATCACTACCAAATTCACCACGTCAACGGCTTGCAGAACCTCTGGAATGGGATCTGCCTGAGGTATTCAGAGGACGATTTTGCCAACCGCAATCCTATAGTGAGGACTGCCGGTGGCCGATTTCTCTGGGCGATCTTGCCAATCACTATTCTGAGGTCGAGCGGCTCGCATTAGTGGCTGGCGAGCGCAACGGTTTGCGTCAATTTCCGGACGGATCCTTTCTCGCGCCCCGCAGCGCCAGACAAATTGACCGCGTTTTCATCGACAGCAACGCCGGCTCGCTCGGCCAGGATCTTTTCTTTTTGGAGAACAGGAAAGCCGTCGACTTGCGGCCGGATTCTACGCAAAAGTGCGTGGCCTGCGGCAATTGCGGGCGCGGGTGCCGTTCCGGCAGCGTCTATAAATTCTCGACGCATCTCCTGCCGGAGATAAGAACGCTGCGGAACTTTCGGCTGCTCGAACATACCAGAGCCATCAAACTCACCTCTGTCGTCTGTGACAATGCGGAGGGGTTCTCGATCTCCCATGTCGTGGCGATCGACGAACGCACCGCGCGGATCGTCGAGATTGAAGCGGACGTGGTCATCGTCTGTGCAGGAGCCATCGAATCGCCGCGGCTGCTGCTGAACTCGTTCGCCGACGACCGGAGCAAGTCCGAGCAGGTCGGCGAGTTTTTGCAGGATAGCCCGCGTGCAGTCGTCGGCACCAGTTTCTTTCGATTGTGGTTCAAGCCGGCGAACGAAGACCGCGGTTATGGTGATCACATATTGCTCGGCGGTCAGATCAAGGATTCCCAAGGGAAACGCTTTCCATTCGTGGGCCAATTCTGGTCGGATTTCATGAAGGTTCCCTATTATCTCGCCGAAATGCCTCGGTTGCCCCGATTCTTGTTGGAGACCATTTCCCGGCAAGTCTTTAAGAGCACGGCGACGTTGGTGTTGTTCAGCCCGGCCGTTCCGCAGCGAAAGAACAAGGTCGTTTTGGCCGATCAGGTAGATCATTTCGGACAACGTCAGGTGCGTATTGATTACGAAACGTCAGAGATCGAGGCCGACCACGGCCGGCGGCTCGCCGCGCTGGGCCGAAGAATGCTGAGGAAAGCCAGCGGTTACATCGTGGATGACGTCGGGTCTCCTCCGGGATCAGGCATTCATTACGTGGGCACCTGCCGAATGGCCGCTGACCCGAGAGGCGGCGTGGTCGACAAGGACCTGAAATATCGAAAGAGTAGGAACCTTTATGTCTGTGACGGCAGCGTGATACCGGTTCTCAGCGAGAAGCACCCCACGCTTACGATCATGGCGCTCGCCCATCGCTTGGCGGAGCGCTTGATCAAGACCTACATCAGCGCAACGACATGAAATCCGAAATGTCAAGAATAGTCCTCGGCACCGATTGGATGATTGCCGTGCCGAATCTTGCGTCTTGGAATATCGCTCCGACAAAGCGCGCGGATGCCATCCTGGACGGCGCCGTTGAGATGGGAATCAACTCGTTCGATACGGCTAGGATGTACTGGAGCGAAGGGGTTGTCGGGCGCTTTGTCAGGAAACATCCCTTGGGTCGCGGCGCTTTTTGGATCATCTCGAAGGGCGGACACCCGAGCCTTTTCTGGAGAACACCGCTGACGCGGAAAAAGCTATTGCGCCAACTGGACGATTCGTTGCGAGCCCTTGGCACCGATTACATCGACGTCTATCTATTGCACTATGATGATCCGAGAGTTCCTGCGCAGGCGATTGCCGACTGGAGCGTTGAACTCTTGAGATCAGGGAAGGTCCATAATGTCGGATATTCCAACGTCTCTCTTGCCAGGCTCAAGGAATTTCGGGTCTATTTGCGGGAAACAGACGTCGTGCCGTGGGTGAGCAATGAATTTAACGCTCTCCCACCCAAAGATGGGGAGCGATGGAAGGGTGCGCAGAACATTTCCCGCGACGGGACATATGTGGACTATCTTCGAAGGAACGGTATTCCTTTCCTTGCCTACTCACCACTGGGGCGCGGGGGCCTAAAGAGATGTATCAACCGCCGCTTGGCCGAAAGCAAGCCGGAGGACGAGCGAAGGATAAGTCGGCTCATATCTCTCGGCCAGAAGTATAGGGTTCCGCTGTCGGCTATCGCGCTCAACTACATATTGCAAACCGCGCCGAATTTTCACGCGGTCGT
This sequence comes from Terriglobia bacterium, assembly GCA_035945515.1. GTDB lineage: Bacteria > Acidobacteriota > Terriglobia > UBA7540 > UBA7540 > RH2-MAG17b. Next base: position 6,515 of record DASZAE010000457.1, read on the forward strand.
GCGAACGTCAAAACTCGATCACCTGAATGAAGACATGCGCGCCTTGACATTCCAAATGAGCGAGGGGGACCGGGACGGCTTGGCTTTCCCTTCATGCTCTCGCTGAAGCGGCGAAGGACTGGCAACCGATCCTTCGCAGGAACAATTGACTTATTATTTAGCGACACGGGATCAAGAGCTTTGCGAGCGCGAAGTTCGCAGATTCCTCGGCCAGATTAGAATGCAGAAAGCGATCATGCGGATTCTCAAAGCGAGCGTACTCTATTTCGCACTCGTGTTCGGCGCTGGCTTCGTTCTCGGGGCCATACGCACTCTGTGGGTCGTACCTCGTGTCGGGACGCGGAAGGGTGAACTCATGGAAATGCCTATCATGCTGGTGGTCACGATTGTGGCGGCGAGGTGGATTGTTCTGCATTTTGCCATATTGTCTGAGGCGCTTGTCCGACTCGGAGAGTCGGCGGGATCGCGCTCGGCTTCATGCTGGTCGTGGAATTCGGCCTCGTGCTCTGGGTGCGCGGCTTGTCGATAAGACAATACTTCGCGACCAGAGATCGTGTGTCAGGAACGGTCTATCACGTTATGCTTGCCGTGTTCGCAGTCTTGCCGCTTTTCGCGGCTAGAAGATGAGGCCGCGGTTCCACGAATTGCCCGGACATTGATCTACTTCTGCTGAGTCCGCGACTCACCTTGAATGGATGGGGCAAACGCGCGTTCGGTTCCTTGTTCGCTTGCCTGCCTCTGGGCCTTGGCGAGGTCGCAAAACCTGACTCCTTGCGGGACAACCAATGGAGGTGGTTCCTCGCCTGTCGCGAGTACAATCGCCTGATCGAGATCGCTATTGACCAACAGGCCCGTCAATATTTTTCGCCTTGCCCTGTCCAATACATCGGCCCGATCAATAACGACGAATCGAATTCCCGTTGCAGTTGCCAGAGCGATCTGGAACGCGACGCTGAATCGGAAGCGC
>DASZAE010000458.1:0-6577 GCA_035945515.1 Terriglobia bacterium
AGAATTGAAGCGCAGCGTCCACTGGTAGATCGTGCCGCCGCGCCCGTTATGGCCAAGCGGTGGAAACTCGGGCGGTTTGCCGATCCGGTGCGCCAGGCAGCCCCGATCCTCTGCTACCAATCTCTCTGCCAGCGCCAGATCGCCTAGCGCAGCCGCCAAAAAAATATCCGCTTTCGCGCCGCGTTCTAATAGAAATCTCGCTACATCCGGCGAATCGCCGATCAGCCATTGTACCGACGTTGAATCGTGATCCTCGTCCCTCGCGTCAATTCGAGCCCCATGATCCAAGAGCATCGCTGCCACTGCCACTGTTCCCGCGCAATGCAGCGGAGTTCGCGCGTCCATGCCCTTCGCGTCGATCAGAGAAGGGTCCCTAGCCAACATCACCGCCAGTTTATCGGTCAGCCCTGCCTGCGCCGCCTTGTGTACCGCTTGGTCCGCGTTTTGTTGCGTCATTCCCGCATTATAGGCTGGCTCCACAACAGTTGGAAGCGCGTCGCGCAGACTTCCTGCGTTTGTCAGGTCCGCGGCTTTTCCTTGGAAGAAAATGCCGCAGAGTTTCCAGACACGGGAAACTCTGCGCCAACCGCCTCAAGGTCACGGCCGCCAGCGGCGCGCGTTGAGGTTGCGCGACAGCATCAGCTTGAGCGTTACTTTGTCCGACCCCGGCGTCAGACCGTATCCAATCCCCGCTTCAATATCCATGCCGAGGAACTTGCTGCTGTAGTGATCCATCGTCGCCCAGATTTCGTGAAACTGGTCGCGGGAGGGCATGAAGTGGCGCAGCGGTCCGAAACCGTCGTATTCTTCGACTGACACAGCCCATCGGTCGTTGAGGTTATAAGCAATCCGGCCCGCCGGGTTGTACTGGAGATTGCCGAAGCCCCCCGTATAGTCCGTGTCAACAATGGGATTGTAGATGAAATCGAAGGGATGCAAGTGCAGCCCTACGATCGGCCTGATCTCGGACGTGATGCGCCGGTCTTCCCAATAGCCGGCATTGACGCTGAACTCAAAATTCATCCCGTAGAAGAACGTGTGATCGTGAGCGTGCGGCCGCACGAACAGCTCGCGAATCTTGAAGCCGTTGATCGCCGCGCCATGGTTCGTCGAATAAAGCGAGTATACGGGAAGATAGAGTCCCTGCTCGAACCAGGGCGTGACGCCGTAGGCCCATTCGGCCGCTCCGTTGAACGAGTGATTGGCGATAGTGGCGCCAGGGAAATCAGGGATCGTGCGCCCGTCGGGCGTGAAGTTCATGTGGACCATCAGATTGAATATGCCGGGTGGCTCGATCTCCGCATCGTAGACCTGGATCTCATCAGTCTGCGCGAAAAGCATGGATGAAAATGTAAGCAGACCGATTAAGATCAACACAAAAGTGCGCATATTCGCCTTTTACAGGTGCAGACATGTTCCGATTCATCGCGGTGTGCGACGCTACTATCCGCATTTATGGCGAACTATGCCACCTATGCGCCGCCCAACCGGTCAGGAAGCACCGCGCCTCAAATAGGTTAGAGTAGCAGATGAGACCCCCCATTGCTTGCTTTTGCAAAACCAGGGAAGATTACATCATGCCGGAGATCAATCCAGAACAAAGGCTGGCGGCAACCCACGGCGACAGCCCCTTGCTTGTGGTTGCAGGGCCGGGAACAGGCAAAACGCGCGTCATTACTGAGCGCATCTTATATCTTTTGAGCGGCGAGTCCGGATTCTCACCCCCGCTGCTGCCGGAAAACATCCTTGCCTTGACCTTCACGGAAAAGGCGGCGGGTGAAATGAAGCACCGCGTAGCCAAAGCCTTGCCTGATCTCGAAACCGCGCCTGTCATTTCCACTTTTCACGCGTTCTGCTACCAGGTTTTGTGCAAACATCACGAAGAACGGCTGCTCCTAGACAAAATCGACGTGTGGATTTTCCTGCGGCGCCGCATGGCGCAGCTTGGGCTAAACTTCTATCAAAAACTTGCTGAACCCGGGGCCTTCCTGCACGACCTGAATGATTTTTTCTCGCGCTGCCAGGATGAACTGATCGAGCCGGACGATTTCGACTCTTACGTCCAGCAGTGCGAGCACGAGTTCTTCACGCGCCATCCTGATCTGCAACAGGCCGCCCGGCCAATGCCGGCCGCAGAGAGCCTTGAATGGGAAGACATCCTCAAGAAAAAGGAACTCGCTCATGTGTTTCACGCCAGCAGGCAGATGATTGAAGAGAGCGGATCAAGCAGCCTCGGCAGCTTGGTGAGCGAGACGGTGGCGCTCTGGCAGCGCGATCCGGCGGCTCTCGACCAGACCCGCGCTCAATTTCGCGCCGTCCTCGTGGATGAATTCCAAGACACGAATTATGCCCAGGCGGAGATGCTAAAACTCCTCGTGCCGCCGCCATACGCCATCACAGCGGTTGGAGACGATGACCAAGCCATCTATCGCTTCCGCGGTGCTTCGCACGGCGCATTTGAGATGTTCGGCCAGGCCTTTCCAGGGCATCAGACCGTTTATCTCACGCAGAACTATCGCTCAACCCAAAGGATTCTGCGCGCGGCGGGAGCCGTGATCGCGCGCAACGACCGCTACGCGCAAAAACCCGTCCTAACCTCACATAGTCCTGAAGGGCCTGCCGTTTACCTCATTAAGGCCCAAAACCCAGAAGATGAGGCCGCATGGATCGCGGATGAAATTGAACGGTTGGCTCGCAAAGGGATCTCATGCGGAAGCATGGCTGTTCTTTACCGCGCTCATAATTACCGCGACCTCCTGGTGCGCGAATTAAACTTGAGGAGCGTGCCGCTCTCCATCCGGGGGCTTTCCATTCTTTCTGCCACTGTTTTGCGCGACTTGGTGGCATGGCTGCGGGTGATCCATTCCCCGCATGACAATATCAACCTCACGCGCGTGCTGCTCGCGCCTTGCTGGCGGATTCCCGAATCGACGGCGCAATTCATCCGTGAGCGCGCCTCGCGCGATCATCGTTCGCTTTACGATGTGCTCACAAACAAAGCCACGCCGGAAATTGCCGAAGCTCTGGCTGCAACTGGCTGGGGTGAGTTTCAAAAGCTCCTCAAAACTTTTCGCCGCCTGGCTCGATCTTCCGGCGTGGCGGGCTTGGCCGCCAAACTTACTGAAAGACTCGGATGGTTGGACGCGGCGAACGTTCAAGAGCGCCGTTATTTGGAAACATTTCACAAGTTTTTGAGCCAGTGGGAGGAAAAGAGCGAGACCCGCTTCCTAGCCGAGTTCATCGATTACTTCAACTATTTCCTGGAGGCCGGAGGCAAGATTGAAGCGCCCGAAAGCCCCGCAAACGCCGTCCAGATGATGACCGTCCACGCTGCAAAAGGCCTCGAATTTCCCGTCGTCTTTGTTATCGGTGTTTCGCCAAGGCGCTTCCCCACCACCGAGCGCAAGCCAGTTATTGAATTCCCCTCCGCGTTGCGTAAGGGACCAACACCGCCACACGACATTCACCTGCAGGAAGAGCGAAGGTTGTTCTTTGTTGCTCTCACGCGCGCCCAGGAACGCTTATACGTCTCCAGCGTCTCGAAATCGGAGCGGCAGCAATCCGTTTTCATCCAGGATTTGCTTTCGAACCCGGCCGTGAGAGCGCGCGATCTCGAAATCGTCGAGGCTCCCGAGCGCGATATTCTGCCCGCGCCTGCGGCGATTCGTAGTCAAAATAAGCCTTCCGGAAAAGCGAAACTCCTTCTTTCCGAAACAGCGATCCAGCAGCAAGGCAGACTTTTTGACGACGCCGGAACAGATGCTCGCGGGTTGCATCCTTCCATTTCAGACTGGGCAGCCTCTAGCCCGGCAAAGATCGCAGAAGGAAAACTGCGCTTGAGCGCGACTTCCGCGGAAGATTACCTGGCGTGCCCTCTCAAGCACAAGTTTCAACACATACTCAAAATTCCCACGGCGCCCCAGGCTGCTTTGACTTTCGGGAATCTGATGCACCAAAGCGTGCGGCGTTATTTTGAGCTGCGCGGCAACAGCAACGGTTTATTGCCGTCTTTCGATCAAATTGAGCAGTTCTATCTCGGCCATTGGAAGGGCGCCGGCTTCGACGACGACTACCAGGAGGAGACCTATCGCAAAGCGGGTCTCGACCAGCTTCGTGCCTTCGTTGAAAAGCACAACGCGCTCGCTATCGACACAACGAATATCCAAATGGAGCAAAGCTTCGAGATGAACATTGAAAACGTCGTGCTCGAAGGCCGCATCGACCAAATCAACCAAGTTAAACCCGCACATAACGGCGCGCCGGGGGATTTGCTCGATGCCGAACTGATCGACTATAAGACCGGCCGTGCGCGCACTCAGAAGGACGCGGACAAGAGCCTGCAGCTTTCGCTTTACGCTCTGGCGGCGAAAAACATATTCAGGCTGCGTCCTTCGCGCGTGACGCTCTATAATCTAACCACGAACGAGGCGGTGTCGGCGGCGCGCGCTCCCCAGGAACTCGAGAGCGCGGTGGAAAAAATCCGCGAGGCGGCAGCGGGGATTGCAAGCGGCCATTTTCCCGCAGCGCCCGGCTTCATCTGCCGCTGGTGTAATTACGTTCCTATCTGTCCGGCGCACGAAGGATTGTAGCGCCGGCATCTTGCCGGCACTTTGAAAAGCGATGCCGCCTGGAAGGCGGCGCTACCTCGGCGCAAAAGAGGCGTTGCATGAATCCCTGGATTGCTTTAATCATCGGGCTGATCGCAGGCGCTGTGATCGCTGCATTATGGATGAAGGCGCGAGCGCAAAGCACGCTCGCTACTGCTCGAATTGAAGCGGAAGGTAAGATTCGCGCCGCCGAGGGCGCCGTCACCGAGCTCCGCGCGCAGGCGCAGGAACTACAAACGTTGCGGGAAAACTTGCGCGCGGAGGAAAAACTCCGCGTCGCCACGGAAACGCGGCTAGAGCAATCCGAAAACAATCTTGCCGAACAGCGCGCGCTCTTGCAAGACGCGCAAACCAAATTGACCGCCACGTTTGACGCCTTATCCGCGCAAGCCTTAAAAAGCAACAATCAGGCGTTTATAGACCTCGCAAAGAGCACTTTTGAAACCATCCAGACCCAGGCAAAGGGCGATCTTGAAAAGCGGCAAGAGGCTATCGGGTCGCTTGTCTCGCCTCTCAAGGAAATGCTCGGCCGTTATCAAGAGCAAATCCAGCAGATGGAGAAAGACCGCGAAAAGGCCTATGGCGGCCTTGAAAAACAGCTCGAAAACATTTCAACCGTCAGTCAGCAATTACAAAAAGAGACCGGCAGCTTGGCGAATGCGCTTAAAGGCGGCCCCCAGGTGCGCGGCCGCTGGGGCGAAATGACGCTTCGACGCTCAGCGGAGCTCGCCGGCATGGCCGAACATTGCGACTTTGCCGAGCAAGAATCGTTTACGACTGAAACGGGCCGCCTGCGCCCGGACATGGTGGTGAACCTTCCCGGCGGACGGCGTATTGCAGTGGACGCAAAAGCTCCGCTCGAGGCTTTCCTTCAGGCGGCCTCGGCCACCAACGATGCGGAGCGCGCCGCCTGCCTCGCCCGTCATAGCCGTCTTGTGCGCGATCACATGAACAATCTCGCCTCCAAGCCTTACTGGGACCAGTTTGATCAAAATCCCGAAATCGTGGTGCTCTTTCTTCCTGGCGAATCCTTTTTCAGCGCCGCGCTTGAACAGGACCACGAGCTTATGGAAGACGGCATGAAAAAGCGCGTGGTTCTGGCCACGCCCACGACGCTGGTGGCGCTGCTCAAGGCGGCGGCCTACGGCTGGCGACAGGAAAACATCGAACAGAACGCGCGCGCGATCAGCGACCTCGGCAAGCAACTCCACGACCGGCTGCTGATTTTTATCAACCATTTCACCAAAATCCGGGACGCGCTCGATAAAGCTGTGGCCGCTTATAACAGCGCCACAGGATCACTCGAAAGCCGTGTGCTCATTCCGGCGCGTAAATTCAAAGAATTGGGCGCGGCCAGCGGCGAAGACCTCGCCGAAGTACCACCGATTGAAGCCACGACGCGCGAACTCGCCATTCCTGAGCATGCGGAGCGCGAAGAATGAGCTTTGGGCCTTTGGAGTCTGTGTGAAAACTGCTCACCAACGGTGTCATTCCGAGCGAAGCGAGGAATCTCGCTTTGAAATTAAGACACTTACGAGATTCTTCGTCGCCTTCGGCTCCTCAGAATGACACGCAACGTGAGTTTTCACACAGACTCTTTGTCCCCCTTCGGTTTTTGCTCAATCCGTTATAAACTCATCCCAGAAAGGAGATGCGGGACGTGAGAAAGGCGGCAACTGGATTTCTTCTCCTTGCCTTGGTCACGGGCGCCATCGTGCTGACAGGCCAGCAACCGGCGCTTTTTGAGGGCGAACTCCAGGAGCTTGATTTCAAGGCCCCAGAATTCCCTGCCCCATCGCAAGTTCTCCCCTCTCCGACCACCGAAACCACCGCTACCGCGCTGCCGCCGGTCAGCCAGCCAGGCATTCAACCGCCCACTCAGGCTCCTGGCCCTCAAGCCGCGCCACCCGGCCAGCAGCCGGAAATCGAGTCCAGCGGAATTACGTGGATCAATTCGCGCCCGCTTATGA
>DASZAE010000459.1:0-8157 GCA_035945515.1 Terriglobia bacterium
AACTCGGAGGTCGAACCTAGAATCAACAACTTACGGATGAAGCAACCCTTGTAACTTATTGATTCTTCGTCGGCAAAGTTAGTTGTCCCACAGACTCCCGGTGGGAGAGGGTGCCCGACGAAGGAGGGCGGGTGAGGGGAACGGCGCCGGAGCAAGCTTGATAATCATAACTCACGGAACGAACCCAAGAAGTTGTTTAGAATCAACGTTTCTAATAAAAGCCGTCTCATTTGTCTCAAAATCTCAGGGTGACTCGATGGGTTTATGGAGTGCGGCAGCTTGCTGCCGCTGTTAACAGCGCAAGCATGCTTGCGCACTCCAAATTGCGCAGAGTTTTAAAAATAAAACTCTGCGCTACCACTTGCCTATCTCCAAATATGGAGGTATATTAATCCATATCTGGAGGCATCTCATGGCGACACTTCATCAGCCCCTTACGGGGTTTCCGGCTGAGATCGTTGCGGACCTCTCGCAGCGAGAGAATCAGGAGCGGCTAAGCCCGCCAGCGATAGCGGCATTCTTCAAGCTTGCGGCAGCATGGCATTTGCAGGACGAGGCGGCGCGGCGGCTTTTGGGAGGCGTTTCAAACGGCGTGTTCTATCAAATGAAGCGCGCGCAGAAGAAGACGCTGGACCAGGACAAGCTCACGCGCGTCTCGCTGCTGCTGGGCATTTTCAAGTCGCTTAACATCCTTTACAGCCAGGAGTTGGCTGACGCCTGGATCAATCTGCCGAACTCGAATCCGATGTTTGAGGGTGAAGCGCCCCTGGCTTACATGATCCGGGGCGGAGTGCCCGCGCTGGTGCGCGTCCGGCAATTGCTCGATGCGCGGCGCGGGGGGCAGTCGCAGTGACGCCCAAGCTCACTGCCCTCCGCCAGGACAATACCCACCGGCTCATTCCCTCTCGCTACGGCGAAGAGAGCGTCCTCGGAAGGCTTGCCGAAGACAACCGCGACCTTCAGGCCCTGTTTGAGCTTGAGGGCGCAACCAATGACCGCTTGCTGGGCGAGGCGAACCTGCTGCCCGGCATCAGTGTTCACGAGTTGCTGTTCGGCGTCTCTTATGCGCACATCGTGAACGCTGCGTTCACGCACGCGCATCCATCGGGCAGCCGCTTTAACGGACCTGGCCGCGGGGCGTGGTACGCGGCGTTTGAACTTAAGACCGCTCAGGCCGAGACCGTGTTTCACAAGGCGCAAGAGCTTGCCGAAATCGGCTGGCGCGCGCCGGAGGTTTTCTCTTTCAGAGATTACCTTGCGGACTTCCGCGCCGAGTTCCATGACATTCGCGGCGACACGGATTACGCCGGTTGTCTCGACCCAGCAAGCTATGCTAACTCGCAAAGCATTGCCCGGGAGCTGTTGGCGTTGGGGTCGGCTGGCATCGTGTATCCGAGCGTGCGGCGCGCGGGCGGCAATTGCGTGGCGTGCTTCCGGCCCGCGCTGGTCGCCAACGTTCGCCAGGGCCGAACGGTAATGATTGCGTTCCGCGATCCGAAAACGCCGCCCACCGTCAGTGTTCTTCGGGAAGCAGAGCGGGGCTGATCCATCTTATGCGAGGTAGCGCCGCCGTCCCGGCGGCAGATGCTGGGGTACTCGATCCCAGCGCGATGCGGGCAATATACTTGTGTAATAGTCGGCAAAGCCTGCCCTGAGCCGATTCGCTCCTCTTCGAATCGCTCTGAGCGAAGCGAAGAGGCTCACGGTAAACTCCGCGAAGGGACGTCGGCGCTACGACTTCTGATTGTCACTATAATTTGTAATCATGGGTTAAATGGGCATGAGCGAGCAGGCTAAACAACTTCCTGATTTATTGTCCGACGCGGCTCCGGCGCGGCCTTCGAACACGGCCGCGGCCAGCGGCCTGATGCTGCTTACCACGTTCTTTTGGGCAGGCAACATCGTGGCGGGGAAACTGGCGCTCGTGGGCTTCAGCGCGCTGGCGCTGGCTCAGTTGCGCATGGCGGCAACGGCGGTGCTTTATTGGATCATTTACCTCAGCATTCGCGGGCTTCCCTCGCTGCGGCCCACGCGCCGCCAATGGCTGATCCTTGGGGCGATGGCGCTCACCGGCATCACGTTCAATCAGATTTTCTACATTGGCGGGCTGGCGAAAACTTCCGTCACTCACGCCGGCTTGATTCAAGCGATTGGTCCCGTCATGGTCCTGCTCTTGGCTGGCTTCATGCGCATGGAGGCGCTCACGCTCGGGAAAATCGGGGGCATGGCGGTGTCATTTGCGGGCGTGGCCATTTTGCTGATTGAGAAGCCAGGCAAAGCCAGCGGAGCGCATTGGGCGGGCGACCTGCTGATGATCGCAGCAGGCGCGGTTTTCGCGCTCTATACGATCCTGATGAAGGAAGTGGCGCACCTCTACGACACGCTCACGCTAAACGCGATTGTCTTCGGACTCGGCGCCATCCTGCTGATTCCGTTTTGCGCGCGGTCCACGGCGCGAGTGGCGTGGCATCATGTTTCGACGGAAGCTTGGCTGGGCCTTGCATTCATGGTGCTCTTCGGCTCGCTGGCCGCTTACCTCATCTATGGATTCGCGCTGCAGAAGCTTTCGGCCTCCACGGTGGCGTCGTTTTCCTATCTTCAGCCGGTCATGGCGGCGGCGCTGGGCGTGTGGCTCTTAAGCGAGCGGATCACGTTGAAGACGGTTATAGGCGGCGTGATCATTCTGGCGGGTGTCTACCTCACCGAGCACGCGCGCGGCGCCAAGCGGCACATGCACCAGCTCGCCACGGGCAAAGTGTGAGGCAGGGATCAGGGGTCAGGTTCCAGGCGCCGGGTTGCGGCGAACTAGAAAATTTGCAGTAGCGCCCGGCATCCAAACAAGCCGTGGGTGGCGCATACATGGCGCAGTTTGCCATGTGTGCGATAAGCGGGGGGCGAGCCAATAAAACTTTTTCTGTCGGCTCTATCAATAAGCCGCATACATCGCAATCGCAGCGATGTATGCGCCACCCGCGGGTTTTTCGACAACCTGCTAACTAAACAAGCCGCCGGGACGGCGGCGCTACATTGCCCAAGGTAAACTGAAGCCATGACAAAGAAACTCTCCCCCGGCGTGGTCCATAGCTTGCCAGCGGATTTGCGAAAAGCCCTTGTTTCCGACCCGGCAGCGCGGACAAAGTGGGAGGATATCACCCCGCTCGCGCGCAATGAATGGATTTGCTGGGTTATCTCTGTTAAGAAGCCGGAAACCAGAAGGCAGCACGTCGAGCGGGTGCGCACGGAGCTCAAGGAGGGAATGCGCAGGCCTTGTTGCTGGCCCGGTTGCCCTCACCGTTAAGGCGATCGGCGGTGGCGTTATGCTTTTAACCCCGGGTGGCGCATACATGGCGCGGTTTGCCATGTGTGCGAGAAGGAGGGCCGCGTCCATAAAAGTTAATCTGTCTGCTCGTTCAGAAAGCCGCACACATCGCCACTGCAGCGATGTATGCGCCACCCGCGACCGTCATGCGTTTCAGGAAAAGCAATCTTTATGAACCAGTATCGAATTCGACATGCCGAGCCCGAGGATTATCATAGCGTCATCGATGTGGTCGATGAGTGGTGGGGCGGACGCCAAATGTCCCCAATGCTTCCCCGGTTGTTTTTCACGCACTTTCGCCCCACCAGTTTTGTCGCCGAGAGCAATGGCCGAATAGCCGCCTTTCTCATCGGTTTTCGGTCGCAGACATTCCCCGAAGAGGCGTACATTCACTTTGTCGGAGTTCACCCGGATTGTCGAAGGGACGGTTTGGGCCGGAGTCTTTATGAGAGATTCTTCGAAGCTGCATCGCAGCACAAGTGTCGCGTCGTTCGATGCGTCACGTCTCCTGTGAATAAGAGTTCGATTGCATTCCACCTTCGAATGGGATTTACACCGGAACACTCGGATAAGTTCATTGATGATATCCCGGTGTGCGCCAGATATGACGGGGCAGGTGAGGACCGGGTGGTGTTCTCAAAAGTTCTGACGACTGCGAGCAAGTAGCGCAGAGTTGTTTTTCGACTCTGCGGCATGTAGGCTTGCGATGTCGAGCCTGCGCTGGTTGCTGGTTTTATCGAACCGATATTTTTTGTGACGTGCAACCTGCGCCGCCCACGCGCGTTGTTGCAGGGCGCGGATATCGACAAAGGTCGTTTGGCCGCCGATGGGCGAACACGAATTTGAGGAATCAAAAAACCGCAGAGTTAAAAAACAACTCTGCGCTACTTGCTACCCGCTCCAGCGACCGCAAAAGGCTTGGAGTTCCGCGGCGAAGGCGCCGGGGTTGTCTTGATGTACGACGTGGCCGCCTTCCAGTTCTATAAGGATAGTGTTCGAACGGCGACGCGCCATCTCCTCCATTTGCTCCCGTGTGGTCACACGGCTATCGCGTCCGCGAATGACGAGGGCTGGACAGGTGGTCGAAAGCCACTCCTCCCAATACTGACCTTTTAACCAATCTTGTGATCGCGTCATATCCTCGGGGTCAAAAGCGAGTCGCCAGCCGCCGGAGGTTTTCCTGAACGAGTCCTCGAGATACGGCAGCAGGCGTGGACCGATGCGAGCAGCAAGGGCATCTCGCGTTGGAAAGCTACCGGACCATGCGCGTACAAATTCGATATCGGTGTTGACCTCAACGGCAATGTCCTCGAGGACGAGTGCGCGGACAAGATCAGGATGCCGCGCGGCGAACTGTAGAGCGTTGATGCCGCCGAGCGAGTTACCAAGAAGAACGACCGGCCCGCTAATCTCAAGCTCTGTTAAGAATCTTTCGAGATCGCCAAGATAGTCCTGGCGGGTGTAGGTTGCCGCATGACTGGAATAGCCATGGCCGCGCTGATCTAGCGCTACAACGCGCCATGCTGGCGCCAGATCAGACGCGAGCCGTCCAAAGGTGCTTGCCTCCATCCAATGCGCATGCAGTGCAACCAGGATCGGTCCGGTCGTGCCGGAATCCAGCCAGGAGAATGTCAGATTGTTATGCCGAAAGCTTTTTTGCTGCATAAGGCGCTCTTCATTTCCCGGAATCGGTGTGCCAGCCGGGGTTAAGCCAAGCACCGTCGCGCCAAACGAAGACTTCCGTTACGCGCCCGGAACTCTCAGATTGCTTTCCACCGGATTCGGTTTCCAGAACGTACTCGCTCCAGATGATGGCCACGTTTCCGAAGTGCTGGATGCGCGTCTTCGGAAAATCCAGCCGCACCAGTGTCGCGCCCGACGCGCGGAACTCTGTAGCTTCGCGGATGACGTCGCTCTGACTCTTCCATTCCTTGTCTCCGGCGCTGATCACGATCGTATCGGCGGGGACCAGTTGCAGGAGGAGTTTCACATCGCCGGCAAACCAGGCGCGCCAGACTGTCTCACGCACCTTGAGCAACGCATCATCGGACTTGCGCGTTTCTGCGTGGACCAATACAGGGAGGAATGTAGTTGTGACCAATAGAATCATGATTCGTTGTAATCTGCGAGTCATCGATGCTCCCCTTCTTCTTCAGCGGGTAGCCATGCTCAGGGCTTTGCTGAGCGTGGGCCGTGGGATTGGGGAAAAGCCCACGGTCAGAAAAGCACTGACCGTGGCTACCATCCCCGTTGGATCAGAATCCGCCTTCGTCCGCCGAAGGGCCGTAAATCGCGGGTACGGGCGCGCCGCACAGGCGTAGATAGACGGTGAGCTGGCCGCGATGATGCGCCATGTGGTTCAGTACGGAGTCGCGGATCATGATGTGGCGCGGCATTTCGCTGACGACGTGGCCGCTGACCACAAACTTCCAGGGCTTCATCAGATGCTCATCCGTCGCGTCCTTCAGCGCCTCGCGCGCCTCGGCAAGCCCCTGATCGAGCAGGCGCACCAAATCCTTGCTTGAGGTCCACGCTTGCGGCTTATACTTGGCGCCATCGGGCGAGGCGATATCCATAGAATCCTTGTTCACCATCATGGGAATCCAGCCGGGCATGGAGGCGACAAGCCCGGCAAGGTAGCCAAGCGCCATCGACTTTTCGTGCGGCTTCCAGTCGTTGCGTCCCTCCGGAACGCGCTCGAGTACGCGCCGCGTGGCGCCGGATTCACGTTCGAGTTCACCCAAAAATAATTCGGCTATTTTCATGGTTCAATTTCCTCCGTTGAAGTTGGTCGCCACGGCACGGTTTGTGTGCCGTGGGTTTTTTCTAAGAGATGACGTTACGATCCCACGGCATAAAGACCATGCCGTGGCTACCCTGCTGGTATGGGTGGCTGTAGCGCAGCGTTTGCTTTCTAATGCTGCGGGTTTTTCCGTTTGGCGCGGAACTTCCACAGGGTTATAAGACGAACCCTACGCTACACATGATAATACGCGCGATACCAATCGGCGAAGCGCCCCACGCCGGTCTCAATCGAGGCAGAAGGCTTAAAGCCGGTGTCGCGGATAAGGTCGTCCACGTCGGCATAAGTGGCGGGCACATCGCCCGGCTGCATGGGAAGCATCTTGAGCTTTGCCTTGCGGCCGAGCTTTGATTCGAGCACTCTGATTAAATCCATCATCTCTACGGGATTATTGTTGCCGATGTTGTAGAGACGGTAGGGCGCGGCGCTTGTGGCGGGGCTTGGCGAGCCGCTATCCCATTGCGGGTCCGGTTGTGGAATATGCGCCATGACACGGACAATGCCTTCGACGATGTCATCGACGTAAGTAAAATCGCGCCGCATCTTGCCGAAATTGAAGACCTCAATCGCTTCACCCGCTAGAATAGCCTTGGTGAAGAGAAAGAGCGCCATATCGGGCCGCCCCCACGGCCCATAGACGGTGAAGAAGCGAAGGCCGGTCACGGGCAGCGCATAAAGGTGCGCGTAAGCGTGGGCCATCAACTCGTTTGCTTTCTTGGTGGCGGCGTAGAGGCTTAAAGGATGATCCACGTTTTGACTCGTGGAGAAGGGCATCTCCGTGTTCGCGCCGTAAACTGAGCTTGAAGAGGCAAACACCAAGTGCTTCACTTGCGAGTGGCGGCAGCCTTCGAGAACATTGAGGAAGCCCACCAAATTTGAATCTACGTAGGCGTGAGGGTCTTTCAGCGAGTGGCGCACGCCCGCCTGCGCGGCAAGATTTACGACCACGTCGAAACGTTCTTCGCGGAAGAACGCGGCCATCTGTTCGCGGTTTTCAAGACTCGCGTGATGAAAATGGAAGGCGGGGAAAGCTGTGAGCTGATCGAGGCGCGCGCGCTTGAGCGCGGGGTCGTAATAAGCGTTGAGGTTGTCGAGGCCCGCCACCTCGCGGCCCTCGTTGAGCAGCCTGCGGCAGAGATGAAATCCGATGAACCCCGCGCAGCCCGTGACCAGCGTTTTGCTCATGGGGTGTGTTCTCGATGATTTTTGGCGCTACAGGTTCGACGCGCCGGATGGTTGAAAGGAGTTTGGAGGGATGCAAAAAGGATTGAGCGTCTGCCGCTACCGGCCTTCCTCATCCAGACTGATCTTCAGGCCGCGCAGGAACTCTGCGTCCTCTGAAGTAAGCTGGAATTCAGTCTTCCGGCGGGTGGCGCCAGCCCGCCCGCGCCGCGGGCGCACAGTTTCGACTTTTTTATTGAAGCCGATGGTCACTTCTAGCACCAGAAAGAGGTCATATCCGGCAGCTCGAATGCGCCCCATCACGCCCGCGATTTTGTCGGACTCAGACAAGGATTCGTTGATGGCGCTCCCCAACTCCTTGATTAACTGTTTGAACTTGTCGTCGAGCTCCAAGTGACCTCCAATTTGGATTTTATGATTCGCTTCGGAAGCCTGTCAAGGAAAAGTGGGCAGCGAAAGGCAGCGACGAGTGACAAGCAAAAACCACGGCGCGTGTTTGTAGCGCGGCGGTCGTTTTTTAACGCTGCGGGTTTTCTTTTAACGCGAAACTGCCGCAAGGTTACAAGGCGAACCCTGCGCTACAAGACCTGCGCGGCCTCGCCACTGCAACCACATCCGTTGACGGGCTTGCCGAATATTCTTAACATGTTCATAAGCAGTGCAAACGATGAGTTGATGAAGGCGGATGAGTGAGTAAGCTTGCGGGCAGGGCACAAAAAGGCTGGCGGCAGACGCAGCGCATCTTTCATTTCCTGGTAGGTCTTGCGTTCATGGCTCTGGCGGGCGTTGGGATTTCTGTCTCGATGGAAGCCTGGCGCATTCATCTCAGCAACCCTTCCATTAGCCTGTTCCG
>DASZAE010000460.1:0-8114 GCA_035945515.1 Terriglobia bacterium
CGTCTCCGATCAGAACGACGCCCAGCAAATTCAAATGCCGATTACTTTCCTTCTGGTGGCCAGCTTTCTCCTCTTTGGCGTGGTCACGCGCGATCCGAACTCGACCACGTCGGTCATTCTCACGCTGATTCCTTTCTTCTCGCCTATCCTGATGGTCTTCCGCATCGCGCTCACCAGCCCGCCTCTGTGGCAGATTGCCCTCTCCTTTGCAATTCTTGTCCTCACCACGGCGGCGGTGGTCTATGCCTCAGCCCGCGTCTATCGCGTGGGCGTCTTGATGTATGGCAAAAGACCCTCCCTGCTCGAAATCGTCCGTTGGATGCGTTATTCCTAGCGCGGATCGCTCGCTTAGGTTTGCTGCTGCGGTGGAGGGCGGGGTTTTAGAGGCTGTGTGACAACTGCGGCTGTAGCGGCGGCCTCTGGCCGCCGGCTTTTGGATATTAAAGACCGGCGGCCAGAGGCCGCCGCTACAACTCATAACGCCCGGCGCTACAATCGGAACGGACAACCATTGCTTAATCCTTCTGTGGGGTGGCGAAATAGCCGGCTTTGGCGCGCACGCGAACGTCGCGGCGATGGACAACGACATTAATCCGGCGATAAGTTCCGTCCAGGGTTTGATCGGCGGGCCGGTAGTCGATGCTGTATTCGGAGTCAAGCTCGCGTCCGAGCGATTGCAGCGCATTCGAGATGTGCATGAGCTGCTGCGCGGTGTAGATGCCGGTTTGCGCGCCCAAGCCCATGTTCTGGCTGCCGTCTTCGTTGATGGTCCCGTGGGCGAGGTAGCCCGTTTCAAGATCGGCGCCCACGGCCTGTTCAAGAGGGAAGAAAGACCAGCCGCCGGTGTCGTTCGTCAGTTCGGTCAGGAAGCGGTCACCGGGATTCGAGAATCCGTATTTGGTGTTGCCGATGGTGAAGATAGAAGTTTCGGCGCGATGGGCCATGGAGATGGCTTCGTCAAGCGTGTGCTTGCTTTGCACGTCGTTGCCGTCGCTGATCAGCACGATCACGCGCCGCATGTTTTCAGGGCCGCCGGCGTGCATCATCTCGTTCTCGCAGGCGTTGTAAATGGCGTCGTACATTGACTTGCCGCCGCCCGCTTTGAGCGAGCGGATCTTAGTGTTGAGCACGTCGGGATCGGAAGTAAAACCCTGAAGCACCGAACTCGATTCGTCGAACGTTTCAAGAAAAACCTGGTTGCGAGTGTTCTGGTCCTCGAGAATGTTGTAGATGAATTCCTCCGCGGCGTCCTTCTCGTAGTTCATCTGTTCCCGCATACTGTTGCTGGTGTCAAGAATTAAGCCCACGCGGAGCGGAGGCAGCGGGTCTTGCCGGAAGGATGTGATGGCCTGCCGCTTGCCATTCTCGTAGATTTGAAAATCTTTTTCCGTAAGGTCAATCACCGGCAGGCCGCGCTTATCGAGAACGCTGACCGGCACGTTGACTTCAAGTTCGCGCGCGTGGATCACCGGGGGCTGCTTCTGCGCGCCCGGCTGCGCGGAGGGGGAAACCTGGGCAGGCGCGGCCGCTGCCCATGCCATTACGGCGGCAAAGGCGAGTATCCATGCAGTACCGCGCATTGCGCCGCGCGTCCTGTGCGGGGTGATGGATTGACCGTCCATAGAAGGTATAGGCTTTCTAACCGCTCAACGCTTTATCTTAGCGCAAAGCTCCAAGGTTATAAAACACGCGCATTGCGAACGCCGTCCCACGTGGCATAAAATTTACCCTCAGGAGTCTGATTGGCGCATACACACCATCACCATGAGCACGGGACCAAGGGCTGGCTGCTGGCGGCTTTGGTCATGACGGTTGCTCTTGTTGCCGCTGAATTCGTGGCGGGCATGAAGGGGCACAGCCTGTCGCTTGTCAGCGATGGCTGGCACAACCTTTCCGACATTCCCCCGCTTTTCTTCGCTTGGCTCGCCGTTCACCTTGAACAAAAACCGCCGGATCATCAACGAACTTTCGGCTATCAGCGTGCTGGCGTCCTCGCGGCCTTTGTTAATGCGCTGATTCTTGTGGCGGTGGCCGTAGTAATTGGTTTCGAGGGTTATGGGCGCATCCGTCATCCGGCGTCCGTCGCCTCCGGGCTAATGATCGCCGTGGGCGCTGCGGCGCTCGCAATCAATGGCTTAATCACCTTGGGCACGGTGCGAGGACGGGGCGACCTCAACGTCCGCGCCATCTTCATTCACAGCCTCGGAGATGCCGTTTCGGACGTCGCCATCATCGGCGGCGCCATCCTAATTCGAGTATTTCACACGCCCCTGATCGATCCTATCCTGGGGCTGCTCATTGCTGCATTGATTCTCTGGAGCGCGGTTGGGATTCTTGAAGAATCAGCCAACATTCTGCTCGAAAGCCTGCCGAAGGGGATGTCCGTGCGAAATGTGGCCAGCACGATCCTGGCCGTCGAAGGCGTGGAAGAAGTGCACGACGTTCACATCTGGAGCTTAAACCCTCACTCGCACACGCTCGCCTGCCACGTGCGCATCCTGGATATGCCAACTTCAGAAAGCGAGATGATTATTCACAAAGTGCAAAAGGCGCTCGCAGACAAGTTTAATATCGCCCACTCAACCATTCAGGTGGAACACACGCACCCGCCCGGAGAATTTCACACCTACATGCCTGAACCCGCGCGCGGCCATCGCGGAAGATAAGTTGTAAGCAAGTTGGCTGTAGGCCGCCGTTAGCGAGAGCGTCCGTGCTACGCGTCAAGCGAACGCACACGCATCTGTAAGTCATAAGAGCGCGGAGCGCCTGCGTCTAACCCTATATTCCAGACTGCCAGAATCGCGGAGCCTTGGTAAATGCGCTCAAAGCCCGATTCCGATTGTGAGATGGTTTCAATAGGCGCAATCCACCAGCGCGCCACCGACGGCGCCGTCAAAGTAACCTCGATGCGCTGCCACTCATCCACGAGCACAATCTTTTCTCCTTGAAACTCACCCTTGAACTGGAGCCGGTGGCGCTCGTCTCCAACGCGAAAGTAGCGGTCTGGGCTATCGGGTGCGAGCAAGTTGAGCACAATTTCCACGCCCAGCGTCCACGGCTCCGCTACTAAGCCATCTATCGAGAGCGTGTGCCGGCAATGAAGCTCCCATGTGCCGCCTTTGCTTTGCATGGCAAACGATTTCATCGCATCGAGGTTGATTTCCGAGCCGCTTACGCACAATTCCACGCGCTTCTGCAAGTGGATGCGGCAGGGCGTTTCTGATGTTTCCATCACGTTCCAACTGCCCTGAGCCAATTCGGAACACTCTTCGAGGCGCAGTTCTTCAAAATCACAGTAGGTTTTTTGCTGCGAAAACAGGTAAGAACGAAACGCATGGCGCGCGTAGCGGTCATACCGAAGCAGCGCAGCGAGGTCTGTCTCCTTGCCACCCGTTTGGAGGTGAGGCGAGGCGGCTTGCCCGGTGATCGTGCGCTGTTCCGCTTTCTCACGCACCAGCCGGTGGTAAGCTTCGGGCCGCCGCGCCAGCGAATTAATCATCTCTGCGCCCACAACCTTTGAACGCAGGCTCGATACTGTGCCGCCATCAGCGGGCCGAATAACGATGCCCATGCCGGAGCTGCTGACGAGCAGCTCTTCGCATCCGTCCACGTCGAAATCTTCGACGGTAATTTGCGTTTTGGCGCCCGCCGGATCGATAGAATCAAGAATCGACTCGGCCTGGATCAGCTGCCGCTCGATCGCGCTGCGCAGATGCGGCGCGTAGAGGCCGCCAAAGACGCCGTGCCAATAAGCGTCATTGCACTGTGACGCTAGCAAGTGTTCCTCCGCTTCAACGAGCGAGCGCGCTTCGGGGGGGGCGGCCGCTGACGCGCGCCGCGCCGTCTCAAGCCGCCCATACGTCCTGAGCATCAGCTTCTGGAACTGATTGGACTCGGGATATTTGCACAGGAAATTCCGCCACGGGGCGCCGCGCAGGAATCGCTCCCAGGGCGCGCCACCTGGCGTGACCTTCGCCGCTTCGAGGCATTTCGCAAAATCCTCGCCGGCCGCCGCTCGCAGGGCCCACTTCATCATCTCCGAATAAGACGCCGTAGGTAGATAGATTCTGCGCGTGGGCGGATGCGCGGTCAAAAAAGTGGAAAGAGTCGCCGCCTCCAGCCAGCCGCTCTCGCGTTCAATCGCCTGGAAGAACCGCTCAAGCCATCCATTCGTATAGCAGTGCTCATAAGTATCAGGCCATACGCCGAACTTTTCGCAGTCGTCCCCCACGGCGAAAAGCGCATGACCGGCATCGAATCCTCGGCGCAGAATCGAAAGCGTCTCTTCCGGGTCGTGGAAAGGAATCGTGTAACGAAGGATTTCCAGGCTGGGCACGAGCTTCAACGGCACGCCCGATTCCTCTGTCAAAAAAGCTTGATGAAGGCTGTCGGGGTCCTCGCCCGTGGCCAGAAAGTGGCTGTCGTCGAGAATGGTGTATTCAGCGCCCGCTTCGGCGAGCGGCATAATCAGCCCTTGTTCCCACACGCGCTCCGTCACCCAGACGCCGCGGGGCATAATGCTGAAGGTGTCCGTCAGATACTCGCGCAGCCGCCGGATTTGAGCCACCTTCGCCGCATCCGGGATGGCCACCAGGATCGGCTCAAAATATCCGCCGCCCACGTGTTCAACCTGGCTGCGGTCGGTAAGCTCGCGCACGAGGCCAATGAACTCAGGATGATGCGCCTCAATCCAGGCCCAAAGAATGCCCGAATAATGAAGGCTCAAAGCGATTCGCGGATGGCGGGCCAGCGTCTGGAGAAATGGCAGATAGCATTTCTGATAAGCTTCCTCAATGACATGGTCGAAGTTGCCCACCGGCTGGTGAGAGTGAATCACCATGCAAAGCGAAACTTTGTTTTTTGTCATGAGTCCCACACGGGCCGCCCGCGTTCCACATCGGCAGGCGTTCAGATAAGCCCAAAAATGTCGCGGTTAACCTTGCTGCGCCAACGCAATCTGATTTGCTGCTTTCAGATTTGGCGCTTCCGGATGCGCTCCAAAGGAAGGTAATATTCCCTTCCATAATTTAGATTAAGATAAACCAGGCATGGGTGTCAGTATCGATCTCGAAAGGCGCGTACTTTTTAAATTTGATTTTACTTTCCTGCTGCCCGATGGCAATATTCGCGGATAGGATACGGATGCCATGCTCAACCACAGAACGGGCGCTCGACCTGCGACCCGTGCTTAACTGGTGCACGTCTCAAGCCGAACCCATGTTGCGCACGCTTCGCCAGTCGGTGGAGATTGAGTCTCCCAGCCAGTCGAAAACGGCGGTCACTCAGATGGCGGAGTTCTTCGCGCGAGAACTCAAACGAACAGGTGGCAAAGTTCAAACCTATCGACACGCTCGCGCAGGCGCCGCTGTGGCGGCCGAATTCTGGGGGGCGCCGCGCCAGCCACAACCAATTTTGCTGCTGGGCCATACTGACACCGTTTGGGATGTGAGCACGCTTTCGCAAATGCCTTTCCGGGTGGAGCGCGGCCGCGCTTACGGTCCCGGCATCCTGGATATGAAATCCGGTTTGGTCGTCGGACTCTTCGCCATCCGTGCGCTGCGCGCCCTCAATATCAAGCCGCGAAGCTCCGTCCGCTTTTTTCTTAACGCAGATGAAGAGACCGGTTCGACGGCTTTCCGCTCGGCGCTCCTTCGTGAAGCGCGGCGCGCCCGCGCCTGTCTAGTCCTGGAGCCTGCTGCCGAGGGCGGCGCGGTCAAGACTGCGCGCAAAGGCGTGGGGGTTTTCACGCTCGCCGTTCGTGGCCGCTCCGCGCACGCCGGGATCAATCCGGCGGCGGGCGTTAACGCCATTAGCGAACTGGCAAAACAAATCGCGCGCATTGAAAGTTTTGCGCGCCCTGCGGCGGGCTTGACCGTGAACGTAGGCGTGGCTCAGGGAGGCTCAAGGTCGAACGTTGTGCCGGAAACCGCCTCCGCCTCCATTGATGTGCGCGTGACGCGCGCGCGCGATGGCGACTGGATTGAGAAGAAGATGCGCTCGCTCAAGCCCATTCTTCGCGGCGCGCGTCTCGAAATGACCGGCGGCATGAACCGGCCTCCGCTCGAGCGCCGCCGCACGGCGGCGCTATTCGAATGCGCTCGCGGACTTGCTTCGCAACTGGGCTTCGCGCTTCACGAAGCATCGACAGGAGGAGGTTCGGACGGCAGCTTCGTCGCGGCGCTCGGCGTTCCTACCCTGGATGGTCTCGGCGGGGTGGGTGACGGCGCCCACGCCCGCCACGAACACATCCTGGTGCGCGAGCTGCCTCGACGCGCGGCGCTGCTGGCGGCGCTGCTGGCAACGATTTGATGCAACTCCGCAAAAAAGCGACAGCCTCACGCAAAAGCGCAAAGATACACAAGAAACGCAAAGAGAAACAGCCTCACGCAAAAGCGCCAAGAAATACAGAGAAGAACGGATTTATTTGCATGGCGAGCCTTTGCGCTTTCGTGCCTTTGCGTGAGGCTGTTGTTTTTTATGACTTGTACAAATTATGGTGACGACAAATGTTGTAGCGGTGGCCTCTGGCCGCCGGTTTTTCGGCGCTCAGAGAGCGCCGCTACAGAAAAATTGTCACTATAATTTGTAATCCTCAATAAATTGCGAGCGCCATAACTATGAAAACCATTAACAAAATTTTTTGCGCGGCGGCAATTCTTCTTTTCTTGCCCGCAATTCAAATCCGAACGGCTCCAGAGCCTCGAGTGGCGCCCGAGCTATTGAATCACCTCTGGAGCGCGTCTTGGATCGCCTGTCCGGGAGCGCCAGAGCGCGAGTTTGGCGTCTACTTGTTCCGCAAAGATTTCAGCCTCGGCGCTGCGCCTGAGCATTTCGTCGTTCACGCCAGCGGCGACAATCGCTACCAACTTTACGTGAACGGCGCGCGCGTCCTCGAAGGTCCCGCCAAAGGCGATCTGTTCCATTGGCGGTTTGAGACGCTCGATATCGCGCCTTACCTTCATCCAGGATCGAATGCGATTGCGGCGATCGTCTGGAATTTTGCGGAAGCGGCTCCTATGGCGCAGATGACCAACGAAACAGGATTAGTGCTTGCGGGAGACGGCGCGGCAGCCCTTGTAAACACCAACCGCTCCTGGAAAGTGCTGCGCAGCCGCGCCTTCGAGATGATTGCCATCGGTGGGCAGACAAGCCATGCCTATACCGTCGTGGGGCCGGGCGAGCGCATTGACGCATCGCTTTATCCGTGGGGGTGGCAGCGAACGGATTTCGATGATTCCGCCTGGCAGCCCGCGAGCGAATTGGTTCGCGCCGGGCCGCGAGGGGTGCAGGATTCACCTTCGAGGTGGATGCTGGTTCCACGCAAAATTCCTCTGATGCAGCAGAGCGTGCAGCGGCTCAAGCAAGTCCGCCGCTACAGCGGCCCCTCGGGGTTTCAACCCACGGATGCCTTCCTCGGCGGCCACTCCCCGCTGTCAATTCCGGCCAATTCGCACGCCACTTTATTGCTCGACCAGACGTTTGAAACCACGGCCTATCCTGAACTCATCACTAGTGGCGGCCGCGGCGCGGTGATCACGCTGACATACGCGGAAGCATTATTCGATTCGCGCCATCAGAAGGGCAACCGCAACCAGATTGAGGGCAAGCACATCCTCGGTTATACCGACCAATTCCTTCCTGATGGCGGCCAGCACCGTGTGTTTCAACCGCTCTGGTGGCGGGCCTATCGTTACGTCAAGCTGGACGTAACGACCGGGGCCGAGCCTCTTACGCTGGACGATTTCTACGGCGAGTTCACCGCGTATCCGTTCACCCAGCGCGCGCGTTTTGAGAGCAACGATCCGTCGCTCGAAAAAATCATGCGCGTGGGATGGCGCACAGCCCGCCTCTGCGCGCACGAGACGTACATGGATTGCCCTTACTACGAGCAGCTCCAGTATGTTGGCGATACGCGCATCCAGGCGCTGATCTCGCTTTACATGACCGGCGACGACCGGCTGGTGAAAAACGCCATCGAGTGCATCAACGCCTCGCGCACGTCTGAGGGCCTGACACAAAGCCGCTTCCCGTCACGCCTGCCGCAGTACATTCCGCCTTTTTCGCTCTATTGGATCGGCATGATGCACGACCTGTGGTGGTATCGTGGCGACGCG
>DASZAE010000461.1:0-17149 GCA_035945515.1 Terriglobia bacterium
GGCAACATGCGCACGGCCAATCTCCGCGAGAGTGCACCATTAAACCGCCAGAAGACATTGCGTAATCCATCTTAAACCTCCCGTTTCACAGATTTTCGTGCAATCGAGAGTCCGCTTGCTTCAATCGTTCGTTCGGCGTGCATCGGTGCGTGTTGCTCAACTTGAAAACGACCCTGGAGATCAATTTTTGAAATACCCGGCTGCATGGTCTCCATTTGATAACATCTTAACTACTTATGTATTAAACCAGTGTTGACCACTTTGTCAAGAGAAAAATGCGATATTTTTAATTTTTTTCGATAATATTTTTCTATGATGCGGAGATGATTATAAATCAATGGGTTTAGCGATAAATCGAAAGGACCATAAGGGGTTTATCCACGCTGCTTCAAAGCGCGGGACTTTTGGAGTAATCTTTAGTTATCAATGAGTTAGGTGATTAAATCTTAACCTGGAAGAAAACGAGCGACATTTCGGGACCCGCTTCAGCCCTTCATCACGAGTTCGTAGGCTTTCAAAAGCTGCTCCTTTTCCGTAGCCCAGTTCAAAGTGGTTTCAATACGCCCCCGCCCCGCCTGTCCCAATTTCTCCCGCAACGCATCCGAGTTCAGCAGCGTCAAGATTTGCGCGGCAAAATCAGCGGGATCATTCGAACGGGCGTACAGCGCGGCGCCGCCCGCCGAGCGGCGGCCCTCAGTGAGATCAAACATGACCACAGGCCGTCCAAACGCCATATATTCGAGCACCTTGTTCATAGTCGATTGATCGTTCATGGGATTTTTAGGGTCGGGCGCGACGCAGACATCCGCCGTCGAGAGGGTGGTTGCAAGATCGGCATCGGTAACGCGCCCTGTAAAACGCACCACGGAATCCAGGCCCATCTCATGCGCGAGTTTAGTGAGATGAGGCAACTCTGGTCCGCCGCCCATCAGCACGCAGCCAACCTCATCCGGTCCGCGCTTCGCAACCACTAAACGCAAGGCTTCAAGCAGCAAATCCAGACCCTCTTGCGCTCCCATGACCCCGAGATAAGCAATCAGAAACTTCTTGCCTTGCTTTAACGCCGGATCAGGCGGCTTGGTAAACAACAACGCGGGGTCGGGCGCGCTGCGCACCACAAACACGCGCTCCGACTTCATCCCGCCGCGCTTGAGGGCCACCGCCCGATACGATTCGTTGGTCGCAATCGAGACATCCGCCGCGCGGTAAGTCATTCGCTCCGCCAGGCAGACGAGGCGGTACAGAAGACCGCTTCTCTTTCCAAACTTCGCCTCAAAAAGCTCGGGATTCAAGTCGTGATGGTCGAAGAGAAACTTGACTCCGAAAAGCTTGAAAAAAAGAGCCACAAGAAAGATCGTGTCCGGCGGATTGCAAGCCTGAATGATGCGAAACCGCGTCCGATGATAAACTTTCACCGCGAGTATAAATTGAGCGGCCAGCGCCCACGTGTATTCCACGAGATATCCAAGAGGGCCGCGCGCTTCATGCAGTGGGTAGCGATAGATTTCGATCCCCTCGAGTTTCTCGTAAGCCAGCGTAAATTCGCCTCGCTTGGGGCAAATGACCGAGACGCGATATCCCGCGTCGCGCAGCGCGCGCGATTCCTGCCACACGCGCCGGTCCATAGGCGCCGGCAGATTCTCGATAATAATGCAGACTGCGGGTGGACTAGGTGAATTCATCGGGTTTTCTGAATGACGTAGCAGTGGCCTCTGGCAGGCTTGGGCCACCGCTTTTTATTTAATATACAGTGCGCCGTAAGTTAACGACGGTCATTAGCTGTAGCGGCGGCCTCTGGCCGCCGGTCTTTACCATTAAAACCCGGCGGCCAGAGGCCGCCGCTACAACCATAGCCAAAGCTCAAAATTCAGCAGCGCCCATAACTGCTTGTGCCGGTCGCGGGCGCCCGAAATATGCTCCTGAACAAGCCTCTCCACGGTCTTCGGATTGAAATAGCCGCGCGATTTGGCCTGCGGCGAAAGCAGCAAGTCGGACAGCATAGGCTTAAGCGCATGGCGAAACCACGGCGCGACGGGAACAGTAAAACCCACCTTGCGACGTTTGAGTGTTTCCGCAGAAAGATGATTTTTCATCATGCGCCGGAAAAACTCTTTGGTCTTGAAGCCGCGTACTAGCATTGAATCGGGGATCTTCGCCGCCAGTTCCACCAGCTTATGATCGAGGAAGGGCACGCGCTCTTCAAGCGACGCCGCCATCGTCATCTGGTCGCCGCGCAGCAGCAGATTGTCCGGCAGCCAGACCTTCAAATCCGCATAGAGCATCCGCTTGAGCGGCGTGCGGGCCTTATTGAAATAGCCTGCAAACACTTTGGCCGGGTGCGCCGGGTCGATCTGTTGCAGAAAATCGCGGCTGAAAAGCGATGCGCGCTCGCGGCCGGAAAACGATCCGAACCAGGTTGCAAGGCGCTCCGCTTCATCCCCGACGGATAGCGCCTCCAGCGCAAGCTGGCCCCGGCGCAAGCGATAGGGAAGTGATTGAAGCATTCCCTGCGTGATCGCGCGAGGGATCATGGAGACAATTCCGGCGAGCCTATCCGCGGCGTACTTCGAATAGCCTGCAAACACTTCGTCACCACCTTCGCCTGCCAGCACCACTTTCACGCTGCGAGCGGCAAGCTGGGCGAGGCGATAGAGAGCCACGTCAGTCGGCTCGGCCACCGGCTCGGCTCGCAGAGCGATCAGGCGGGGCAAATCGTCCGCCACGTCGGCGGGATGAATGACGATCTCTTCGTGACCTGCTGAATAACGCCCGGCCACGCGGCGGGCGTAGGGCAGTTCGCTGTAGCCCGGCTCCGCGAAGCCCGCCGAGAACGTGCGCAATGGACGCGCGCCTAGCTCCGCCATCAGCGCCACCAGCGTGCTTGAATCTGTGCCTCCGCTCAAAAATGCGCCCAGCGGGACATCCGCAATCAGCCGCAAGCGCACCGATTCGCGCAGACAGGCCAATGCCTCCTGCGCCAAGTCGTCTTCAGTTCCTTTGTATTCGTCCGCCACCGGAACGTCCCAATACGCTTGCGCGCGGACGCCCTCACGATCAGCAAGCAGATAATGCCCCGGAAGCAGCTTATGCACGTCGCGGAAGAGCGTGCGCGGTCCAGGCACGTAGCGGAGGGCGAAGAAATCGTAGATTGATTGAGGATCCGCGTCAAAGCGCGCGCTCGAAAGCTCGCCGAGCGACCGGAGTTCGGAAGCAAAGGTCATCCCCTCGCTGGAAAGCCGGTAAAACAAGGGCTTGATGCCCAGCCGGTCCCGCGCCACAAAAAGGCGGCGGCGCTTGCCGTCCCACAACGCGAAAGCGAACATGCCCCGCAACGACTCAAGGCAATCCACGCCGCGCTCTTCGTAGAGGTGCAGGATCACCTCCGTGTCCGAAACGGTGCGGAAGATGTGGCCGCGTTCGGCGAGCCAGGCATGAAGCTCGCGGTAATTGTAAATCTCGCCGTTAAACGTGATCCAAATCGATTCATCCTCGTTGGCAATAGGCTGATGGCCGCCGGGCAAATCGATAATGCTCAGCCGCCGGTTGCCCAGAGCGAGATCGCCGTCAAGGTAGACGCCCGCGTCATCGGGTCCGCGATGAGCGATAGCGTCCGTAGCGCGCTTGAGCTTTGCGGCGTCAGGCGGCGCACCGCTCGAAAAATTGTAAATGCCGCAAATTCCGCACATCGTCTAAGCAGCATACCGACAAGCCACTCGGCGTGTCACGCTGATTTCCGTCCTTTTCTAATCTTTGCGACCTGCGCGCCCTACCTCGTGTCGCTAACTCAGATGCGTGACACATGACTGGCCTGTCATCTTGAGCGTAGCGAAGGATCTGCTTTTTCTTGATTTCCACGGACTCAACAGCAGATGCTTCGCTGCGCTCAGCATGACATCGGGACAGAGGCGTGTGTCACCTGTTTGAGAAACGTAATACTAGTCCCACAGCGGGTCGATCAGGGCACTCTGAGATTTTTGAGACAAATGAGAATGTTTCACGTGAAACATTGTCCGCCACGCGCTTTCGTAGCGCAGGGTTCGTTTTCTAACCCTGCGGTAGTTTGCCATAGGAACAGCGGCAGCAAGCTGCCGCACTCCAGAAAAATTAGAAACGTTAATTCTAAAGGACCCCTTGGGTTCGTTCCGTAATTTTTTTTATGCGTCCGCCAATCAAGGTAGCGCCGCCGTCCCGGCGGCATTTGCCGGCAAGATGCCGGCGCTACGAATGGGATAAATGGGATGGTTTTCACCTTGGGGAATCAAACGCCACAGACCTGACTACAAATCTAGCCTACTTAAACTTGCCGGTGTAATTGGTGGGCGGGCTTAGTTGAGTGCCGTTGCATAGCGTGGGGTCCTGGGTGGGATCGCAGCAGGGCGGGCTATTTTCCCCATAGCCGCACGCCCAACCGCCGTAATTGGTGATATCGTAAATGCCGGCCAGAGGAAGCGCCACCACGTTATATTGGCCGGGCGGAACGTCAATGCTGTAATTGCCGTTCGTATCCGTCAGTCCATCCGCTACTGCGTTGCCTGAAGTTGTGTCGATCACGAGCACGTGCGAGGCAAAGATGCCGCTCGCGCCTTGAGTCACTGTCCCGGCAAGGGAACCCGTATTGGACGCAAAGCTGGCGGAGGGATATAGCGAGCCGATGCCAAGAATGTCGTCCGTCGAAAGATTGCGATTGGGCACGCCGCCCGTATCGCCAAATGCAAACATGATAGCGTTGCCCAGGCCGCTATGGTCCATGCCGAGCATGTGCCCGATTTCGTGGGTGGCGATGGCCTGAAGGTCGAAATCTTTGGCTGGGGTTGGGGAAGCGGTTGAAAAATTATCCTGCGGATTAAATTCGATATCCGTGTCGACGATGCACGAAGGCAGCGGGCACGTATAGGTCGCGTTCGGATTGAGGGACCCTGGGCAACTATAGGTGTTGGGCGGCGAGCCGGCGGGACAATTTGCCCCCGCCACCGTGCAACCAAAAGACGTGGCGATGGAAGTGAACGCGATCGTGCCGGTGGAGAAATCGCTCTTGGTGGAGTCGGTGAACCCGATCACGTTCTGGCAGTCGACGCTGGGGGTGTTTTGCGGGCTACTCGGTCCCTGGCTGATTAAAATATTTGCCACCGGCTGGTTGTTCAAGCTCGCCTGCTGCCATGCGTTAAATGCTGCTTGCAGCGCCTGCACGTAGCCGCCGCCCGTTTGATCGACGTTCAACCCGGGCGTCGGGCCAAGACTCCAACTCACGGAAAAGGCGCACGGCGAACCATTATTCTGATTTCCGTTGCACCATTTTGCTGCCACTGCGCCGTTCACATCATCCTGCTCGTGATTGTAGGCGAATAAAAAGATCGCGGTGAGGGCCACAATGGCGGCAATGGCTGTGAGCGGCAGTAGGCGAGCCGCAAAACGGGATGCGGGTCGAGCGCCCGCAGTTCCATATTGCATATTGTCCGTCGTCCCTTGCCCCGCGCCCCTTGTCTTTTGTCTCGTGCCTCTCATCTTCACCTCGCCACCGCCGTGAAATGCTCGCCTTGCAAACCGGACGCGCTCGCGGCGCTGTTCGTGGCGGAGATTGCCGCCCGCGCGCCGCGGATCGAGACCGCCGTCCAGTGGAGCGTCCACTTACCATCCGATTCCTGACCCCATCCATCCACCAGGCTGCCCGCCGGAATAATCAGGCGCGAACTCGGATAAACATCCGTTGAAGCCTGCGCTTCCACTTGGATTCTCCCCACGCCCGCGAATGAAACCGAGCGAACCGTCAAGGGAATCGCAGTGCCGGAGGGAATCACGAGGGTTGCCGTGACGGCGCTCGAAACCCTTTGCTGGAATTGGTCCAAAGGCATAGTGGCGGGAGTGGCCGCGCCTGTTTCCTGCGCCTGCCGATAGGCGACTCCCCCCATTGGGTTAATCACGCGCTCCTGGCGCGTCTGCGGGTCGGTGTAAATGCGGTACGCGCCCTCGCGCATTCCGACTAGAAGAAAATGAGAAGGGTTTGATTCCGAGGGTTGCAGAAAAAGCTCGTAGCGGGCTTGCGGGTAAAAGTGCATGACGCCGGACACGGCCACGTGCAGGCGGCCGATGGTCCCGCCGAGCTGCTCCACTACCACCGTCGCGGTGGTGTTGCCCTTAACGTTCTGATCGACCGCAATCGTGGTGAGGGTAATGATCTCCGTGTGCGCTGCATTCCACTGGCTCGCTTGGCTGACCACGTGGCCCTGCAAGACGGCGCTCGATGCCTGCGTCAACTGGTCAAGGCTCAAGCGCACGAGGCTGGTTGCCAAGGCCGGAAGGGCGGCTATGCAGGTGGCAGTCAATACGAGGAGTAAGTTGCGAATTTTCATTTTATGGTCCGGAAGAAATCACCAAAGCGCCGGGGTAAATGGAAATCTCACCGGCGGGATTGGTAACGATCAAATTGCGTGGCCCCGGAGTGGCGCCGGCGGAAACCGTGATATTGAAATTGACCGCGGGCGTGACGGGCGCCGTGGTTTGGGTGAAGTTCGCGGCCAGCGGCTGCGTGACAGTAACACCGCTACCGCTGACAACATAGTACGTTCCGGCAACCACGCCGTTGCCCACTATAAACAGATTTAAAGTCTGGCCGGGGCTGGCTGGAATATCGGCAACGCCTGCCGTGGTTTCGGTTGAGCAAACACAGCCGCCGATGGATTGAAGCTGCAGCGCGGGCGTCAGCGCGGCAACTTGAATGTTCACCCCGGAGGTTGCCGCCCCGGCAGTGACCGAGACCGCCGATGGACTGATTTGGGGGACAATGTAAAAACTCAAGGGAGTGGGCGAGTTAGAGCCGCCCGTCACCGTCACCTGAACTCCATTTGCGGAGCTGGCGGAGGCAAGCGCGTTGGCTGGAATCTGCGCTGTCAGTTGGCTGCTGCTCACCATAGTAGTCTGCTCGGCAGCGCCGTTAAACGTCACTTGATTGCCTGAAGTAAAACCGCTGCCGTTCACGGTGAGAGCGAACGCGGCGCCGTTCTGCATGGCGACAATCGGACTGAGGGTAGTGAGCGCCACAGTGCCGCCTCCACCATTGCCACCGCCGTTGTTGCCGCCGTTACCTCCATTTGATGACGATCCGCCGCCTCCCCCGCCACATTGGAAGACAAAAGCTGCCAGAACGATGCACAACACCAGGAGAATGCGCTTTCCCATCTTCATCCGCTTTAACTCCCCGAAACCTTAGAACCCATTGACGCGAGATTAGTTGCGTAGGCCCTGCACGGTGGCGTCTGATTCTGTAGCGGCAGCCTCTGGCTGCCGGTCTTTACTATTAAAATCCGGCGGCCAGAGGCCGCCGCTACAGTGCCTGCGAAGCCAGAAAGTTGATTCTATACTAATCCGCGGTAATTATCTAATATGTTTATATCTTATAAGTACAACCATTTTGGCTGCGGAGCGGTGGAACAGGAACCGTTGTCAGAGGCCGCTGCTACGCATCGGGGGTGCTTTGGGGTTACGCTTTATTTTGAAGTGCGGTACAATGTTCCGCTATTTGAATCGAGCACAAATTGGGTGAGGGTCACAGCGTGAGTCAAATGAATTCGTGCAAGGTAAAAACGAGCAAACAATGGATCATGGGGATCATGGGAGCGGGCATCTGCATTTTCGTCAGCGCGCTTGCGGGCATGACGCTCACGGGATACACGGGCCGCGCCCAAGCTAATCAACCTGCCGGTAATTCGGCGGCGGTCGAGCGCGGCGGGCAGCAATTCGCTTCAAGCTGCGGCTTTTGCCACGGGGCGGACGCGACGGGCGGGCGCGGACCGGATTTAGTCCGCTCGAAGCTCGTTGCAGATGACGTCGGCGGCAACCTGATTGGCAGCGTGATCCGCAATGGCCGTCCGGCCAAAGGGATGCCTGCCTTCACCATGTCAGCGCAACAAATCAGTGATATTGCTGCGTTCCTGCATGCGCGCTTCCGCGCCGAGCGTAGCTCGCGGACAATGGGTGGCGGTGATTATCCGCTGTCGAAGCTGCTCACCGGCAACGCCGCTGAAGGCAAGGCGTTCTTTGATAAGGCGGGCTGCGCCGGATGCCATTCGGTTACGGGCGACCTGGCGCACGTAGCGAAAAAGTATGAGCCGGTAGTGCTCGAAATGCGCATGTTATACCCGCGCGGAGCGGAGACGCCTACTGTTACCGTCACGCTGCCCTCGGGCGAGCAAGTTAAGGGCGAGCTTGAACATCTGGATGAATTTTCGGTGGCGCTGCGCGACTCGGCGGGCTGGTACCGGTCATTCCCGAGAAGCGAAGTGAAAGTTGAGGTGCATGACCCGCTGGCTGCTCATCAAGCATTGCTCAGCAAGCTGACTCAGGATGACGTGCATAACCTGTTTGCCTATCTCGAAACCTTGCAGTGAATGTTGTAGCGGCGGGGAGATGCCGGTCTTTAGTATTAAAATCCGGCGGCCCCTTACAGGCTTGCCCGGCCGCCACAACAAATTGGATCTCATTATGAATCATAAAATCGGGCGCTTTTCGCGCCGCAACTCCGCCCCTTCAACGGGGCTATTTTTGTGGGCCCTTGCGCTGATGTTCCTGCTCGCGGCGCTCAGCCTGCTGCCGCATGTTCTACTGGGACAGGGTCTTGACCCCGCCGCGCTGCTCAAGCCGGCCACTAACACCTGGCCCACGTATAACGGGGACTATTCCGGGCGGCGTTTCAGCACTCTTAACCAGATCACCGCGTCGAATGTGAACGAGCTTACGCTGGACTGGGTGCTTGAAACGCGAAGCCAATCCATTAAGTCAACGCCGCTCGAAGTCAACGGCATCTTATACTTCACCGCGCCGGACAATGTGTGGGCCGCGGATGCGCGAACGGGCCGCGTGATCTGGCACTATGAGCGCACTTCGGTGGGGGATCACATTGGTCATCGCGGCGTGGGCATGTACGGCGACTGGCTTTACTTTACCACTTCCGACGCTCAGTTGGTGTGCCTCAATGCCAAGGATGGCAGCGTCCGGTGGATCACGCAATTGGCGGACCCGAAGCTAGGCTACTTTTCAACAATGGCGCCGCTGGTAGTCCGGGACCACGTGATTGCGGGTGTTTCGGGCGACGTGACCGATATTCCGGGTTATCTTGAATCGCTCGATCCCGCCACGGGCAAACTCCAATGGCGCTGGTATACCGAACCGAAGCCCGGCGAACCGGGGTCAAACACGTGGCCGCAAACTAGCGACGCTATACGCCACGGCGGCGGCATGACCTGGATGACGGGCACCTACGACCCTGAGCTTAATCTGCTTTATTGGGGTATTGGAAACCCGAACCCGGTGCTCGCGGGAGCGCCGCGGCCAGGCGACAACCTGTTTACCTGTTCCATCGTTGCTCTCAACCCGGATACGGGCAAGCTGGTGTGGTATTTTCAGCCGTCGCCGCACGACGTTCATGACTGGGATGCGGTGGAAACGCCGGTGTTGTTTAACGCGACGTTTGATGGCAAACCGCGCAAACTGCTGGCGCAGGCGAGCCGCAATGGATACTTTTTCGTCTTGGACCGGACCAATGGAGAGCATCTGGTGACGGCACCGTTCATTCAGACCACGTGGGCGTCGGGGATTGATTCCCGAGGGCGCCCGGTTGCGAAGCCCCAGGACGCTCCCCGGCCGGATGGAGCTCTTGTCGCTCCTGCCTCCGACGGGGCCACAAACTGGATGGCGCCCAGTTTCGACCCGCAAACAGGGCTTTTTTATGTGAGCGCGCGACGCACGTTTAGCGTTTTCTTTTTGACGGCCGCGGGCAAGGCGGAAGGCTGGGCGGGGACAGATCGCGGCTTATGGGCCGATTCGGCCATTCGGGCTATCGACTATAAAACCGGAAAGATCGTCTGGGACCATGAGCTTGGAAACGGCGAAGACGGAGCGGGGATTCTGACTACGGCGGGCGGAGTTCTCTTTACCGCGGATAACTCCGGCAACATGCTGGCGCTTGATCCGGCCACGGGGAAAACTCTATGGCACGTCAATCTCGGCGGTCGCATGGCGAGTTCGCCGGAGACTTTTGAGATCGATGGCCGCCAGGTTCTTCTGGTGAGCGCGCGCAACCTGGTCTTTGCCTTCTCGCTTCCGCATAAGCTGACTCAAAGCAAGTAGGTGGCGGCCGCCTCCTCCGTCGGCTGTTAAAAACTGGAGGCCAACGGCTGCCGCTGCAGCAGTCGAACGCCTTGCTAACGTCTACTCCCCTGGTTCGGTTTCATTCATCAAGACCTGCGCAGCGCCGCCCTTCAGAGCGGCAATCTGGCGCTGAAGCTCGCCCGCTACGTCCTCAAGCACGCGCAACTGTTCTGTCCGGCGGTCTAAAGTAGTTTGCAGTTTGGCGATTTGCTGGCGAAGACGAGCATTTTCTCTTTCGAGCATGGGCGAGCCGTGATCGAGCGCAACCTTGCGCAATTTGCCAGTAGCCAGCCGCCCTGTCGAGTCGCCCGCAACCTTCCCCATCAACTGCCGAATGAGGTTATCCACTTCCTTGCGCTCATTCGCGGCGCATAATCCACGCAGCAGATAGAGATGCGCCAGATCCGGCTGATTGCGGCCCCGCTCCCAATGCTGAATGGCTCCCTTGGTGGCGTTCAATCGTCGCGCAAGGCCTTCCTGGCTCAAGCCAAGCCGCACGCGCACGCGCCTGATGACTTTCTGAACCTCTAATGTGGGCATCAATAGGCTCTCCGGCGCGATTTACTACTTGACAAACACTACTCCTGTAGGCTAGACTGTATTTGTCCTTGCCCAGCGCCGCTGCGATGACAAGGCCATATCTGAGTGAAAACCCGGCAGGGAACTAGCCTCGCTGCCGGCTGCCATGCGAATTGGTAATAGCCGCATGGTTTTTTTCGTCATATCGTAGTTACTATACAGTAACGTTACCCAAATGCCAACGATCTTTCGAAAGCCCTTGTTGGATTTCTTGCAGAGAGATGATGGGGGTGTGAGACGCCAAACGAATCCCACCCCTCTCGGTCCCTTTTCATTCCTGCCCGCTTTTCAACGTCAGATTGCGCCTTGCGAAAGGCAGCAAGACGTCTGTTTTCGCCCGGTCAAGCTTGCTTATTTGTCACGGAGAGCGGTTTTCGTTTTTGCCTGTAAGTTGCTGTATGACAATACGATCTGCCTTGGCTCGCTTTGGGCAGAGCGCCCAACCCACGCACGCGCTCTTTCTGGTTTAGAGACCCCGTGTTCCCGCAACTCGTGTCTAGGCTATAGCACAACCCAAAGTGCGTCAAGCAATATATCACAACTAGGCTATCCAAAATCAATCCGGGCTTGCCTGCGAATGCCGGAGGTTCTTCGCGGGCGCTCGATGGCATCGCGCGACGCATTTGCCGGGTTCGGCCTGCCATCGCCCGGTTTCTCACGCCCATTTACCCACAAACCGTGTCTCGGTCCCCTCGCGCAGTGTATGTCCGGTAGCACCCTCGAATTTCAAAAACACTTTCTAGCCTGCTGTGCAGAGAGGAGAAAATATCATGCACGTTCAACAAGACCAAGCCAAGGGTCTGGGACCTGCCGTGCTTCCCAAGGCCATGATCAGCACGCTTCCCGCTCCGGTCGCGCTGCCCGTGCCGGGGTCTCTTACCTGGAAACCGGCTTCCATGAGCGCGTCCGGTCGTCAAACTGCGTCGTCCGCATCCGTGCGTTGCAGCGAAAAGGGATGTGTCTTTCCCATGTCGCCGGGCTCCGAAGGGAAATGCCTTCACCACTTGCGCCAGACTCAGGAGCCGGTGCTATTTTCATCCTACCAACCCACCCGCGCGGTATTAGACCGGGGGCGGTTCGAAATTCCCGATGAAGAAGTCGATACATCCAGAACTCACGATCGCCGCAGATTAGCAGCAATACGTGAGGCGTTTCTTGAGGATTAATCTAATCTCAGTCCTATATCCTAACGGGAGGTGCCGTGACCGTGCCGATACAACCTTGGACTCGAAATATATTGCCAACCCCAATGCCGGAAGCAGCCTATCCTGAGGTGGAGCCTTTGCTTCCTGTGGCGCGCGCGTGGAATACACTTCGCCGCCGCACGGGGATTCCCTTGTCTCGCGCCACTTTCTACCGGTGGGTCAGCAGCGGCAAGGTGTATTCGCTGCGCATGGGCCTGAAGGTCTATGTGCCTACTTCTGTAGTCGACGGAATCGTGAAACAGTGCCAAGCCGGAAATTCTCTATGGCCCACCAGCCAGGAAATCGCACTACCGGGTGAAGGCCAAGCGCCTGGCGCGTAACTGTCGTGGAAGGCGCCCTTCGGAAAAGCAGAAAAGCGGTTTGTGCTTTAATCACCGCTTAAAAGCAGATTCCGAAGGGCGCCTTCCAATTCTGGAAAGCTGAAAACATACCCTAACGATTTCAAGACGGCAGGCTCTGCGCGCTGGCTTGAAAGAAGCATCTCATCCGCCATTTCGCCCAAGACCAACCTCAATGCAAAAGATGGAGCCGGTGCCCACGCGGGCCGTTTAAGCGCCCTGCCGAGCGTTTTTGCGAATTCACGATTGCGAACCGGGCTTGGGGACGCTGCAATCACCGGACCGCTCACGCCCTCCGAGTTCAAACACTTTTCGATCACGCCGAGAGCATCCTCGAGCACGATCC
This sequence comes from Terriglobia bacterium, assembly GCA_035945515.1. Taxonomy (GTDB): domain Bacteria; phylum Acidobacteriota; class Terriglobia; order UBA7540; family UBA7540; genus RH2-MAG17b. The sequence continues at coordinate 12,609 of DASZAE010000461.1, forward strand.
AACTCATGAATTGCCGCCCGCTGCCAAGCACTCCCCCGAGTCCCATGCGGAACGGACGCATCATCAGCGGCAGCGCGCCTGCTCGCGCGCTGAGCACAACTCCAAATCTCAAGATAACCGTTCTAGTTCCGTGCCGTGCAGCCGTACCAGCTTCGCTTTCCATGTCACGGCAAACTTCTGCTAAAAAGCCGCGTCCGGGAGGGCTGGTTTCGGTGAGGATTTCATCATCCCGATTGCCGTAGTACCCCACCGCGGAGGCCATAACCAGCGCCCGCGGCGGCTGCCGAAGCCGGGCGAGAGCCTGGATCAAAAGCCGGATTCCATTTACCCGGCTTTCGCGGATGCGTTTTTTCTTCTCACGGCTCCATCGTCCCGAGCCGATGTTCTCGCCCGCGAGATGCACCACCGCATCGATCGTGCTATCAGGCAGCAGCGGAGCGATGCCAGCCTGCGGATTCCAGCTTATCTGGTCAGGACCTAACTGTGATGTTGAGCGGGTAAGGCGAAGCACTTGATGGCCGGCAGCGTTGAGGCGTGAGACTAGAGCCGATCCGATGAATCCGCTGGCGCCGACTACGAGGATTTGCATCGCACATCGTCCCCTGAACTGAATTCTATCTTAACACCGCGGGCAGGAAGTGGTAGCGACGGTCATTGGCTGTAGCGGCGGGCAAAGCCACTAAGGGGCCGCCGGATTTTAATAGTAAAGACCGGCGGCCAGAGGCCGCCGCTACAGAATCAGATCCTTGCCGTCCTTCTGCACGAATTACAGTTTAAGTTTCCTGGCCTGAATTTCACCTCACCAGCCGAACACGCAGTATGCGGGGTCCTCGCAGAAGATTGACGTGGCGCTCGTCGCCGTTCAAGCGGCGGCCAGGCGTCCATTCGGCGCCGTGGAAAGTTCCTTCCTCGATGGAGAGAATCTCCGGGCTGAAGTCCGGGCCCTGCAAATTACGGAACACCAGGCGAAACCCGTAACCGGCCACAACATAATCGTCTGGAGCCAGCTCAATGATAACGCCGCCTGCGGAAGCAGGTGGAGAAATGTTGGAGCCTGGCGGTCCAAACCTGAAGGCGGGCGTGTAATCGGCGACCGCCGCGAGCTCATGTCCCAGAAAAATCACCTCGGACCTATCCGCGCCCTCAACCAGTGAGAACAACTTGCCCGTGAATTGATACTTCTCAATCAGTGGTAGCAGAGGCTCGAGGACTTGATAGCTGTCAGCCAGCGCCTTAGCCCTTGGGTTCAACTTGCCGTTTTCGGCGGCATGATCAATGCCAAAAGGAGCGAACCCAATACCGTTGAACTCCGCCAGCGTCGAAAACGCAAATGGCGCATGGGAGGGCGCAAACGAGGTTTCGACGATCAAGAGCGGATTATCCGCGCGGCTATACTGCGCGGCGATGCGCCGGAAATTCGCGCTGTAGATATCCGGCGCAAGGACGCTAATATGCGGCGCAGCGGCTTTCCAGATATCCAGCACGTGGGGCGTAGGCGTGCCGCTTGGCCAATCACCTGCGCGCGCTTCTCCAGGGCTTATCGGCCAGGCGTTGCAGTACATAGGCAGCGGATAAATCTGCTGGCCGGCGGCGGCTACAGCGTCGATGTAGCGAGCAATGTACCAGGCGCTGAATGCCTCCGGGGCGAGATCGCCAAATACCTGCGGCCAAGTTCCGCTGCGAGAGTTGTGCTGGTTAGACCACGCAGCCGACAGCGCAGGCGCCAAATGATCGCGATGGTCTTCGAGATAAGCTATCAACCGCGCGGGGACCGCGGACTCATACGCCCGGGTGGCTTGTGGCGAGTAATCGCGGTCCGTGCCTTTCAGTCCGCTTTCGTTCTCAACCTGCACCATGATTACTGTGCGTCCGGCGGAGTCGACGCTCTTGATGTGCTGCATCACGGCGGCAAATGCTTTCGCGTCCGCCTCGCGCGCGGCTGCGCAGAATGGCGAGATGTTATAGAGCGGCTGACCGGCGGCGTCCCGCGCGTGCCAATACTTCACCGGGTCTTCCTTGATCCAGGCGGGTGTGTAAGCCATGCCAGTGTCTTCGACCCACTTCCAGGTGCCAAACCACAATAGAATAAGGCGCAGGTGATGCTGCCGGGCGCCTTGAATGATGGCGTCAATCAGGTGAAAGTCAAACTGACCGGGCTGAGGCTCGATGAGCTCCCAGTAAATGGGCACCTCAGCAGTATTGGCGTGGAGGGCCGTCAGCGAGTCCCAGACAGGCTCCAAATCCGCCGGATTGGTGGCGCTCGAGTTGTGCGCTTGTCCGCCCAGGATCAAGAAGGGTTTGCCGTCTACCATCAGTCTGTACTGCGATCCTGTGTGGACAAGCTGCGGGATCGGAGGGCTCGTTTGCGCGGCCAATACGCCTGAGACCAGCAGAATGACTAGCAGTGGTAGGACGCGAAACGTCCGATTTTCTCCCCAGGTTCTCATCGTCAGATCCTTCAGTTAGTCCCTGCAACTACCTCGGCAGAGCCGTGGGCAACTCTAATTGGTTGGGGGGGCGGAGCTTCATCTCCGCCATAACCTGGCCGCTCTCCGATGAGGCTTTAGCCGCTGAAACTTCAGGGCCTGAAGGCCTATCGATAGGCAAACTCCTGTCGGACCTGAAGGTCCGACCCCCTGAAATGGCGGCCGTGGCGGCGACCCCTGGCCGGCGCTACGACTTCTGCGCCGCCACAGCGCCGCCTAAAGCTGGTGAACCTTGTCGGCGAGCAAGACGTAAGAATTCGGGGGTATGCTGATTCCGTTGAGCGGGCCCCCCGCCTGGTCGAAAATCAAGATGCCCCGGGCGAGCAGTTGGGGCGCGGGAGTGAGACTGGCGAGACCATTGAGATTGACAAACTGGGTCAGGTTAAGCTGGCCGCTTTGCGACAGGCCGTTAGTGATGACGTAAATAGGCCGGCCCTGATACAGGCTGGCGCAGGGACTCAGCACGAAGCCGCCGGTAAGGTTATCGGATCCCGCGGCCAGCAGGGAAACATAATTGCCGGAAACGGTCTGGATGGGGAAGTAAACGTTGTTCGCGGCAAGGGTAGTGGAAACCGCCGCGCCCCCCGCGGACGCTGTCGGAGGAGGAACGTAAGTCCCGTGAACAATAATCTTCTGGCCTACGGCAAGGTTCGCGGGCGTCGCAGTTAAATTTCCAAAATTGATCCCTGGCGTAGAAAGATGCCATCCGGTCGAGGAGGAAACATTCACGATCAGCGGCGGAGTGTCAAACGGCACGGGATTCCCGGTGACGGCACCGGTCTCGGTGTTGGGATATTCGTCTGTCACCGTCATTTGAAATTGGGTGGGATTGCCATTTGCATCCTTTGCGACTGAAAGAACGTAGCCCTCGAAGGAGCTGGTGAAGTTGGCAATATCCTCCTGGTCTTCCACCATCACCGAGTTCGCAATAAAATTCCCCAAAGAATCAATGTATCCGTTCACTTCGACAAAGTTCCCTGTGGTGAGCTGATCCAAAATGGGCGGAACGCCGATCAGGTCTTTGGCGCTCGGAAGGTAGACGGCGATTTCCTGCCCGGCGCCTTGGAGAGCGGCGGTGGTTTCGAGTCCGGGCAGTGTCTGCACGTCGATGCTCCCGATCAACTGCGTATTCCCGGAGCTTGTCGCAGTGTTGTTGACGCTCAGAATGTAGCCTTTGATGTCGTCCATCACGCCAAAGCCTTGACTGCCGGATGCGGTGAGGCCAGCTCCGGTGATGACGGGCGTGACGGTGATCGTAGACGTTCCAGAAGAGTTTGTTGTGTTGATGTCGCCCTGCGCGGTGAGGGGAATGGACTGCGCAAGGTTGAAGTCAATCTGCAAGACCGATCCGGGGCATGCCGTAGTGGAATTCACCGGACAGGCGGGCACAACCAGCGCCGGATTGATATTGAAAGTGATCGACTCGCTCGAGAAAGTCGGCGTGATGGGAACAACGGGCGGATTTGCTGTAGGGTCATAGAGAGACATGGCGGGCGCAATCAGCGTGATGGTCGCTTCGGTATATGTGCCCGGCTGAATCGACGTGACCGAGAGGATCGTGGAGGCGTCCCGCAGGGCAGAGAAATCGAGCGGAACAGTCTGGTTGGCAGTGAGCACTTCTACCCCGCTGCCGCCCTGTGGAACCAAGGTCAGCCCATTCACCAGCGTTCGGAAAGAGAGCAGACCGCACAAAGGCACGTCGCCGATGGTAATAGTGAGCGGCGCCGGCCCGGAAGGGGTAGGCTTTGAGCTTGACCCGCAACTTAAAAGGAAAACAGCGGAAAACGCCAGCAAGAGACCCAAAGCCAGTAAACGCTTGTACATCTGCCTCCTCATCGTTTTGAAATTTGCTGTAGGCGGCTGGATTGTAGCGCATTTGTAGCGGCGGCCTCTGGCCGCCGGTCTTTAGCAAGCAAAAAACCGGCGGCCAGAGGCCGCCGCTACAGCAAGTGAACGTCGCCCGGTATTATTGCGAACCCTTGATGTTGAATGACCTGCGGTTCCCCTCTCAAAAAACAAACGCTGCGCCAACTGGCGGAGGGAGAGGGATTCGAA
>DASZAE010000462.1:0-1994 GCA_035945515.1 Terriglobia bacterium
CAGCGTCAGAAACAGAAGCTGCTTCCACGTGGCGGAACCCATCCAATAACTTTTCGCTGGCCATTTCAGCCCCTGAAGCAGAGGCCTGCCAGGCCAAAAGCTTTCCCTGACCTGCCAGCAGTTCACCGACAATCAGCAGAACGAGGAGCAGAGCGTTGGTCGCTGTGGTCCACTCCCCGCGGCGAAAGAAGAAGTTGCTCATTCCATCCTCCAGGATATGATATGCGTGTGGCAGTCCAGCGAATGATCTTCGCCATCGCGTTCGTGAGCACCGTCCCTAGCCGGTTCGCACGACGGTGCGCGTTGCGGCGCTCGTCAATAGCGCCAAGATTGAGATCTCGGCAATCCCGTAAAATAACATAGCCCGGGACGAACTTCGAGGTGCCGCTGCCCATTGTCAGCCCATGCGTCTCCTCTGTGACTCTTATGAACTCGCCGGTGTGTCAGCCAACATATTGAATGAGATGGACACGCAACGTTTTGAACATGCTGTTCAGCTTAGGGACTCAGGCCGTATGGCTGACGCATCACGTGAGTTCGCTGCCCTTGTCGAGTCTGCCGCTGTCCCAGAAAACTCATTGCGATAGAGCGGCTAAGTTACACGTCCGATTAATTTATATTGAGATTCTGGTATCCCTTAGGGAAATAGCCTCCAAATTGACCCCTTCCCCCTATCAGGCTTATCATCCGGTTGGGCAAATCACATTGGTCACGCGGACAAGATCGCGAACCCAAGCACGCGGGACCCAAACTCCGAGCCGCTTCTTAACCGAACCGATGCAATGGTTCACAGAGAACCTGACGAATTGCTTGGACAACTGAGTCAAAAAACCGGAAGGTATTGTCTATGGTAAACCGTCGCGAATTCCTGCAAACTCTCGCAACCGGAACGCTGCTTGCCACAAGCGGTGGAAGCAGTTCTGTCGAAGTCATCAGCAAGGACCAGCCCGGATGGTACGACCGCCCCATGCGCTGGGCTCAGCTTGCGTTTGTAGAGAACGATCCAGGGAACTACGATCCCGCGTTTTGGCTGGATTACTTCCACCGCATTCACGCGGACGGGGCCTGTCTGAGCGCCGGAGGCTGTGTCGCGTTTTACCCCACAAAGATCCCTCTTCACTATCGAAGCCGATGGCTGGGGGATAGCGATCCGTTCGGTGACATGGTCAAGGGCTGCCGCCAAATGGGAATGAACGTGATTGCCCGCACGGATTCCCACGCCACACACCAGGACGCCTACGACGCCCATCCCGACTGGATCATGGTGGGCGCCGATGGCAAGAAGCGCCGCCACTGGTCTGACCCAGACTTTTGGGTCACCTGCGCCCTGGGCCCTTACAGCTTCGAGTTCATGACCGAAGTGGTGAAAGAAGTGATGACCCTCTACCGCGTCGACGGAATTTTCACGAACCGCTGGGCCGGTTCGGGAATGTGTTACTGCGTCCATTGCCGGGAGAACTTCAAGGCGTTTTCCGGAATGGATTTGCCGCGCACGGCCAACCCCCAAAATCCGGCGCGGCGCGAATACATTGCCTGGCGCCAGCAACGGCTCTTTGATTTATGGCGAGTTTGGGATGCCGCCATCAAGCAGATCAACCCAGACGCGGCGTACATTGCCAATGCCGGAGGCGGCGCTCTCAGCGGGCTCGATATGACGACAATCGGCGAGATCGCGCCTACTCTGTTTGCTGACCGGCAGGGGCGCCACGGCGTCATGCCGCCTTGGGCCATGGGCAAAGCTGCCAAGGAATATCGCGCCACTCTCGGCCGGAAGGCAATCGCCGGGATTTGTAGCGTGGGTTTCGAGGAGAAATATCGCTGGAAGGATTCCGTCCAAAGCGGCAACGAAATCAGGCTGTGGATGGCCGACGGGATTGCGCAAGGTTTCCGCCCCTGGTTCGTCAAGTTCAACGCCAAACCCATCGACCGGCGCTGGTTTCCCGTGATCGAAGAGGTCTATAACTGGCACTACCGGAACGAGCGATATCTGCGAA
>DASZAE010000463.1:0-5379 GCA_035945515.1 Terriglobia bacterium
CCGCGCCCAATGGCTCCTGGGTCTCGCGGCGGAGCTCTGCGGCAAGCAATCCTTGGCGGTCAATTGTTACAAAGTGGGCGCGGCGGCGCGGCCCGCTTTTGCGCCCTCGGTTCTCGGCTTGCTCAGGCAGCGGCTTTCCCGCGCGGACGCGGGCAGCTTCGCCTCGTGGGTTCTCCTGATGCTGGCCCATCGCGAGCCGCAGTACCTCGAAATGATTTTTCACTTTTTCCTCATTCACCGTCAATTTGAGCCGGCGGAGCGGCTGCTGCTTTCCGCGCAAATCTCTGGTGACATGCGCCAAAAACTTCAGAAGCTGCTCGACGAATCTTCAGCGGTTTACCGGCCCAAACCAAGGGCTGCGGGAGTCAAGCCCGGCGTGATGTTGATTGGGCCGTTCTATGTCAACTCAAGTCTGGCCCGCATCAACCGGGAGCTTGCAGCCGCCGTCACTGAAGCCGGCGATTTTGAAACTGCCATCGAACCGCACGGCCTCGGCGACGTGTTGCCGCAGAGCGTTCCGTGCTTTGAGATTATTGCGAAGGGTTACAAGGCGCGGCTCTCGCGTCTCGACCTGACGGTCCGCCATCATTGGGCGCCGGATTTTGACCCTGCGCCAGCCGGCAAGCTCGTGTGCATTTTCCCCTGGGAATATCATGCCGTCCCCCGGCAATGGGTGGAGAAAATTGAACGGAACGTTACTGAGGTATGGGTCCCATCCCAGTTCGTTAAGAACGCGCTTTCGGCAGGCGGCGTCCAGCCAGACCGGATTCAAGTCATTCCAAACGGAATCGACGCCAAGGTGTTTTCTCCTGAAGGCCCGGCGTGGCGGCCAGAGGGCTGCCGCAGTTTTATGTTTCTCTTCGTGGGGGGCGCAATTCTGCGCAAGGGCGCGGATGTGCTTTGGAAAGCCTATGCCAAGGCTTTTTCCTGCGATGACGATGTCACGCTGGTGGTCAAGGACATCGGTCCGGGCACGTTTTACCTGGGGTTGTCGCTTCTGGAATCGATGAAAAATGCGGCCGGTCATCCGCGAGCGCCCCACCTCATCACTTTGACGGAAGACCTGGGCGACGCTAAATTGGCTGCGCTCTATCGTGGCTGCAACGCCTTCGTCCTGCCGTACCGGGGCGAAGGGTTTGGAATGCCTCTCGCCGAGGCGCTCGCCTGCGGCAAGCCGGTGTTGACCACTGGACTTGGACCCGCGCGCGAATTCTGCCCTCCCGAAGCGTCTTATTTCATTCCCGCGCGGCTTCAGCCGTATTTCAATCCGCAGAATCAGTTTGGGCCAATGAGTTGCGCGGAGGCCTGGTTTGAACCGGACGCGGACGCGCTCGCTGAGGCCATGCGCCGCGTCTTTGAGCGCCCCGACGACGCGGCTCGCGGAGGCGCGCTCGCATCGCCCAAAGTGCGCGCCGCCTTAAGCTGGGAGCGCGTCTGCCGGATGCAGCTTGAGAGGATTCGCTGTCTGACTTTGTAGCTGCGGCCTCTGGCCGCCGGATTTTAATAGTAAAGACCGGCGGCCAGAGGCCGCCGCTACAGCCAATGACCGTCGCCGACTTATGGCGCTCTGTATAAAGACCGGCGGACGAAACCCGCAAGGGGCCGTCCCCGAATTTGGAGATTTGTTTGGACCCACGGGATTCATCGCCCAAGCTCGCCGTTTCCATGATCGTTAAAAACGCCGCGGGCACGCTTGCGCGCTGCCTCGACAGCGTGCGCGGCGTCGCGGATGAAATTGTGATCGCGGATACGGGTTCCACCGACCGCAGCATTGAAATTGCCCGCGCTTATCAAGCCAGAGTGTTTAGCATTCCCTGGGAGAAAAACTTTGCCAAGGCGCGCAATCTCTCGCTCGGGCAGGTGACAGCCGATTGGGTTCTGATGCTGGACGCGGACGAGGTGCTCGATTCCGAAGCCGGCAAACTGATGCCCGCCCATCTTGCGAAAGACGGCGTGATGGGCTATACGGTTCACATCAAAAATTATCTCGGCAACGCCAACTGCCATCTTTGGGATCAACAAGCCAAGCCGAACGCCGATCCACCCGCCTTCGCGCGCGACTATCCCGCCTACGTCGAGCACGTCAACGTGCGGCTGTTTCGCCGCCATCCCGACATTTTTTTTGAAGGGCGCGTTCACGAGACCGTCGGCTACCGGATTCTCGATCTCGGCATGTGGATCGACGAGGCCAGCTTCACTATTCATCATCTCGGTTTTATCGAAGACGACGAGAAGCTGGCCAAGAAATATATTTTCTACCGTGATCTTGGGCGCGAGAAAGTGCGCGATATGCCCGAAAATGCGCTGGCGCATTTTGAGCTGGGCGTGGAAGAGTTTGAGCACTTTCATAACTACGCGGGCGCCGAGGAGCCATTCAAGCGGGCATGCGAACTGAACCCGCGCCTTGGCGTGGCGTGGCTTTTCTACGGCAGAACGTTGGGGAATCTGAAGAAATCCCGCGAGGGTCTAACCGCGCTCGAACACGCCGAAGACAACGGCGCAAAAATGGAAATGATCCTGGAAGCGCGCGGAGACATTTACTACAGCCTGGGTGAATTTGCCGAAGCCCTGCGCAACTATCAGCAGGCCGCCGGACTGCAAAACGAATCCGCGCTGCTTGAGAGCAAGCTCGGCTTTACAGAAGCGCGTCTTGGCCGCCACGCGGAAGGGCTCGCGCGCCTTGAGCGCGCGGTTGACCGCGAGCCGGGCTCGGCGGAGCTTCATGACCGTTTGATTACGGCTTGCGCGTGGCTCGGGAGGCTGGACCAGGCGGCAGCGGCGGCGGAAATCAAAATCGAGAAAATCGCGCCGCAGCCGGATTTTTACCTGCGGGCGGCAAGCTTGCGCGCGCAGACGCAAGATTGGCAGCGCGTCGTGAGCCTGCTCCAGCGGGGCCTTGAGCGTTTTCCCAAAAACGAGAAGCTGCAGGCGGCGCTGGTTGAGTCAGAAAAGCAATCGCTGATTTCGGGAACGGAAACGCAAGGCGACGCCGCGCTCCAGGCCAAAGATTATCAACTCGCCTTGCGCTGCTATCAGGAGTCCATTGAGCGTCTCGGCGGCCTGCCGCGCCTCGAAAGCAAGCTTGGCTTGACGGAAGTTTTGTTGGGGCAAGCGCAGGCGGGAATCGCCCAGCTTCGGGGGGCGGTCGAGCGCGAGCCGCAATCTTCGGACTTGCACGACCGCCTCATCGCTGCCTGCGCCGCGCTCGGGCAAGTTCAAGAAGCCGCGCAGGCGGCTGAGCAGAAACTTGGCGCGGTTGAGCCGCGGCCGGAATCGTTTCTGCGCGCCGCCAGTATTTATGCGCAGTTGCCGCAAGCGCAGGCATGGCAGCGCGCCGCCGCTCTGGTGCGAGCTGGACTGGCGCGGTTTCCCGCCGACGAAAACCTGCGCCGCGCCGCGGCTGAAATCGATCTGCATCTCGCGGGTCGTGGCGGCGCCCCAGGCGGTTAATCCAGAAGGCGGTGAGTTCGGGTGGGCGAAAAAACCGTCCCATTTATCTCGTATGTCTCAAAAGTCTCAGAGTGAAGTGTTAAGCTGGAGCTTGACATCATGCTGCTCGCTAGCATTATCAGGGGGTCGGACCTTCAGGTCCGACAATGCTTAGCCCACCAGGGAGAGCCTTCAGGCTCTGAAGTTTCAGCGGCTGAAGCCGCAATGAAAAACTGGGCGTTAATGTCGGAGCTAAAGCTCCGACCCCCAACCCGGCGCCAGGGGCACCGCTCCAGGCGGCAAACCGCAGAGTTTTAAAAGCAAAACTCCGCGCGACGCAATTTGCGCTGTAGCGGCGGCGTCCTCGCCGCCGGCTTTTACTTCTTGAAAAACCGGCGGCCAGAGGCTAGGCTTGTCCAAATTAGGTTTTCAGACCGCGCTAATTTGGACAGCCGCTGCCCAGTCCGTGCCTTGGACGGCGGTCACGGATGTTACCGGAAGGCCGAAATCAGCCGCCTTTACAAGGCTTTGGCGATCTTTCGGCTGTTCCGAGGCACGCGGCTCTAATTTGGACAGCCGGTGGCCACGACCGGAACCTGGTTTTGCAATTGTAACCATGTCGACTGAAATTAAAGGGCTTAGCCCGTCCAAATAGCCATTTGTTCTGCTATTTGGACAGCCGCGGCCAGAGGCCGCCGCTACAGTGCGGTCCCCAAAGATTAGAAAATGGCGCGACGAAGAAAGGGAAGAAGCGCAAAAAAACTCACGGAACGAACCCTAGGACCCCTTTAGAATCAATATCTATGCTTTTTGTTCGCCCATTCAGCGGTCCCGCAAAACGTCTCGTTTGTCTCAAAAGTCTCAGGGGTGTGCTGGGATAAGGGGTGTCCTTTCAAGTCGACATTTCTAATTTTCTGGGTTTGGGCCTGTCCTTCGTCCCTATTTTCAGAATTGGCATTTCTAATGTTTCAGGAATGACAATGCGAGAGATTCAAATCCCTGGCGTTAACCGGCGATTGCGCCTCCATACGCATGTCAATGCCGATCCCTTCATCTCGGCGCCTATCGAGCGCGGCGGCGTGTTCGAGCCGTCCGAGACTCTGGTGATCGTCCAATGCCTGCGCGAAGGGGACACATTTTTTGATGTGGGCGCGAATATTGGCTATTTCTCAGTCATCGCCGCCGCCTGCGTGGGGCCGCGGGGAAAGGTGTTTGCTTTCGAGCCGGAGCCGGTTAATTTTTCTTTGTTGAAGAAAAACGTGGCCGCCAATGACTTGCCCAATGTGCGCGCGCTTTGCCGCGCCGTGTCCGACGGCTGGGGAACAGGGCGTCTATTTCTTTCAGACACCAACCGGGGCGACCACCGGCTCTACGATCCGGGAGAGCAGCGCAAGGAAACGCCGGTGCAGTGCATCAGCCTGGATTCGTTTGTCGCGGCGTCAGACTCGCGAGTCGACTTTGTGAAGATTGACGTGCAGGGTTGCGAAACCAAGGTGCTTCAAGGCATGAAAAATACTCTATTGGAACACGCCGCCACGCTGAAAATGACGCTGGAATTCTGGCCGTTTGGATTGGCGGCCAATGGGTCATCCGCCGCGGAATTATTGAGCTTGCTGCCCGAAGAACGGTTTGATTGCTATGTGATCGACCGCGCGCGGCCCAAGTTGCTGCGCAGCACGCATGAGCAGATCATGGCGCTTTGCGAGCGGCCGTTTATCCGGGAATCCCATGAACACATTGATCTTCTGTTCACGCCCAAGTCCTGGCTGAAGGCGTGACGCTAAAGAAAAATTGGGCCTTGCCGATACGAATGGGTGGCTAGAGAAAACGCCCCAAGGCAGGAAATCCTGAGCAGGCCGGACGTCAGCCACAGGTTCTCCGCCGGAGGCAGTACGCCACCAAATCGAAAAGGAGAAACCCATGGGACTGAGCGTCCTATTTAACATCCCC
>DASZAE010000464.1:0-3022 GCA_035945515.1 Terriglobia bacterium
GGAGAGGTAATTTACCTTCACATTGCTCGCGCGTTCGGAAACGAAATCTAAGTCAAAGCAGGCGACGGGAATATCGCGGTAGACGATTTCTTCGAGCCATGTCGGGTTCATTTCCGAAGTGAAGATGGCCACGCCGCTCACGTCCTGCTCCATGATGCGCTCGGCGGCGCGCCGCATCAGTGGCAATTCGTAGCTGGTCTCGCTGGCGATCACCTCAAAGCCGTGGCGGCGCGCCTGCGCCTCGAAATTCTTCATCACCACGGCGAAGAATGGATTCTCGATGTCTGACACTACAATGCCGAGCGTCTTCGTGCTTTTGGCGGCCAGGTTCCGGGCATGACGGTTAGGGTAGTAGCGCAGATGGCGCGCGACGGCGAGCACCTTCTGGCGAGTGGTGTCGCTGAGACGCCCCCCGGAATTGAAGGCCTGGGAGACAGCGGCGGTGGAGACGCCAGCCTCGCGGGCTACATCTCGGATGGTGATCCTTTTGCTTTTCGTAGCAAGGCTCATCGGCGTTCCCCCTTACAGTAACTGAAGGATGCGCAGAGGCGGGCGGCTTGTTGGGGCGGCGGCCTCGTGCTGGCGATCGTTACACTTTAAAACCGGCGGGCGGAGCCTGTACTGGCCGCCGCCACGGTCGCGCTTGTCGGTATTCTGAAATCGTCCCTGTGATTATAGAAATGTATCTGCTGGCTTGCAATGGGATGTTGAGAAAAGCCAAACACAGGAGAAGTAGCCGGCTTTTGGGCTAATTTACAGCGGGCGGAGGCCCACCCGAAATTTCCTTGTATAGTTTCTCTTCCTGCGTTTGATGAATATCGGCAACAGCCTTGAGCTCAGCAGCGGCAAGGCGTCTTTTGCCCTCGGCGCGATAAACCTGTGCCAGTCGGTAGTGCGCTTCGACGCGCGCGGGGTCGAGCGCAATAGCTTCGCGCAATTCGCTTTCCGCCTTCTGATAGTTCTTGCCGGCTGTGTCGAGAATCCCAAGATCATATTGCGCGATGCGAATCTTGGGAAAAACGCGAATCGCCTGCTCGTCAAGCGCGCGCGCCTGGCGAGATTTCCCTTGCTTCAAAGCGATATCCCCCAGGTAAGCCTCGGATTTCGCCACTTCGCCGCCCGCTTCGATCTCCCGTTGAAATGCTCGCAAGGCGAGGTCATATTGATGGCTTTTCCAATAGAGGTATCCCAACCCAAAGTGCACGCCCGGCTGATCAGGCGCGAGCGTCGCGGCCGCCTGAAATTCCTTGATCGCCGCGGCGGTGCGGTCCAGGCCGTCGTCCGCTTCGCCCATCAGCATGTGGATGCTGAAGGAATCAGGAGAGCGCCGTTGAATCTCTTCGAAGTAGTCGAGCAGCTTCTGATCCTGGCCGCTCTGCAGATAGCTTTGCGCGAGCAGAAATTGCAGCGTCGCGTTGTCAGGCTTCATGGCGACAAGTTTGGCGAATTCGCCGCTCGCGCGCGTAAAGTCCTTGTTGCCATAATAGGCCATGCCCAGCAGACTGCGGGCCTGGAAATTATCCGGCTGGAGGGAAACCGCCTTGGCCAGCGGCTTGGCGGCTGCCCGCAGATTGCCGCCTTTGAAGTAGGCAAGGCCCAAGTTCACCAGCAGAGGAAATGAGTTCGGATTAAGGCTTAGCGCGCGTTCGTAAGCTTGCGCGGCTTCGGGGTATTTCTCCATGGCGGCGTAGAGCACACCCAGGTTGTTGAGCGCCTGGAAAGAATTGGGATCGGCGCGCAGGATTTGCTGGTAAATTTTCGCCGCGCCCGCGTAATCCTTGGTCGTAGCAAGCTGCTGCGCGCGCGCCGAAAGCGCCTGGATTTCCTGGCTTTGGTTGGCAGGATTCTGCGCGTTAGTGAGAGTTCCAGCTGCGAGAGTCATCAGCAAACACGCGCCTGCCCAATATTTGCTTTTGAGTAGAGTAAACGGGAGCGCGCGCGCGCGGACTAATATCATCTTCCGGAATTATAACCCAGTGGCGTTTTGCATAGGACCGCAAGCTGTGTAATCCTGATTTTCGCCAGTTTGTGGTGAAGTCTTGCTAACGCTATGACAAAGAGAATTGCTTGCGCCCGGCATCTTAAAATCGCTGCGTATTCTCTTTTCGCTCTCTGCTTTCTCACAAGCGCGAGCTGCCGTCTTCGCGCGCAATCGGTGCTGGATACGCGGGGTGGGGCAGCCGCGGCAGAGCCGCATCCCCCGGGTTGGTGGCCTAAGGAAGGTTCAGCCCCGCGTAATGCCTATGCGGGTCCCGAGGCGTGCGCGCCGTGCCACAAGCAAGAATCCACCGCGTGGGAAGCCTCGCAGATGGCTCATGCCATCACCCCTGCCGCCAAGAGCGCCTTCCTCCTGGCGCGCCCGCACATGACTTATCGCTGGGGGCCGTATACTTACCGGATTGATGACGCGGACAGTCAGGCGCTCTATACGGTTACGGATGGCGGGCACACGCTTTCCATTCCGCTGCTTTGGGCCTACGGCACGGGCGTGGTGGGCCAAGCTTTTATATTTCGCCTCGATCAAACGTATTATGAGGCCGAAGTTGCTTTCTATCCGGTGCTTGGCCGGTTGGACGTAGTGGCGGGTTTGACGCGAACTCCGCCGCAAACTTTGCAGCAGGCATTCGGCCTTCCGCTATCGTCCAGCGCCGCCCGGCAGTGTATCGCCTGTCACACCACGGCGGCCGTCACCACAAATCAACTTAAGGTGGATTCAATGATCCTGGGCGTGACCTGTGAGGCGTGCCATGGCCCCGGAGCGCGCCATGTGGAGGCAATGAGGGCTTTGAGTAAAGGTGAGAAACCGGCTGCGACGTTTATTTTTGAGCCCGCCAAGCTTGCGCCTGCGGATCTCGAGAACTTCTGCGGCGCCTGCCATCGTACGTCGCTGCGCGTGATCAGCGAGGGACTGCATGGTCTCGATACCGTTCATTACGAGCCGTACCGGCTGGAAATGAGCCAGTGTTGGATCATGAGCCAGCAGATTACTTGCGTCACCTGCCACAATCCTCACCAGGCTCTC
>DASZAE010000465.1:0-1896 GCA_035945515.1 Terriglobia bacterium
GAATTTTCCAGAAAAACACCCGCATTGAGCGGCGCTTCCACTTGGTCCTGCGTGTTATACAGAAAATTGCCATCAGGCAGAATGTAGTTCTCAAGATAGTGCTCGAAGTAGGGTTCCACTTCCTCCGTCAGGTTCCACAGTTGGTGCGCCCAGACAAATTCGTAATGCGCCACGGGAAAAAGCGCGTGGCTGCGCTCCGGTATTTTGGTGTAAGCCCCCTCGCCGATTTGATAAGTTGGATTCAACCCGCGATAACTGCAACGGCTCAACACGATCCCAGCGCGGGCGGCGTCGAGCAGCCATTCATCGGGAATCTCCACCTGCATTTTCTCTTCAAAGAAATCGTGCCAGCGGTTCCAGATGCCCGCGAGTTCAGAATAGAATTCTCCGGGCGAGCCGTTCCAATAGCGGTCTTGAAATTTTGGACCCGCGTTGCTGGCGCCCTCCGGCGGGCGCATCGCCCGCACTCGCCCGATCGGGCGCGCGTTCTCGCCCGGAGGCAAAAGCACCATCACCTCATACCCGGCGCGATAGGTAGGATTCCATACTCCGATATCCGCAACCGGCAGGTAGCCGCCCAGCATTGTGCGCTTGCTGTATCCTGGAACGTAGTCATACTGATATTCGCCAGGCAGGAATCGCGCTGGTTCAAAGAGTCTTCCCGTCACGTCAGGAGCCCATAACGACTGGGGATTATCGCCGAACTGGCGCGACTTGCCGTCCGCCTCGAGCCACAGGGATTTCATCGGTCCTGCTTCCTCATTCGCAGCCAGAGTCCATCCGATGAATTCCGCGCCGAGCGCGGCCACGTTTTCGTAGCAGGGGTCTTCATCGAGACTCAGAATGTAATTGCCCAGCTTGTCCGGAGCGGGAATGTAGCGCGTGGGACGTTCAAATTTCATTCCAGGCGGCGCGTTGACGGGTCGCGGCCTGATTTGAGACAGATCACCGATTCGCTTGGGAACATGCGCAATTTCGCCTTCAACCGTAACGTAAGAAATTGCTCCTTGGTGAGTCACGTGCTTTTCAAACACCGCCGTTGGGATGCCGTTGAGCCACGGCAGAACGGCCAGCAACATCCAACCGCCGGCGGAATCGCCGGCCTTCATCATCTTCGTTCCGGATTCGTGTTGAACCTGAACGCCTCTCGCTTCAAACGCCTTTACGCGAGGCGGATTCGCCAACGCTTCCCGCTCGCCGGGCAAGAACAGCACATACTCGTTGGGGATCCGGTAGCGCGCGTCCGTCTGTTTTTCCTGCGCCTTAGAATCCGGCGAGGCAATTCCTTCAGCCGCTCCGAGCCGCGTGGCAGCATCGAGAGCCGGAAATGCGACAGCGCCTTTCAGAAATTCCCGCCGCTTAAAAATGGACATGCGCGCTCCTCCACTCGATTTACGCTTCGTTTTCAATCGCCTGGATCAAGCCGCGGATATAGCCATACTCAAAGGCAAAAGCTTGCTCGCGGCCGGCGGGCACTCGTAGGTTGGGCGCGTGATCGGGCATCATCATGCCGTCATAGCCCACCTCTTTGTAGACGCGCATCGCTTTGACCATATTCACGCTACCGTTATCGGGGAACGTCTCCTTGAAATTGAGAAATCCGCCGCGAATGTTGCGGAAGTGCACGTTAAAAATCTTGCGCCGGACGCCGAAATAACGGATCACGTCGTAGATTTGCTCGCCGGGATTGGGCAGCATTTCGGAGACGGTGCCTTGGCAAAAGTTAAGACCGTGATAGGGGCTGGGCATGATGTCAATCAACCGCTTGAGGCCGTCCACATGACCGAGCACGCGATGAACGCCGCGGAATCCCTTGTCACGCGGCATTCCCGGGTCTTCCGGGTGGCAGGCCATTTTAACTTTATTCTCTTCCGCCACGGGCACCACGCGCTTGAG
>DASZAE010000466.1:0-8343 GCA_035945515.1 Terriglobia bacterium
TACGGCGGGCACAAGAAGGACCGAGCGCGCGCCCCAGAGTTTCGCGTTGTGAAGTGAAGTGCGCATCCCGGCAAGACTCTTTTCCACCACCGCCGGATCGGCGGACGAAAGCGGATATTTCCAGTGGTCCATATTCATTACCGATTCGATCCGGATGCCGGCTTTCTCCGCCGCGTCTTTCATTTCATTGGCCTCATGCGGATCGGGCGTGGTATCCGCCTGGAGCACCTCAAAACCCACCTCGCGCGCCATCTTGAAGCGGCCGAAGTAGCTCAACTGCTTGGGAAGCATTTCTACCAGCACCCCTTTCTTTAGCGGCAGCGCCGCATCGCCTGTAGACGCCTCCCGCAAGGGCTTCGCCGCCGAGGTTCCAACCCCAAGGCTAGTGACTCCTGCGCCGCAGGTCGCCGCCAAAGACGCCTTCAGAAAATCGCGCCGGGAAGAATGGATTGTCATCGTGTGTCCTCTCCTGAACCCAATGTGGGGGACATACCCCTTGTAGCGGCGGCCTCTGGCCGCCGGATTTTAAATAGTAAAGACCGGCGGCGAGGACGCCGCCGCTACAGCCAAACGCCGCAGAGTTTTAATCCCAAAACTCTGATATCTAATCTCATCGTGTCGCCCTGAGACTTTTGAGACAAATGAGACGGTTTTTATTGAGACAAATGCGACATCTTTTATTAGAAACATTGATTCTAAACAACTTCTTGGGTTCGTTCCGTAAATTTGTTGTGCGTTTTTTCTGCTCTCTCGACAGTCGTTTCTAATCTTCGGGGCATCCCCCCTTGTAGCGGCGGCCTCTGGCCGCCGGATTTTAAATAGTAAAGACCGGCGGCGATGACGCCGCCGCTACAGCTTAAGCCTACCACATCGCTTTGAGACTTTTGAGACAAATGGGACGGTTTATTTGGTCCCACGGCATGATCCAGGCTAATTCTCCGGCGTATCACGATAGATTTAACGCGCCGCAATTGGGTTCTACGCTACTGTTATAATTGAGGATTACGAGCGGGTGGCAAGCCGCGCAATCCCTGGGCACCGGGTCACGATGTAGAGGCGGTTTTATGCCGCCATTAGAGTTGAGTGAGCCGGCGCACTTCAACCTATCCGCCGGCCAAAACTGCATGAAAATTGCTCTGGCTCAAATTAACACCACGGTGGGCGACTTCGCCGGGAATGCGGAACGCATCATTTCGTTTGCGGGCCGCGCTCTCGACCAAGGCGCGGGGCTAGTGGTGTTTCCAGAACTCGCGCTTTGCGGTTATCCGCCCCGCGACCTGGTCGAGCGGCCCGATTTCGTCGCGCGCTGCGAGGCTGAGCTTGCGCGGCTCGCGCAATCGCTTCCACCGATTCCCGCCGTCGTGGGGTCAGTGCGGCGCTCGGGAGCGGAGCAGGGAAAACCCGTTTCCGATATTGCCGCTCTGCTGCGCGGCGGGAAAGTGGATCTCGACTACGCGAAGACGCTGCTGCCGTTCTATGACGTTTTTGACGAATCGCGCTATTTTGAGCCGGGCAACGCTCCAGCAGTATTTTCGCTTATGGGCAGGCAATTCGGCCTGACCGTGTGCGAAGACATTTGGAACGACAAAAACTTTTGGAAGAAATCCCTTTACGCGCGCGATCCGGTTGAAGAGACGGCCCATGCCGGAGCAGATGTGCTGCTGAATATCGCAGCCTCTCCTTACTCCGCGGGCAAAATCGAGCTGCGGGAAGCCATGCTGCGCGCCATCGCGGTGAAGCAGGGAATGCCGGTGGTTTACGTCAACCTCGTCGGCGGGAACGACAGTCTGATATTCGACGGCGCCAGTTGCGTGCTCGATGCGCGCGGCAACGTGCTCGGGCGCGCCGCGCTGTTTGAAGAAGATCTGGCATTGGCCGAGATCGATGCAACAGTTGAGACCCGCGAAGAAGAACGCCTCCCGCATTCTGCGCATCCGCCGGAAACCGAGCAGGTCTACCGCGCCCTCGTGCTGGGAACGAGGGACTACATGCACAAATGCGGCTTTCGCAGCGCGATTGTTGGCCTGAGTGGAGGAATCGACTCCTCGCTGGTGGCGTCGATTGCCGCGCGCGCGCTCGGCGCGGAGAATGTCTATGGCGTGTCCATGCCAGGACCGTTCTCGTCGCCGGGCAGTCTCACGGACGCCGAGGCTTTGGCCCGGAACCTTGGCATCCACTATCGCGTTATTCCGGTTACGCCGATTTATGAAAGCTTCATGGCAGCGCTCGCGCCGGCCTTTGAAAACCGGCCGCCCGGCGTGGCGGAAGAAAATATTCAGGCGCGCATTCGCGGCAACATCCTGATGGCGCTTTCGAATAAGTTTGGCGCGCTGGTGCTGAGCACGGGCAACAAGTCCGAGCTTGCCGCGGGTTATTGCACGCTGTATGGGGACATGGCGGGCGGGCTCGCCGTCATCGGCGATGTTCCTAAGACAATGGTCTACGAGCTTGCGCGCCTGGTGAACCGCCGCGGCAAGGGAGGCGGTCCCGTTCCGGAAGCGTGCCTTCTCAAACCGCCGTCTGCCGAACTTCGAGCCCATCAAGTTGATCAAGACACGCTGCCGCCCTACGACGTGCTCGATGCGATTCTGAAAGCGTATATTGAGGAGAATCAGTGTGCGGTGGAGATCGAGAAGCGGCTCAAGTTTGATCCTGCCTTGATTCGCCGGACGCTAGGTCTGGTGAACGCCGCTGAATACAAGCGGCAGCAAGCCGCGCCCGCGCTTAAAGTGACGGGCAAGGCGTTTGGCGTTGGTCGCCGCTTTCCGGTTGCAAGCCGCTACGGCTGGCAAAGCTCCCTATGAGGAACAATACACGCCGCTGGCTGGGATGGGCGCTGGGCGCAGTCGTGCTGGCGCTAATCCTGCTCTACATCAGCCGAAGCCCGCAATGGAGAGGCTTCGAGTGGGGCAGGCTCTGGTCGCTGCTGATTCACGTCAATCCGGGACTGCTGCTGCTCGCGATTGTGCTCAACCTGGCCACGCTTCTGATCCGCGCTGTGCGTTGGAAATTCTTTGTGGATCCCGTCAAGAAATGCTCGCTTTGGGCGCTGTTCAACGCGCAGGCGCTGGGCTTCAGCTCTATTTATCTGGTGGGCCGGGCGGGCGAAGTTGTGCGGCCCGCTTATATTGCCAAGGCGGAAGATTTGCCCTTTACCTCGCAGCTTGCGGTGTGGGCGATTGAACGCGTGTACGACGGGATTTGCCTGGTGGTTTTTTTTGCGCTCGCCCTTTATTTTGAGCCAGTCCATGCTGCTACGGCGCATGGCGCGGCTTTGCTGGGTAAAATGCACGAGGCCGCAGTCGTCATTCTTTTATTTTGCGCGCTCATGGTCGCGTGTCTGGTTATTTATCACGCTTACTCCGGAAGAGTTCTCGAACGGCTGGGGAGCGGATTGAAGCGGTTCCCGGCGGTCTTGCGCAATCATATTCTTAGTTTCCTCCGGTCGTTTTCGACGGGCCTCGATGTTCTACACGATCCGTGGGATTTTTCCGCCAGCGTGCTTTGCTCGGTGATACTCTGGACGGTCAGCGTCACCGGCTTGTGGGTAATGCTTCTGAGCATCGGCGGAAGCTTGGCCGGGTTCGGCTGGTGGGCTGCCGCGATTACCGCATTCTTCGCGGCGGTGGGCCTTGCAGTGCAATTGCCCGGCGTGGGGGGCGGCTACCAAGTGGCTGTGCTCATCGCGCTGAAGGATGTGTTTCATGCGCCGGCCGAGGCCGCGGCAAGCGGCGCGATTTTGACGTGGGTGACGATCATGGCGCCTTGCTTGCTTTTGGGCCTCTTCCTGGTGGCGTGCGGGGGGCTGTCGTTTAAGAAACTTAAACTGATCGTCGAAGAAGAAAAGAGCGAAGTTGCGGCGCCTGGCGCCTGACGCGCGCGTTCTATTCTACCTCTTCATCCGGAGCGGAAGACGTGAAATGCCCTTTTTGCGGCCATTTGGAAGATCGTGTGGTTGATTCGCGCGAGACCAAGGAAGGCGAGTCCATTCGCCGCCGCCGGGAATGCACGCAGTGCGAACGCCGGTTCACTACCTATGAGCGAATCGACGAGATTCCCTACATGGTGGTCAAGAAAGACGGCCGCCGCGAGAAATTCGACCGCCAGAAAGTGCTCACCGGCCTGCTGAAGGCTTGCGAGCGGCGTCCTATTCCCACCGCGCGGCTTGAAGAAATTGTCAATGAGGCGGAAGCTTATGTGGCCGAGTCCCCGGCCCGCGAGCGCCCTTCAACTGGCGTGGGCGAGCTGGTGATGAACCGCCTCAAAAAGCTCGATAAGGTGGCCTATGTCCGCTTCGCCTCCGTTTATCTCGACTTCAAAGACGTGCGTGAATTCATGGGCGAATTGAAAGACCTGCTGAGCGCGCGCGGCAAGTGATCTAGCCCCGGCTCCCCGCCGCGCGGCTGAATTCCATTGCTTCCTGTGCCGCGCGCTTCCCCGATTCGATGCAATCAGGAATCCCAACGCCCTGGTAAGCGTTTCCTGCCAGAAAGATGCCCGGATGCCGGCCAATGCCTTGCTGGATTCGCCGCACGCGCTCGCCGTGCCCCACCTGATACTGCGGCATTGCCTCGGGCCAGCGATAGATGCAATGAAATAGGGGCTGCTGTGTAATGCCCAGAATTTCGCGCAACTCGCGCTCGACTTGCGTCATGATCTGGCTGTCGCTCCAGGCTAGAACTTCGGGATGATGCGCGCCCCCAAGAAAGCATCGGAGAAGCGCCGATCCTTCCGGGGCGCGATGGCTGAACTTGGCCTGGACGAACGTGCAGGCCAGCAGCTTGCGCCCTTCCGTCCTCGGAACCAAGAATCCAAAACCCGCCGGAAGATTTGTGGGCTTAGTTTGGTAGCCTATGGCAACCGTCAGCGCGGGCGTATAAGGAATATCCGTCAGATTGCTCGCCAGCGCGGCGTCAAGCGGACGCAGCAGCCGCGCGCAGGCAGGCGCGGGCAGCGCGAAGATCACCGCGTCAGCGTCAAAGCTCTTTCCGCCACCGCACCGCAGAGTATAACGTGCTAGGGGCGCTACGCTCGCAGCACCCGGTGAGCTAGGTTCAATGGCCTCCACGGAATGATTGAGCAGGACGCGGGAGCGATGCGCGTCAAGTCGCGCCATCAGCGCGCGAGGCAATTCATCGAGACCCGGTTTGAGGGTAGTAAAAAGAGGCTGGCGCGGCTGAGGAGTCCTTCGCGCTTTGAGCATCCCGCGCACAAGGCTGCCGTGCTGACGTTCGAGCGCCACCAAAGCAGGCAGCACGGCGCGGGCGCTCAATTCTTCGCTATCCCCGCCGTAGACGCCCGCGAGCAAGGGATCGGCAATGGCATGAAGCACGCCAGCG
The DNA here is from genome assembly GCA_035945515.1 of Terriglobia bacterium. Lineage (GTDB taxonomy): Bacteria > Acidobacteriota > Terriglobia > UBA7540 > UBA7540 > RH2-MAG17b. The sequence goes on from DASZAE010000466.1 coordinate 5,340, forward strand.
CCAAGATGGCGGCGCACGAAACAGGCGGCGGACACATCCGCAGATTCTTTGCCGGCTGGCTTGCGCCGCATGAGATCGCGCAGAATCGCGAGCTTGCTTGAAAATGGAATAAGCTGCGAGCCGATGACGCTGCGCACGTGGGTGGGCACAAAAAACTGGAGACCGTCTGGCAGCGGCTCAAGACGACCTTGCCAGAGGATGTGTGTGCGGCGCGACGCGTCGTTGGAGGCGATCACCTGGCTCTCCAGTCCGAGCTCCGGCAGCAGTCCCGTTTTTTCCATCTTTGCGGTGAGAAAACTGTCTGGACCGGCTTCCAGGGTGAAACCTTCCATGCGCTCTGTCTGGATCAATCCGCCCAAGCGAGAGCCTGCTTCGAGCAAAAACTCATCAACCGGAGCGCCCGACTGCCGCGCGAGCGCGAGCGAATACGCGGCGGCGAGGCCCGTGATGCCTCCGCCTACAACAGCGATTTTGGACGCAGCCTGTTCCATGTTTAAACCGCAGTCGAGCGGCATGTCGTGACTACTGCGGTTTTAGCGGCGGCCCGCCGCTTGCGCCGTTCTGCTTAGCTTAGCTCGAAATTGCGCTGTCCGGCGGCGCGGTTTTTATTCATAATGATCTTCCGGCGAGTCTGTGGGCTGAAGCGCCGCAAAGTTGGCAGGCTTGCGAGCCTTCTGAAAACTCCGCGGAGTCAGCTTATGAAAATTGTTGTTCTCGACGGCTACACGCTCAACCCCGGCGATCTTTCGTGGGAGCCGCTCGAAAAGTTGGGTTCGGTTGAAATTCATCCAAGGACGCCGCCCGAAGCATTAATCAGCAGGGCTGCCGGAGCGCAGGCGCTGCTCACTAACAAGGTCCCGCTGAATGCGGAGACGATTGCGGCGCTCAACGATCTCCGCTACATTGGCGTGACGGCGACGGGTGTTGACATCATCGATCTCGCGGCGGCGCGGGCGCGCGTCGTCGTCGTCACCAACGTGCCCGCTTACGGCGTGGATTCAGTAGCCCAGCTTACGATTGCTCTTCTGCTTGAGCTTTGCCATCGCGTTGGCCTGCATAGCGACGCCGTCCGCGCGGGCGAGTGGTCGCGCAGCAAGGACTGGAGCTTCACCCAAACGCCCCAGATTGAGCTTGCGGGAAAGACTTTGGGCGTGGTCGGATTTGGACGTATCGGGCGGCGCGTGGCGGAAATTGCGCGCGCGCTTGGGATGCGCGTGCTGGTCTCGAGCCATCATTCCAAGGAGCCGCCGCCGTATGACGATGTCGTCCGGGCGTCACTTGAAGAATTGCTCATGGCGGCGGATGTCGTCAGCCTGCATTGCCCGCTTACCGCCGAAACGCGAGGGCTGATCGATGCCAAAAAGCTGGGCATGATGAAGTCGGCGGCATTTCTGCTGAATACCTCGCGCGGCGCTTTGATCGATGACCGCGCTCTCACCGATGCGTTGAACCAAGGGCGAATCGCGGGCGCGGGGCTGGATGTTTTGGCCGTCGAGCCTCCTCCGCCGGATAATCCGCTCTTTGCCGCTCGCAATTGCATCATAACCCCGCATATGGCCTGGGCCACGCGCGAAGCGCGAGCGCGCTGCATCCGCACCGCCATAGAAAATTTCACTGCCTTTCGCGCTGGCCATCCTCAGAACGTCGTCTCGGGATGAATGTTCACTCACTCTGGTATTGTAGCGATGACAATTCTGTAAGCCGCCGTTCAATTTTCCGTTAGAATGGCAAGGATATCCCTTCTACGCGGGCCCATAGCTCAGCGGTTAGAGCAGCGGACTCATAATCCGTTGGTCCCAGGTTCGAATCCTGGTGGGCCCACTATCGAATCGCCCCTGATTGTGTCCAATTTTCGAGCAGTCGGGCTGTGATCGTGGCACGGCTGCGCGTGTTTATGGAGGACTTTCCCGAGGGGGCGCGGTTGAGCCGCGGACGACCAATTCCGCAGGGACTTCCGTGGTGTCGGCGGAGTCCTGTCCCGACATCAGCTTAAGCAGGATCTCTGTAGCGATGATCCCCATCTGGCGTCTGGGCTGGCGGACGGTGGTGAGCGGAGGCTGCGTATAGGAAGCAATAAAAAGGTCGTCAAATCCAACCAGAGAAACATCCTGCGGGACGCGCAGCCCGTCGTTGTGAAGGCAGCGAAGGGCTCCGAGGGCCGTCATATCGTTGTAGCAAAATACCGCGGTAGGGGGTTGCGCCAAGCCCAGCAGCACCCGCATCGCTGCCATTCCGCCTTCGGCCTTGCCATCGCCTTGGACAGCCAGTTCTTCGAGGAAGGGCAGACCAGCTTGCTCGAGCGCCTCCTGGTATCCGGCGAGACGCTCCGTGTCTGACTGGTAGCCGAACCGGTCGCCGATATAGGCGATGCGGCGATGGCCCAGCCGGATCAGGTGCTGGGTCACTTGCCGGCTGGCTCCCACGTTCTGAATCATCACCGAATGAATCGTCGCCCCCGGATGCTGGTTGTTAACCAGCACGATGGGCACATCCATTTTCGAAAGGAGTTGCAGGTGCAGCGATCCTACCCGCGACGAGGTGACTACGATGCCGTCCACCCGGCGCTCCGCAAATGAATGCACCACTTTGATCTCACGGTCGGGTTCGGCGTTGGATTGAGCCAGAAAGACCGAATATCCGTGGCGGTTCGCCGATTCCTCGATGCCGCTCACAACTTCGCTGACGAACGGGTCGGCAATCGCGGTGACCACAACTCCGATGGTTTGGGTTTTTTGAGTGACCAGCCCGCGCGCTACCGCGCTCACCCGGTAGCCGGACTGCCGGGCGATTCGTTGAATTTTTTCGGCCGTCTTGCGATTGACCAGCGAGCTGTTTTGCAGAGCGCGCGAAACGGTGGAATGAGAAACAGAGGCTAGGCGCGCAATGTCTTTGATTGATGTCGGCTTGGGGCGATCCTTCCGCATACCGGCTCACTCTTAGGTTTGTAGCGGCGGCCTCTGGCCGCCGGTCCTTATTATCTAAAAACCGGCGGCCAGAGGCCGCC
>DASZAE010000467.1:0-7762 GCA_035945515.1 Terriglobia bacterium
CTTTTGCAATAACAAGAGGCCAAGATTATAGTGCGCCTGGGCCAGGTCTGCCTTCAGGGTTACGGTCTTTTGAAGCTGATCGATGGCGGCGTCAATGTTGCCCTGCTTCGCCAGCAAGTCGGCGAGATTATTGTAGGCAGCGGCGGTCTCCGGCTGCAATTGAATGGCTTTCTGGAATTCCGCCATCGCGCTGTCAGTTTTACCGAGTTTGGCCAAGCCAACGCCGAGCAGGTTATGAGCCTCGGCGGAATTCGGCGCTGCAAGGACGGCCTGCTTGAAATCGACTACGGCCTCCTGAGGATTTCCAGCATTCATGGCGCGCAGGCCATTACTGATATCGAGCGCCGCCTGGACGCTGTGCTGGCCGTCTTCCTGCGTAGCATTGCGAATTGAAGCGTAGCGCGCAAACTCCTGGGCCGCTGCCGCTCGGTCGCCTGCGCTGTAAAGCAAGTGGGCGAGCGTATAACGCGCCGGGCCGTTATTTGGATCGAGCTTCAACGCCGCCTGCACTTGCTGCATGGCGCTCTTCGGTTGCCCTGCCGTCGAAAGGATCAGCCCCAAACGGTAGTGGAACTTTGCATTGTCCGGCTGAAGTTTGACCGCGGTCTCGAGTTCCTGAATCGCGTCGGCCGTCTTGGATTCGGCCAGCTTCATTAATCCCAAGTTATAGTGCGCATTAGCATCGCCTGGATTGATCCCTATGGCGGCTTGAAACTGAGCGGAGGCTTCAGGGATGCGCCCCTTTTCCGCTAAGGCCACGCCCAAGCCGTCGTAAGCATCGGCGAAACGGGGATTAAGTGTGATGGCGCGATTGAATTCCGCGCTGGCTTGGTTTTGCCGCAGCCGCTTGAGATACGCCAGGCCCAAAGCATAGTGAACGCCAGCATCATTCGGAAAAGAGGCCGTCAGCTTTTGCAATCCCTGGATTGCTCTATCGACCTCGCCTTCTTCGAGCAGGCTCAAGTTAAGGTGCAAGCGCGCCTCTGGGTAATCTGGCTTCAAGCGTAAAGCCTCTTGGAACTCCACCACGGACTCTGCCGCGTCGCCCTTATTGGCTTCTGCGAGGCCAAGGTTGTAGTGACCTTCCGCGTAATCTGGATTGAGCTTGACGGCTTCTCGAAACTCGCCGAGCGCCTCATCGAGCTTGCCCAGGCGCTCCAGCGCAACGCCCAGATCGTTCCGCGCCTTTGGATCATCCGGCTGAATTCTAAGCGATTCGCGGAACTCAGCCGATGCCGCGCCTGCCTGGCCATCTTCCCAAAGGGCCAACCCGAGTTGATAATGCGATTTGGCTGAAGCGGGTTCGAGCCTTACCGCCGCAGTGAGATTTTCTATCGCTCCCCCTCGGTCGCCAGCGCGGAGCAAAGCCATGCCAAGATGGGACTGGGCCGCGGCGTTTCCAGGATTAAGCTTAACCGCTTCCTTGAACTCGCCGATTGCCGCGCTCAAATTGCCTTTGCCGATCCAGGCCGCGCCCAGCCCGTCGTGTAGTTCTGGCGAGTTGGGAGCCAGCTTGAGCGCCTTTTGATAATCCGCGATAGCTGCGTCAAACTGGCGGGAGGCCATTGCTTGCTCGGCTTGACTCTGATAATCCGTCGGAACGAGAGACTGCTGCGCGGCTAGAGCGGCGTCACATTCACCGCCCAGCGAGGCCAAGAGCAGGACGAAGAAGACGGTGGCGCAGCCGAGATTAAGCATCTTGGTCCGGCATTTCAAGTGCGCAGGCTTGTTTCGATTCGACATGCGTTAACTCGGGATATTCTGTAGCGGCGCTCTCTGAGCGCCGAAAAACCGGCGGCCAGAGGCCGCCGCTACAACATTTGTCGTCACTATAACTTATAATCCTCAATAGGCGACCGCCACAAAAGCATGATGCTAGACGACGTTCAACGACTCTCGCACTGCCTTGCTATCCGCTGGCGGAAGCGTCTCCTGCTTAATGTCCTCGTGGCTTTCGGCTTGGCCTGCTGCATTTCGATGAATGGCCTCAGCCAGCCGCCCCAAGACAACCGCGCGCAGGGGCAAAATATACTCATGCAAGCCAAACAGGCGGAGCTTGCGCACAATTTTGCGGCCGCCGCAAAGCTTTACCAGAACTATCTGGCATCACACCCGAGCCTGCCTGAAATACTCCAGCGCCTCGGATTAGTCTATTACCTCTCCGGCCAGTTTGCGCTGGCGATTCCGCCGCTCACCAAGGCGCTTAGCTTGAATCCATCCCTTTGGGGGTCTGATCTTTTTCTCGGCATCAGCTATTACCGCATGGGAAAATTCGACCACGCCGAGGGTCCGTTGCGCCGCGCCTTGGCAATCAACGCGCGCCTGCCCGAGGCCGACTATTGGCTGGGCGCGACGCTGCTGGCGAGAAATCAGGCGGAATCCGCGATCCCCTATTTGCGCCGCGCATCGGAAGGCCCGGCAGTCAGCATGGAAGCCGATTCGCTGCTGGCCGAGGCGTGCCAGAAGGCCGCGGAAAGTTATGCCCAGCAAATCGCCCGTCTTGACCCCAATTCGTATCGCACTCACGAGCTGAAGGCGCAAGCCTTGGAGTGGCAAGGCTCCACCAGCGGAGCTTTGCTTGAATACCAAAGGGCGCTCGAAGTCAACCCTCAACTTGAAGGAGCGCATCGGTCGATTGGCGAAATTTATTGGAAGGAGCGCCATTTCGACCTGGCCGCCCGGGAGTTTGAGGCGGAGTTGCGCCTGAATCCGCTCGATTTTCCGGCAAATCTCCGGCTGGGCGAATACAATCTGGCTAAAGGCAATCCGCAAGCGGCAAGCGCCTATCTTCATTCCGCGCTGGCAAGCCACCCCGCAAAAACGGAGGAGGCTTGGCACTTCCTTGGCTTGGCTGACTTGGCCCAGCATCATCTGAGCGGCGCCGAGGCGGATCTGCAGCACGCTGTCCAGGCGAACCCGCAAGACCCCTCCAATTACCAACTCTTGATGCAAGTTTACTCGCAGATGGGGCAACCCCGTTTGGCGGAAAAGCAGAAAGAGCTGTTTGAAAAGTTCTCTGCCCTGTCGAGGAGAGGGCTATGATCCTGTTGTTGATCCCCTGCCCTCTCCCGACGGGAGAGGGTGGCGAGCCCTTCGCTTGTCATTCTGAGCGAAGCGAAGAATCCCCGTATTTCCGCTCAGGGTAAACTCCGTGAGCCGGGTGAGGGCATTTCAGTTCTGACTCCCGGAACTGTCAAACTTCTACTGCCACCCGGCAGAGCCAGGGGAACTCCTCTGGAGTAGAAGGGACATTCCCCTAAATAAATCGTCTCATTTATCCCGTATGTCTCAAAAGTCTCAAAGTGGCGTGCTAGGCTTTTTGTAGCGCAGACCTCCGTATTTGAGGTCCGCGGCTTTTTTGTGCATTCAAAGACCGCAGACCGCAAAGGCGGCGGTCTGCGCTACGCGGCTGGCGTTGTAGCGGCGGCGTCCTCGCCGCCGGTTTTTAAGATCTAAAAGGTTGTAGTGGTAGCCACGGCACGATGTTCGTGCCGTGGGATATTGGTCTGGCAAAAGAAAAGCCCACGGCACAAACATCGTGCCGTGGCTACCCACTACCCCTAAAATCCGGCGGCCCCTTATAGGCTTTGCCCGCCGCTACAGCCGAAATCGGAATTGCCCGTTAATGCACATGAATTATTGCAGTAAGCCATTGAACCAAAGCCTCGGTCAAAGGCGAAAATAGAGCGAATACACAAAAAAGCATTGTTTTACTTTTTTGCAAGTGATTGAAACTAAAGAAACATTAGTAACACGAACCGGCGCGAACCGGAGTTCGAACCGGACGGAATCAGCTCAACTACTTGAATATAAAGGAATTATGGAGATTTCCACTACGAACCGGAGCATTTGCCACAAAACAAAGGAGATGCTAGAGCCAGTCCGGTTCGTAACAGCATTTTGGGGTCAAAAAACGGTATTTTTCCGGTTCGATGCGGCAATTGTAGCGGCGGCCTCTGGCCGCCGGCCTTTACTATTAAAAACCGGCGGCGAGGACGCCGCCGCTACAGCGATACCTATATAATTCTATTAGTTTTGCATTTTTTAATAATGTAGTGTATTTATATAAGTGTTAGTTCAGTGATAATTCAACCTTAGTTTGAATCGATTTTTGCAGGATAACCAGTCGCAAGATCCTGTAACGGCGGCCTCTGGCCGCCGGTCTTTACTATTAAAATCCGGCGGCCAGAGGCCGCCGCTACAGTATTTGCAGTTAAACATCCACGCGTGGCTTTCAAAACGTTCGACAACCGGGGGGAGGAGGATACGATGGGTTCAGGAAAGAGTTTGAGCCTCAGACGCTGCGTCTTACTGGGCGCTGCGTTGCTCTTGATGCCGATGGCGCTTCTGGCGCAAACGTATTTCGGCGGCATCAGCGGGACGGTGACTGATTCTTCGGGCGGGTCCATTCCAGGCGCCGCCATTACCGTGACCAACACGCAAACCGGAGCTACCTTCCACACCACCACCAGCGGTTACGGATACTATTCCGTCAGCGCGCTGATTCCAGACACGTACTCGGTTCAGGTCTCCATGAAGGGATTTCAGTCCACCGTGGTCGGGCCGGTGACAGTACAAGTCACGCAGACCGTCACCGTGAACGCCTCCCTCCAGGTTGGCGCGGTTTCAACCAGAGTGACGGTGGGCGCTTCAGCGCCTCTGATTGACACCACCAACGCCACCATCGGAACCGTGGTCAATAATAAGACCGTGGTTGAAGTGCCGCTCAATGGAAGGAACTTCACCCAATTGCTTGAGATGGTCCCCGGAAGCGTGCCCACAGGCAACACGTTCATGGCGGCAGGCGGCAGCAACTACGCCATCGGCGGCACGCAGGCCATGTCCAATCAGTTCACGCTGGATGGCGTCTACGACAACGAGGAATTCTTCAACCAATTTTCCGTCCAGCCCGTCATCGATTCGATCCAGGAGTTCAAGGCGCAGACAGACGTCACGTCAGCGAAGTTTGGGCGCTCCTCAGGCGCAAACATCGCCGTAGCCAGCAAGTCCGGCACCAATGAAGTGCACGGCGACGCGTGGGAATTTTTGCGCAACGACGCTTTTGACGCCAATCCGTGGTTCAACAACTACTTCAACACGCCCAAGGCCGCTTACCGCCAGAATCAATTTGGCTTTACTATTGGCGGCCCGGCTTATATTCCGCACATCTGGAATGGCAAAAACAAAGCGTTCTGGTTTGGGGATTATGAAGGCCTGCGGTTTAGCGAAGCAGCAACCAACGCGGCCACGCTTCCAACACAGGCGATGCTGGGCGGCGACTTCTCTAGTTTTCTGACAGGTAAGCAAGCTACCTCTTCCACCGGAACGCCTTTATTTGACGCGCTTGGCCGCCCCGTGATGGCGGGCCAAATCTATAATCCCTACACCACGCGGGCAGTGACGGCAGGCCAGGTGGACCCGGTCACGGGCCTGAAGGCCGTCAGCACCGGAAATGTGCGCGACCCATTTACTGGAAACATGATTCCCGCCTCAATGATCAGCCCGGCGGTTTCACGTTACGCCAATATCTGGTATCCGGCCGTGACCACGGGAGGCGCCTCCAACTTCCAGAATTTCACTAATACGGAGCCTTCGACGCTGAACCAGTATCAATACAACACGCGCTTCGATTACGCCTTCACGTCGAACCTGCGCTTTTTCGCGCGCTTCACTAACCAGCACGCTTTGCAGCCAAGCCCCAATGCCTTGCCCGATGATTTCACTTACAACTACAACAGCCTCGTGAACACCGAAGCGGCCCTCACCTGGGTGCTTTCGCCCAGCACCGTGATGGACTTCAAATCGGCATTTAGCCGCTCAAACCTCCTGAACTACAACACCAACAAGGCGCCGGGCGTGGGGAACTATCTGACCGAATTCCCCCTGCAGGGAACGCCCATCAAGAGTTCGGACTGGCCCATGTTCCCCGAGTTAAATATTTCCGGCTACACCAGCCCCGGCCAGAATGGAAATCCTTTCATCACCAACGTCTGGCAGCAATTGCTCGACTTCACCACGGTCAAGGGCAGGAGCACGCTGGAATACGGGGTTTCCTACGAGCACCTGAATTCGTACTACGACGGTCTCTTTACGTCCCAATACAACTTCGATAACGTGCCCACCAGCGACCCGCAAAACGTCAGTTCGGCGGGCAACGCGGTAGCCTCCTACCTGCTGGGCTTGCCGAGCAGCGGCCTGCGCAACGTGGGTGATACGGCGGCCTACATGCACCAGAACACCCCAGGCGTCTACCTCCAGGATAACGTTCGCGCCACGTCAAAGCTGACGGTCAATGCCGGCCTGCGCTGGGAGTACGACCAATGGCCCTTTGAATCCAACAACCAGCTTGGAAATTACTACCTGGATACGCATTCCTTCGGCTGGAGCGGCATCAACCCCATTACCTCCCAGACAGCCAACGCCACGCGCTCGCTCATGAATGCCCGCTGGACGAACTTCATGCCGCGTGTTGGCTTGGCTTATGCTTTAACCCACAAAACGGTGATCCGCAGCAGCTTCGGCATTTATTACAACGCGGATTATGCCTGGCAAGGCCAGGGCGCGCGCGGCCAGTGGCCGTATGGCGTTTCAGACACCTTCGACAGCACCAACTCCATTCAGCCCAACCAGCCCTTGATGACGTTCTTTGGGAACTTTAATACGCCGCAGCCCGGCACCCCGCCCAATGAATCGCACATCATCGCGCGCAATAACCAAACCCCGGAATCCCGCCAATGGAGCTTTAGCATCCAGCATCAGTTGGCCCAGAACCTGATGGCGGAAGTCGATTACATGGGCGCCCAGGGAAAGAACTTGCCGGACTTTATCAATGCCAATGACCCTGCTCCCGGCAACCCCAACCAGGTAGGGTCGGCCCTCAATCCCCGGCCAGAGAACCCATTTGCGCCTACGCTGGGCGCGATGAGCCTCAACGCCAATCTGTCTGCCTCCAATTACAACGCGTTGGTGGTGAAAGTGAACAAGACCTTCTCCAATGGCTTGAACCTTATCGCCAACTACACGTGGTCCCACTTGCTGGAAACCCCTGGCGCTGAAGGGTATGGCAACAGCAACTCGCCCCAGAACCCTAATTGCCGCTACTGCGACTATGGAGTTTCCGGCAACAACTATCCCAGCGTCTTCACCGCGGCGTGGGTCTACGACTTGCCGGTGGGCCATGGACGCCGCTTCCTCTCCAGCTCGAACGCCGTCGTGGAAAATGTCCTCGGCGGTTGGGAAGTGACGGGCATCTACCATTACAACAGTGGATTCTATTACGGCATTGGGCTGAACTCGGATACGGCGAATGTGGGCGCCCGCGCTAACGTGGACCGCCCGGACTACGTGGGCGGAGTGGCCTGTATTGCGAATCCTAACAATGGAGATAAGACGACGGGCTTCATCAATCCTGCCGCCTTCTCCGTGCCCAAGCTGGCCTTTGGGAACCTCGGCATCAACACGTGCATCGGTCCCTCGTTCTATGACCTCGATATGGGGCTGTACAAAAACTTCAACCTCCGGGAAGGCAAGGAGCACTTCCAGTTCCGTTCGGAGTTCTTTAACCTGCCGAACACGCATACGTTCAATCAGATAGGCGCTACTCTCGGAAACCAGGGCTTCGGCCAGGCAACGAACACTCTGCAGAGCGCGCGTATTATTCAGTTTGCGCTGAAGTTCTATTTTTAGAAAAGCGGAGTGACGCAGCTGTAGCGGCGGCCTCTGGCCGCCGGTCTTTACTTTTCAAAAACCGGCGGCCAGAGGC
>DASZAE010000468.1:0-7324 GCA_035945515.1 Terriglobia bacterium
TCGCGACGCCATGGACATTGACTGCTGCCACAACGTGCGTGTCTCAAACTGCACCGTCAATTCGCCGTGGGATGACGGCATCTGCCCGAAAAGCTCTTATGCCCTGGGCTATGCGCGCGCGACGAAGAATCTCACCATCACCAATTGCTTTGTCACGGGAGGGTATGAGCTCGGAACGGTCATCGACGGGACGTTCAAGCGTTGGCCGGAGGGCTACCGCGTGCCGCGCACCGGACGGATTAAATGCGGCACGGAGTCGAACGGCGGCTTTCAAAATATTACAGTTTCAAACTGCGTCTTTGATCACTGCCAGGGCCTTGCGCTTGAGACAGTCGACGGCGCGCTGCTCGAAGACATATCGGTGAGTAATATCACGATGCGGAATATTGTTAATTTACCGATATTTCTCCGTCTCGGCAGCCGGATGCGCGGTCCTGCGGGCACTCCTATCGGTAAGCTACGGCGAGTGAATATCAGCAACATCGTCGTCTCGGACGCCGCTGGCCGCTACGCTTCCATCATCAGCGGCATTCCAGGCAATGCGATTGAAGACGTGAAGCTGAGCAATATTTATATTCAAAGCCAGGGTGGCGGCTCCAGCCAAGATGCGGGGATCGAAGTGCCGGAGAAAGAGAACGCCTACCCGGAGCCGACGATGTTTGGAACCATGCCTTGCTATGGCTTTTATATTCGCCACGTAAGGGGCATCGAATTAAGCCATGTTGAAGTTCAATATCTGAAGAACGACGCCCGGCCCGCTTTCGCGCTGAATGATGTCGAGGGCGCGGATTTCCTGCGCATCAAGGCCATGCGCGCGCCTGGCGTCCCGGTTTTTGCGCTAAACAAAGTAGAAAATCTTGCCATCGACCTGAGCAGGCCGCTGCCCAATACTTTTCTTGAGCAAGTGGAACAAAAGAAGATTTAGCGCCTCTTTCAGCCGGCGGCCCCATGATTGTCAAAAAGAGGGAATGGTTATGACGGAAAAAAACCTCATCGGCCCAAGCCGGCGTGAAGCCTTGCAAAGAATGCTGGGCATCGGCGCGGGACTGGCGGTTCCGGCTGATTTTCTGGAGGCGGGCGTTTCCGGATCGCCAGATAGGGCTCGGCAAGAAGAGGGCGCTGGCGGACCGCGATACCAACACATCGTCATCGCGCATGATTGTCATCCAGCGGTCAAATCGGCCGCCGGGATCTTAGCGCGTAAATTCGGACTCGATGAAAGCCGGATCAAGACGGCGGGACGCGCGGGCGTCCCCAAGAAGGGTGAGATTGTCTTAGCCACAGCGCCTGCATCGCCGGAGCAAATGAAACTATTGGGATCTCGCGCGGAGGCAATCAAGTATGACGGGTACATGATCGCTTTCCACGAAGGCGGCGCGTTAATTCTGGGAAAGCGTCCGCGCTCGCTTTTATTCGCGGCGGGAGATTCTGCGCTGTGGAGACGGAACACAGAGGGCGCGTATGTGCGGGAGCCGGATTTTGATCTGAGGTCTTCGCACGGCGCCCGTGGCCGCAGCATCGCCGAGGTGGTCGCGGAAGTGGGCGCCAATCAGGTGGGAGGACTTCCCGCCGTAGCGACGCTGAAGGATAGGTTTCCCAATGTGTTCAATCTTTTGAGCCGCGCGGACCAGGACCACCTTAGTCAAATGCAGAGCCGCATGGCCGAACGCAGCAAAGTGTTTTTGCAGGAATGCCACGACGCGGATGTTGAAGTATACACCTCCATTTACGGCAATAATTTCGAGCATTGGTCTGCGCCGCTCTACCAGGCGGTGATCAAGGCCTACCCTTCCACCCAAGGCACGCCGGAGCCGAATTCATGGGAAAAGGCGCCGTTGTGCCCTTCTGATCCCATGACCTGGAAAATCTATGACGCCTATATCCAGGAGTTGATGGAACAGAGTGGCGCCGACGGCTTCCTCGCTATTTTTTGGGATCAGTACGGAATGTATTGCCAGGACGAGCGGTGCCAGAAAAACGGACTGAACAAATTTCCCAATGAGCTTTACGTCAATGTGAAGCATCTTTACGATGTCACCCATTCGATGGGAAAAGGGTTGGTGGTCCGCACCTGGTCCTCCGGTTGCCCGCACTGGCTGGGGGATCAATATGTTCACGCGCCGGGATATGGCGCTTTTGGCGGAACGGGCGAGGAGCTTTGGAGAAGAGTCATCAAAGAACTGCCCCCGGAAATTGTGCTTCAGACGAAGGTTTACAATTCCGACTGCGAGCCGGATGCCGTATTCAGCCCTCTGATTGGCGGGGTGAAGCCGCATACCCAGATCGTCGAATACCAGATTATTGCTCAGACCCGCGGACGATTTTATTTCCCGGCCTCGTCGGTGAGCTATACCGCGCGCACCATGAAGCAGTCCCTTAAACTCATTGGCCCTGGCGCCGGCGTGAGCCTGGGCTATGGCGCCACGATGCAGTCCGGTTTTTTGCTCCTGGATGACATCCTGAACGGCATCAATATATATGCCGCCAAGGAGCTTTCGTGGAATGTGGGCGCTGATCTCAATGAGATCTGGAACAATTGGGCCGTCCCGATTTACGGCGAAAAGGCTGCGCCGCATATCATCAAGGCGCTACAGCTTTCCGAGGATGCCGTCAACCTCACATTTTCCGTGCTGGGTCTTGGCAGCAGCACTAACTCGGACTTCGTCGGGAGCATCGCGCGCAAAGAAACGCTGCTCCGCTACACTAATCGCTACTATTCGCCGGAGTATGCCAAGTATCTTGAACCCAGCAAGGAAAACATTGAGCTTGTCATCGGCGAGAAGCAGAGATGTATGCAAGGCGTCGACCAGATGCTTCAAGAACTCGAGCAGGCGAAGCCCTTTCTCACCACGGCGCAAAGCGGCGAGTTGCAGACGCGATTCAACTGGCTCAAGGAGTTTGCGATCTGCCGGCAGCATCTCGACATCAGCTTGTGGCGCTACCGCTACTTGCGCTATCTGAATACGAAGCTGACGACGGAGCCGGAGCAATTGAAGAATCTGGCCGAAGCATACGACCAGGTCAGCGAACACTCCAAGCTTCTGTTCCAGTACAATCCCAATCAAAAATTCAGTTGTTACGATGTTACGCTTGGGGAACTGCCGCGGCAGCCCTCGCGGGCATTGGGCAATCCAATGCCGCTCATGGGCGAGCTGTACACGGAATCGAGAAGGCTTATTGAGGAATCCGTTGGGCCTGATTACCTGCCAAAGGACTGGCTCAGATCTCCGGTTGCGCGCAGCCAGCCCATGCGCGGCCGGAATGCAGTTCAGAAGCCGCTGATCCCTTGATGGACGCGCGCAGGCTATGAGCGGCCGCGCTCCAAACGCTGGCCTGGTATCTATTGAGGATTACAAATTACAGTGACGACAAACGTTGTAGCGGCGGCCTCTGGCCGCCGGCCGGTACTTAAAACGGCGGTGCTCAGAGAGCGCCGCCACAGAAAAAATTGTCACTATAATTTGTAATCCTCAATAGTTGAGGCAAATCGATGGAACATAAGACCATCTACACGCGCCGCCAATTCCTCGCATCTTCGGGGGCGGCTGGGATGTTGCTGCCATTGGCAGCGACTGAGGCGCGCGCCGCTCCGGGCGCGCTCCCGGCAGAACCCTCTTCAGACCCCGGAAACGGCGGCTTAAAGGGAGTATTTCTTAATCCTCCTCTTTCCACCCGGCCCATGACCCGCTGGTGGTGGTTCGGCGGCGCCATGACGCCGGAAGAAATCACCCGCGAGCTTACTCTGATGCGTAACGCGGGCATGGGCGGCGTCGAGCTTCAGCCTGTCTACCCGGTGGCGGTCGACGACCCCAGCCGCGGCATCCGCAACGTGAGGTATTTCACTACTGAATGGTTCGATCTGGTGCGCCACATGCTGCGGGAGACGCAGCGGCTGGGTTTGCAGTTTGACTTCACGCTGGGCAGCGGGTGGCCGTATGGAGGACCTTTTATTCCAGACGGATTGGCCGCGCACAAGATCGAAGTGTTGGCGCGAAATGCAGCAGGCCCGGGAGAATTCTCTTGGCCGCTCTATCCTCTGCTTACGGGCGGCGGGCGAGTCTTTGCGGCCGTGGCGGCGCCGGTGCTGAACACAGGTGAATTGGATGCGAGCCGCTCGATGGTGATCACGGAACAAATAAGGCGGCGCGGCGGCGGATTGCATTGGCAGGTCCCGGCAGGCCAATGGTCGATCATGCTGTTTATGCAGAGTCTCACCGGCCAGCAAGTGAAGCGGCCTACAATCGGCATGGAAGGCTGGGTGATCGATCACTTCCGGCGCGAGGCGCTGGAGCTTTTTCTCGATTCAGTGGGCAACCGCACGGCGGACGAGCTTCGGCCCGTCGCTTATCCGCCTTTCACCTCGGTCTTTTGCGACAGTCTCGAAGTGTTCGGCGCAGACTGGACGCCGGATTTCCTGAAGGAGTTCCAGAAGCGGCGCGGCTATGATCTCACTCCCTATCTTCCCGCCTTATGGCAAGATTCCGGCGCATTGACGCCTCAAATCCGCTATGACTATCATCAGACCCTTTCTGATCTCATGATGGACAATTTCTTTGGGCCGCTCGGCGAGTGGGCCAGGAGCCGCAAAATGACCGCGCGCGTCCAGGCGCATGGCGCAATGGGTGACGTAATGCGCGGCTACAGCCTTGCCGACATTCCTGAAGGTGAAGAGGGCGAATTTGCAGACCGCTATTCGGCGATCATTGATCACCGGCGGCTGGCGTCCTCAGCGGGGCACATCTATCAAAAGCCGGTGATTTCCTGCGAGAGCTATACCTGGCTGCGCTCGCCGCTTTACCTTGTCACTTTGGAAATGATGAAGGGCGCAACCGATTCTTCTTTCCTCGACGGCATCAACCAGATTGTGAATCAGGGATACTCAAGCTCGCCGCCACAAGTGGGCAAGCCCGGCTGGGTCTTTTATGCCTCAACGATGGTGAATCACAATAATATTTGGTGGCCGCACTATAAATATCTCACGCGCTATATTCAGCGCACGGCCGCTGTGCTGCAAAAGGGTGTCTCGATAAACCCGGTCGCGGTATACGTTCCGCTTGCCGATATCTACTCGCGTTACGGCATCGGTTCGCTCACCATGGACACGGAAATTCAGCGGCATCTTGGCCCTGAACTGTTCATGAACTTGCGGCGGGCCGGATACGACTTCGACCTTATCAACGACGACGCCCTGGCGCGGATCGCGGCGGTCGAAAATGGAACGCTGCGCGCGGGAACAGCTTCGTACCGGGTGCTCGTTGTGCCAAACGTTGAGTGGATGCCTCCGGAGAGCCTGAGCCGCATGGCGGAATTCGTACAGAATGGCGGGCTGCTTGTTTTCGTAGGGCGGCTGCCGGAGAACGCGCCCGGTTTGCAAGATCACCAAGCGCGCGCGGCGGCGTTACGAAACACGCTCGCGTCGATTTGGAAGAATGGACAAAGTGGAATAAGCGCCGTCCAGAACTCGGGAAAGGGCAAGACCGCTCTGGTTGCGGATTTTGCCGCCGTCTTGAAACTGATTCAGGCCCATTTGCCGCCGGATTTCAAGATTGTTGAGGCAGGTAATTCAGGCTCGCAAACGCGCGAGCGCGCGGTTGAGAACGTCGGATTTCTTCACCGGCGGGATGGCGAGACCGACCTCTATTTTCTCAGCAACATCTCGAAAGAAGTTCAAGACCTCCGCGCGCAGTTCCTGGTTGGACGCCGGATTCCCGAGCGATGGAACCCCGAATCGGGAACCGTCGAAACAACGGTTCCCTTTGATTACGCGCGGCTTTCCACGGGCGATGTGACCGAGGTTCAAATTCATCTTGACCCGTTTGATTCCTGCTTTATTGTGTTCGCCGCTCAGGGCAGTCCCATCCTGACCAAAACGAATTGCGCGGGGCCGCTGCGGATCGAAAAGACCGGGGATAAAACGCGCGTCTCTGCTCTCGCGCCGCGGAATGGCGAATACTTTGTGGTTGATGCCAAGGGGAAAAACCATCACATCCGTGTAAAGGATGTGCCGGAAGAGGTTTCCGTGAGCGGTCCATGGAGATTGACTCTGGGAGATCAAGCCCCCATCGCCCTCAATCGGCTGCAGCCGTGGGCGGACTTGCCCGAAGGGAAATCTTTCAGCGGTTGGGGACGCTGCGAGACATCATTTGAAATGAGCGATCTTGGCGATGATACCGAATGGGTCATCGATCTTGGAACGGTGCACGAAACGGCAGAGGTTCTGCTCAACGGCGTCGATCTCGGCGCCGCCTGGAAAGGCTTGCGGCGGCTAAGTTGCGGGAGCGCGCTCAAGCCAGGTGCCAATCGCCTGGAAGTGCGCGTGGGCAACCTGTGGATTCAGAAAGTCGAATCACTGCCCAAGCCGGATTTGAAGCCGGTCGCGGAAACCTTCGGCATTCGCTGGGGGCTGTATGGGGAAACCTCGCCTCCGCCCCTCCCGCCCGCTGGCCTCCTCGGTCCCGTGCGGCTCGTTCCGTTGAAGCGCGTCACAGTTACGATCTAAGTGGTGGCCACGGTCAATCGTTTTTTGATTGACCGTGGGTTTTTGATTGAGACGGGAACAATCCCACGGTCAATTCCAACGGCGAATTGACCGTGGCTACCTCTCTCACAATGTTGACATGATAGGGTGATTCTTCATATGGAATGGAAAAACGATGATGAGATGTTCCGACCGATGCGGACGGACCTTTACACGGCCATCGTAGGAGATGTGCTGGATACGCGCGGCCAACGCCATCAGTTTTTGCCTGCGCGGTGCCGCCCCTTGCGACCCAATATGGTGGTGGCTGGGCGCGCTATGACGGTGCTTGAAGCGGATGTTTTTCACGAACCGGACCCGCCCTTCGGTCTGATGCTTAAAGCGCTCGACTCGCTCCAACCGAATGAGATCTATATGGCCGCCGGTTGCTCGGCGCGCTATGCCTTATGGGGTGAATTGATGTCCACGGCGGCACGGGCGCGGGGCGCCACAGGAGCTGTAATTGCTGGCTACACCCGCGATACGCACGGCATTCTGGCTCTGGACTTTCCTGTATTCTGCTACGGAAGCTACGCCCAAGACCAGCGCGGCCGCGGACAGGTGATCGCCTACCGTGTTCCTATCGAGATCAACGCAGTGCTTGTGAGGCCGGGAGACATTCTGTTCGGTGACGTTGATGGCGTGCTCGTAATACCGAGGGAAATTGAAGCAGAAGTTGTTACTGAAGCTCTTGAACGCTCTCGCGAAGAAAAGAAAGCCAAGCAAGAACTCGCCGAAGGAAAACTAGCGACGGAGGTCTTCCGCACGTATGGCATTCTTTAGCGGGTAGCCACGGTCAGTGTTTTT
>DASZAE010000469.1:0-11359 GCA_035945515.1 Terriglobia bacterium
CACGCGCGTAGCCCATTCCTTCGGAGTGGCCTCCCAAAGACCCTTCTTCATCAAACCGGCTATGCGCAGCACAAACCAGGCAACTAGAAGATTAAGAAGACCGTAAACAGCGATAGGAAAACCGGCCACGGTTTCAATCCATACGGCGAGCCGCTTCCAACTGCTTTTTGGCCAATCACCGGCCGTTTCTGCTCTGAGCGCGCCCAGTGCCACCCTGCGCTTGCTTTCCTGGTAATTCCGCAGCGCCTCGTTGAGCGCCGCAAGCCGCCCCGGGTTCCCGTAATTCAGCCGGTGCGTCAGCCTGATGAGGTAGGGGCTTAGGTCAAACTCCTCAACCTTCTGCCTCCAATTGGCGCGGTGCGACCAGCTCTCCGCGAAGTCCTCCCGCATGACCGCCTCTAACCCAGCGATAAATTGCTCCACTTGGTCAGGTTGCAGGCGAAACGGCCCCGAACAGCACGCCTTCTCCAATTCCTCATCGAGCATTCGAATGCCTTTGTCTAAATCCTCTTGCGCGTGCCACGGCGCACCCTGCTCCGACAGGGAATCATCGATATAGATAAGAGTTTCGCCCGCAGCCGAGAATGCCGCTGGAAGAAACAGGTGCACAGGAAAGACGGGCAATGGAACTTCCCGGCCAAGATAAGCTTCCGCTTCGAGCGCCACTTCGGCCGCCTCGGGGGCAAACCCACGCACGGCGTTTGCCTGCAAAACCGGGGGCCGGACGAAAGCAAGCACAGTCCCTTCCTGGCTGAAGATTTTACAGACCGTTTCAAGCGCGGCCGCCCAATCCTCCCCTTGAAACTCGTAAGGAATCATGCCCAGGGTCCTGGCCGTGAGACGCTCGAAAGGTCCGGCAAGCAAAGACTGATCAAGCAAGCAATGAACCT
Source organism: Terriglobia bacterium (assembly GCA_035945515.1). Classification (GTDB taxonomy): domain Bacteria; phylum Acidobacteriota; class Terriglobia; order UBA7540; family UBA7540; genus RH2-MAG17b. The sequence goes on from DASZAE010000469.1 coordinate 891, forward strand.
GGCGTTTTAACGCAGCTATAAGAATAAGCGCCTCGACAAAACCTGAGGGGTGATTCATGATGAGCAACGCCGGGCCTGATCGCGGCAGAGACTCTTCTTGTAATACGCGGAGCCGCCGGGAAATCAGCCCAAACCAAAGCCGCAAGCCGCTCCGCACGAAAGCGTAAAGCCCCGAATTGCGCGATTCCACAGCAAGCCTCCGAAAGTCTTTATCGTAGACGGATATGCCTATGCCGCCGCTGACGATGCCGATGGAGTGGCGTTGTAGGCGCCGGCATGGCGCTGCCTGCCCAGCCATCGACGATGCCAACCGGCCGGACGATCGTATCAAACAGACCGTAAACTTTTTGAATCTTGTGGCCGTCTTTGTCGAGCAAATGCAGGTGGAAATACGGAACGTTCCCGGCATGTGTCACCACAATAGGGAAATATCCGTCCAAACCGCTCTCAACATAGGCGGTCACATATTTATGATGTTTCACCCACCAGGTAAATACCCGAATATGATTGAAATCGAAGTCTTCGCCACCGATGCGGTCGGCTGCAAGATACTGCGGCACTTGGCTCCCACCGTCATTTACGGTATCAAGCGGCATCCATGCCACTACATTGACGCCTTGCGCGTAGGACGCAAGCGCGGGCGGCACATCAAGATCGATGAACATCCCGAGCACCCATCCCGCGCGGCCGCCTGTGGTGATCAGATACCATACGGTTTTGGCAGCGGGGCCATTGGTCCCTCCAGCGTTCGCCGTCTTCGTGACCACGCGGCGTCCATAAACCTCTACGCGCGCTCCGGCAGTGACTTCACCGAGTTTCAGCGCACTCCGTGAGGGATTGAGGTGCATGTTTACTGGCGTGTTGGTATGTCCATCCGCCTGGACTGGGCTGCTCGCCAAGCTTTTAATCAGGCGCTGGCCCTTGTCATACTCGGCTGCCCCAATCAGGTCTTTCTGCTTCACCCATCCCGTGCCGCCGCCCGGCAGCGCAAGCTTGGCCCAATCGCCAGCGCGCACAATGACACGCACGGGGTCTCCACTGTGATACGTCATGAGCACGCGCCGGATCACCGCCGTAGTGTCCACCACGGGCAGAGAATCCGGTAACACGTAGGCGGTCTCCGCATTGGCTGGCTCGCGCCTCTTCGGAGCGTAGATCAGATAGTAATAGACGACACCCGCCGCAACAATCACCAGAAAAAATGCGATTTTTTTCACTGCTTAATCCGTAGTCCGTAAGCCGCCTAAAAAGCCCTTCACAGTTCTTGCGTTCGCATTTTACACTATTCGTGCCGTTTCGATTTTACCCGGCGCATCTCTATTATGGCAGATGGCCAAACGGCAGGAGGTTTTGACGCGCATCGAACCGCTTCTGATCCCTGGCCCCGCCGGATTGCTTGAGGCGCTGCTTGAGTATGACCCTCGAACGATCCCGTCGCATTGCGCCGTAGTCTGCCATCCGCATCCACTGTTCGGCGGAACCATGCACACGAAGGCGGTTTTTCGAGCAGCAAAAGCTGCGGCGCTTGAGGGCATTCCAACGCTTCGCTTCAACTTTCGCGGCGTGGGCAAAAGCCAGGGGACGCATGACCGGGGCGAGGGCGAGCAAGGTGATGCGCGCGCAGCTTTGGATTTTCTCGCCTTGCGCTACCCCGGCTCGACAGTGATAATGATGGGCTTTTCGTTTGGCTCGGCGGTCGGCCTGCGCGTGGGCGCGGCAGACCCGCGCGTTTTCGCCCTGGTTGGGATGGGACTTCCGGTGAAGTCCTATGATTATTCCTATCTCGAGACGTCGCAAAAACCGAAGTTGTTTGTCGAGGGCACTGAGGACGAATACGGCCCGCGCGCCCAGGTGGAAGAGCTTTTGGCCCGCTTTGCTCCGCCGAAACGTCTGGAATGGATTGAAGGCGCCGATCACTTTTTCACCGGCAAGCTGGAAGAATACCAGCAAGTCATCCGCGCCTTTATCCGGGAAATCGTGTCTCAATCTCACCCGCTCCGTCGCGAGGAACAGCCTTATGCCTGAAGAAGAGAGTGAAACGCTCTATTGCCCTGTCTGCCGCGAACCCGTGGAGGATCCGCTGGTCTGTGGCGATTGCGCGGCCGTCATTTGCCGCCGCTGCGGCGCCCCGCTCGAAAAACCCGATGAATTGGGCATCGGGTAAGGATGCAACCTGCTAATGCGCAATCTCAGGCTCCGCGAGCGCGGGAGCGTGGTCAAGCACGCGCGATTCCTGTTGCATCCGGTAGAGATGATGGAGCGGCATACGGCCTGGGCCGGTAGGGAACGCCTTGCGAATGGCTTCAGATACAAACACCTTGGCTATCACAATCGCATCGCGCAGTTGACGTCCCAAAACAAGATTTGAAACCAGCGCCGAGGAAAACGTACAGCCGGTTCCGTGCGTGTTGTCCGGCTTGATGCGGTCGGCCATAAAAGTTTCAAACGAAGAGCCGTCGTAAAAAACGTCCGTAGCCTTTTCAAGGCATCCACCCGTAACCACCACAGCGCGCGCGCCCATGTCCACCAGCATTTTAGCCGCGCCCTTCATGTCATCTACGTTTTCCACTTTCAGCCCGGTCAGCGTCGCCGCCTCTTCGGTGTTGGGCGTCAGCACCGCAGGAAGTTTGAGCAGTTCTCCGCGCAGGAAGGCCACGCCGCCTTCGTCGAGCAGCCTGCGTCCTCCGGCCGAATGCAGAACCGGATCGAGGACGCTCGGCAGGCATTGGGTCTTTGAAAGAACGTCTCTCACCACTTCCGCGTTCTCTCGGCTGGCCATCATGCCCACCTTGATTGCGGCCACCCGGCCGTCATCGAGCAGCGCCTGAATACTCTCGCGCAGGCGCTCCGCCGCCACCGGATAAACCGACTTCACGCCCTGCGTATTCTGCACAGTGAGCGCGGTGATCGCCGCCACGCCGTAACAATTGTGGGCGGAAAAGGTCTTCAGGTCGGCGGCGATGCCGGCGCCGCTCGAAGGATCAAACCCGGCGATGGTCAGGATGACGGGCTGCTGCGAGGAAGCATTATTATTGTTCACGCACGACCCGCCGGGAGCACAAGGAGTTTCATGATGCGATTATAAAATCGTTACCCCTAATGTCAATCACGAATTCTATATTGTGGCGCGGACTCTTAATTCTTGCCGGCGAGCGATGTGGATTCAATTTGAGCGAGGGGAGGTTGCGCGAACGCCTTCCGCGTTTGCGGAGCGCGCCAATTGTCGAACATGCCAATCACCTGCACGCAGGAAACTGTGCAACGCGGAGCGCAAGATTTTTCGGTCAGATATTCATGGTCGAGATGCTGCTGCGTATATTCGGCAAGCGGAATCGCGGGATAGCCGCGCTGTTGGGAGCAATAATGCACGAGACCCTCCTCGCAGATATAGAGGTATCGGCTGCCGGCGCGGCATCGCCAGTTGTTTTCCTGGCCGCGCGCAATATTATCCTGAAAAATCTGATAAAAACGCGAGTAAGAGTGCTTGCCGAGGTCGCGCACCCGGTCGAAAATCTTCCGTTGTTCCTCGCCGAGAGGCATAAGCTGGCCGGAATGATCGTGAATAATGCCGACCGTCGTCGAGAAGCCAAGCTCTTTCGCGCGGCGCGCCACCGTGATGGCGTCCTCTGGATTTTGCACGGCGCTGCCGAGCACGGAATTGATGTTCACCGCAAACTCGGCGTGCTCGGCCAGCAGGCGGAGTTTCTGATCCAGCACTTTCAGGCTCTTTTTCGACGTGTCATCCGGCATCACGTTGTCGATGCTGATCTGTAAATGATCGAGCCCGGCGCGGTTAAGCTCCTGGATGCGCGCCGCCACCAGAAGGTAGCCATTGGTAATTAGGCCAGCGATGATTCCGCGGCGGCGGATATGCCGGATGAGCTGATCGAGCTCGGGATGAAGAAGCGGCTCGCCCCCGCTGATAGTGATGATCGTCACCCCTAGCTCCGCAAGCTTATCCACGCGCTTTTTGAGCTCTGGCAAGGGAACCGGCTTCGAGAAATCGTCGTATTCGTTGCAGTAAGCGCAGGTGAGATTGCAGCGGCGGATTGGAATCAGATGGACGTCAATGGGATGCCGCTTGTGGATGACGCCCCAGGCGATCATCCGCAGCTCGCGGACCCGCAACCCGAAAATGTGGACCTTCCGGCGAAGTGCGGTTTGATTCATGTTCTCTTTTTCCGGCGCCGAAACTGCCGCCCACTCTCATGCCTAAAATACCCTGCGAACTCGCGTCCTGGCAATCCTATCGCGGTGAATGGCGAAAAACCCGCGCTGAAGTGAGCTTTTTTCGCCATTTGCGCACCAATGAAAGAGCAGTGCCACTCTTGGGTCGGCCCGGAAATTGTGGCTAGTCTAACATTGCCACCAAAAAAATGGGGGAAATCCTGACAAAAAACATTGACTCGCGCCGCCCCTTTCATAGATGCACCACCGAGGAGTTCAAGCTCACTCCTGGAACCGACGATAGTACTCTCAGTGCCCAGTTCGGCATGTTACGTGTGCCGCTTTGCCGAAGGCTGAGCCAACACCAAAGCGTGTCGGAAGCGAAGGGAGCGTGTTCTCATGACTGAAGAGGAAATGTCAAATCTAATTTTCACCAGATTCGGAGCAAAATGGATGGGTGACGATTTCGAGCGAAAGTACGCCGCCCGGGAGGTTCCCATCAAGGTTAAGGAAGGCGAATATGACATTAACAAGGACTGCAAACTCGATATCGTAGAGTACGACAAACAGAAGAAGATATTCAAGATCGTGGAGCTTAAGTCAGGCTGCAGCAACGCCATCGTTCGTGACGCGTTCAAGCAATTGAAGAGGTACCGTGAAATGCTTGAAGGGAGGACGTTTATCTTCTTGGATGCATTTACCCGAAAGAGCCCCATGCGTTTTGGCCGGGTTATGGAGGCAACATTAGGTGGAAAGGAGATCAGAATCGAATTCTACGTTGGCCTGACCGATGAAGCTTGTGAGAACGTCGACCGCCTGCGCTCGTTGAAAAAGGAATTTCCTCACATCGGGATTATTCGGGTGAAAGACGATGGAAAGCTCAGAGACTACATCAAGGAACGGGACGGCACGCGCAATTACGAACTCGCGAAGGCACAGACAGTGCACTTCGTCCTGACTTGGCCGCCCGCAGCAAACGACCTCGATAACGGGGCGCCGATTTCAGGAGCAGTCGCAGAAAATGAGCTTTGCTCTATATCGCGGTAAGAAGTGGCTTGGCTCCCTTGCCACCATCGCCGGGTACGGCGGCATGATCGAAGCCGTCGATGCTTTCAACTGTGGCGCCGGTAAGGGAAAGATCCCCGCACTGTCTCATATGATCGAGTCAGGAGCCTCTGACGACCCTCAACAGATCGTTGAAGACATCTCCACGCTGTTGGCGGCGAATAAACACCTCAGGAAAGATGTTGCCGCGACCTTCCAGAATATGGAAAGGCTGCTGAAAGGCGTCAGCGGTTCGATCATGGTTGGAGAGTCCTGACAAACCTTTTGCAGTCCTCCGTGCTCGATGGACCTCCAGATCGCACTGGGAGCGGGTGGCACGGAGTTGTGTGGTAACGGCCAAATGAGTCGAAAAAATGAGGAAAACCCGGGCTAATTCATCTTGACGCGTGTCGCGCCGCTGGCGGGATGAATCTCGAAGTCCGAACGCTTCAGATGTTCGTTCACCTTCATGGCGCTATAACTGGCGATGAGGTAGTCTCCGCTTGGCTCGAAAAACTCCTGCTGCACCGGAAGCCACGAATCCTCGCTCACCCAGAGATCGACGCGGGTCAGTTGCGATGCCACCGATTTTTCAAGCGGGGTCAGCTCCAGGGCTTCGGTTGTCTCATCGCCCAATTGTTTTTCACCCAGGTATTTCATGTGGTACGAGCTTTCAAGGTTGGAAATAGGCGTGCCAAAGCCGAGCAGAAGGAACTGCTGCAGCATGTCGGCGTGCCGCTCCATGTTGTATTCCTGCACCTGGTTGGTCTTGGGGTTGTAGATTTCCGCCCGGTTGTGCTTGAAAAGGATCACCTTCAAATCGGGCTTAAGGAACCGCACCATGACTTCGAGGCTCTTGCCTTTATGGAAGAAAAGCTCGCCCGTCTGCGTGGAGCGGTCATTCACCAAAACGGTGACGGTAGTATAGGAAAGCTGGGCCGAAACGCTCTTCAATTGCGATGCTGCGTCATCCATGCGGGACAGAACCTGCTTAAAACTAAGTGACGACGCGCCAACCCGCGATCTATGCGCGGCCACTGCGGGAAGCGCCGTGGAAACCATCGCTGCAACCAGCGCCAAAGCCCCCCATAGCCGGATTCGGTGAAATCTCAAAATGCCTCCAAAATGCTCCGCGCGCCTGCGCTCAACAACCCTCTAAGCTTAGATTACGCAGGAAAGTACAAGGATGTTACAAAATAAATACAAAATCCCTATTTTCGCGCGGATTTTTTATCAAGCAGGTCAGCAGGCGAGACTCATAACCATAAACCGTCAACGGGTCAAAACAACATTATAGCCGAGAACAACATTGTTCCGGTCGCGCAGGAGCATGACGGACTTGATCTTGACCGGCTTATGAAAACGGTCTTCAAGGAGGGTGCGGATGGCGTCATCGGGCGACTGCGGGGCCAGCGAATCCACCAATCTGGCATCCACAATGTAGTGCCAGCCGTCCTTGGCGTGCCCGGTCTCAATAATGCCCTGCGTGCGGCGTAGATGGGTAAGGCCTAGCGTAGGCCGGTCATGAAACCAGGACGCGGGGGTTAGAAAGATGAAGAGAAGAATCACGGCGCAAATAATGTCGTATTGCCACGAGCCGCGTTGATAGGTCCAGAAAATGGAGCGGACGCAGAAGCGCCCCACGCCACGGAGCGCCCGCCGCGCCATGCCGATGCCCGGCGAGGCAATCGGCCGTGGAAGGGACTGGTCGCGCAACTCAGAGCTTTCGGCCATAACCAATGCTTTAAGAAAATAACTGGAAAACTGGCAGGAATCAATCCTCAGTAATCTGGCCGTCCCGCATGTGAATAATGCGATCGGAAACCGCCGCCGCCTCGAGGTTGTGCGTAATCATCAGGATGGTCTGGCGCAGCGTCCGGTTAAGGGTTCGCAACATGGTGAGGACCGCCTGCGAATTCTCGGTGTCGAGGTTGCCCGTCGGCTCGTCGGCCAACAGCAGCTTCGGCTCGCAGACGATGGCCCGCGCAATCGCAACCCTCTGCTGCTCGCCCCCGGAAAGGGCGTAAGGACGGTTGTTAAGCCGGTCCGCAATGCCCAGCATCTCTACCGCCATCTGAAAACGATGCGGGTTAAACCCATTTCCTTGAATGTATTGCGCAAGATCAATATTCTCCCGCGCGGTGAGAGTCGGCAGCAGGTTGAAGCGTTGAAACACGAAGCCGATTTTGTGGCGGCGAAAACGCGTGCGGTCGGCGTCGTCCATGCCCGTGAAATCGTTGCCGTCCACCAGGATCGTCCCGCTGGTTGGCGAGACCAGGCCGCCCAGCAAATGCAGCAACGTGGATTTCCCGCACCCGGAAGGCCCGACAATCGAAACAAACTCGCCTTCATCCACCTGGAGCGCAACCCCGCGCAGCGCGGGGGTCTCGACCTTTCCCGTCCGGTAGACCTTTTTCAGGTCTTTGGTCACGATGATGGGTTCCACGTTGCTCCGCCGTCAATTTCCGCAGTGCCGGCCGCCTGGATTTATACGCGACGCCATAAGTCGGCGGCGCCTGATTCTGTAGCGGCAGCCTCTGGCTGCCGGTCTTTACTATTAAAATCCGGCGGCCAGAGGCCGCCGCTACAGCCTCGCGCTAAAAACAAATAGCCGCAATCGATTTCAGGATTTTACTCGTAACCGAGAGCTTCCACCGGGTCCAGGCGCGACGCCTTGAGCGCCGGATAGAACGCGCCGATCAGCGCGCCGCCAATGGCGAGCGCAGCCGCCCGCAAGATCCACAGCCAATCCGTATGCAGCGATTCGAGGGGAAGCGTGGGCAGATAGTCGGCGATCACCCTCATGACAACGATGGTGCCAATTAATCCGACGATGATGCCCGCAACGCTGAGCAACCCAGCCTCTTTCAAAATCAGGTCGATAATATACACCTTCGAGGCGCCGAGCGATTTCAGAATGCCAATCTCGCGCGTGCGCTCGGTGATGGTGGTGTACATCGACAAAAAAATCACCAGGAACCCGATGCCGACCGCGATGGCAATCATTACGCTCACGAAATCCGCCAGCTCCGGCACGTTGTTCGAGGTCATGAGCGACATATATTCCTTCATCGAAAGCACTTTATAGGAGGGCAGCAGCGTTTCAACGGATTTCACCACGGCCTGCGTGTAGCCGGGGTTGGTGCATTTCACGAAAAAGATCGACGCCTTGTCCGCCGCTCCCGCCATGTCCTGCGCGGTCTGAAGGGGAATAAAAACCCGCGCTCCTTTGCCGTGCTCGACGATGCCCGCCACCTTGAATTTATGGCTCAGCACGTTGATGGTTTCCCCCACTTTCACATGGTTGGACCGCGCGTACCAGTCATCCACGAGAGCGTCCGTTGGGTTCTTGAGCGGGCCGCCGGAATAGTAGACGAATCCGCCGCTCACTTCATCGAAGGTCTGCATGTCGACGCCATAGACCAGGTTCAGCCCGCTGGTTGTATCAAACTGCAGGAGCACCGAGGTAACCGCTTGCACGTGGTCAAGCTCCCGCAGCCGGTCAGCCAGTTTGATGGGCATGGGCGCCGTGGTGATGCCCAGGAAAAATGAGGCGCCGGGCGGCTGCACCATGACATCGGCGCCGACGCCCTCGACGCGCTTGGCCGATTCGTTCAGCATCCCCGTCGTCAGACCCACAACGAGCAGGACCATGCCTACTTCAATCCCCACCGCCAGAACGCTCACAATCGTTCTTACAGGCCGGTGCAGCACATTGGCCATAATCATCCTATTGACCAAGGGATTCTCCCGTCTGTCCCGGTTGCTTTGCCGCGCTCAAGTTGATGAGGAGGGCGTTCGCCGGCTTTTGCAGCATGAATTTCGTGAGTGGCACCGTCTGATTAAATTGAGCGGTCAAGAGCGTGATCGCCAGGGAATAACCTTCCTCCGGCCGCTCGATCATAATCCGGCGCGGGTAATTGACGCTACCGGCATCCTGATAGTCCGAATATTCGATGTCTTCCTGGACTTTGCCCCCGCCGTCATAAAGCTGCACCCTGGAAATCTGAAGGCCGGCGCGATTAAACCAGATTCTCCGCTTCAAATTGACAACTCCGGACCTTGAAGATTGTGAGGGCTCAATCTCGCCGATAACGTAATCGCGCTCGGAATTCCGGTCAACTTCTTCGATGAAATAACTCGATTTTGCCGCGTCAAGCGGCGCCAGCAACAAAGCATCCAGGACGTGCTGCGGGCGCAGATTTTCCAGCGTCTTTCCGGGCTTCTGCGCCATGCCGGCCTCGCCCACGTAAAACTTGTTCTCGGAGGGGATGTACAGCTTGAACTGCTTGCCATCCGAAACCATGTCAAAAATATCTGTCCGCACCACGGGAGCCTGCCCTGTCATGCGGATAAAAGCCGGCTTCCGCAACAGAAGGAAGCCTTTGACGTCGTGGTATTGCTTAATAAAACCGGAATAGATTGAACCTGTTGAGGGTTCGAGATCCACCGTGGCCATCAAGCTTCGGACCGCCGCGCTTTGGGCATTAATCTTTGCGATCAATTGCGCCAAGGATGCAGTTTGCGGCGGGGGGGGTAACTTAGACGGGGCAATGCGCCTTGTGTGGCTCACCGCGCAGCCAAAGGCGCTCACGATAAGCGCCACGAGGATAAATTGAAACCGCTTGATTATAGACGGAAACCCCTTAATAAATCTCGACATTATCTAAGTTAACAGACGGCGAGAAAAAGTGTCAATCCGGGGTATTAACTATACGCGACGCCATAAATCGGCGGCGCCTGATTCTGTAGCGGCAGCCTCCGGCTGCCGGTCTTTACTATTAAAATCCGGCGGCCAGAGGCCGCCGCTACAGCCAATGATCGCCGCCGACTTATGACGCTTTGTATAGACCTAATAAAAGCAAAAAAAAACTGCATGGGTAGAGCAACCAACCCTTGACGGCTGGTTGCCCTGTAACAAACCCCTGCAGTCGAATAGCAAATTAAGTTTTCGCAGATTGAAAGGCTGGAGCTACGCCAGCGCCTTCAAACGGCGGCGATACGCAAACGCAAGACCGAGCAAGCCAATCCCAAACAGGCCCAGCGAGGCCGGCTCAGGAGTGGTCAGCGTGGCGGAGACGCTGTTGTTGGGTATAGCCACAGTGGAATCAACCAAACCCATGATGGAAGACAAATTCGCCGCCGTGAATTGGAAGGTCAGAATTCCGCTTCCCTGGCCGTTGAGCGCGAAGGATTGAAGAACTGAGTCGCTTCCGCCTCCGGTGAGACCGTTTAGACCCACGTCAAGTTGAAAACCC
>DASZAE010000470.1:0-4068 GCA_035945515.1 Terriglobia bacterium
ATTATTTCTCCTCCTAAGTCGGCAATAAAATTCCGGAAATCGTGGGTGAATTTTGGTTGTCTTGCGGTCGAGCACCTTCAGCAGGCATGGAAAATGGCGTTCCTTTCCTCGCCTTTGAAGGAACAAACGTCATTAAGGGAATCAATACTAACACGAAAATAGCAGAAAACAAAACTCTTTTTCAATAAAGGGCCGGCTGCCGCTCTATGGAGTTATAACCGCTCTATAAATACAGGATGAATCATAGCGTAGTTTCGATGCCGTAGCGGACAAAACTGATTCGTCAAATGTGATGTCTCACGGCCTATACCACTCCGCCACCCAGCAAATCAAATGAGCTCCGCCTCTAATTTGACCAGCTTGGATCCCAGTTTTCTCCCTGGGTCGTGAGCTTCTTCTGATGTGTTCCGTCGGCCAGCATGATCCAAACTTCTCTTTTCCCGGAGCGGTTGGATTGAAAGACGATATGCCGTCCGTCCGGCGCCCACCAGGGGCGGTCGTTGCTGCCAGCGTTGTGCGTCAGTTGCGTGATTTGCCCTGTGCCGATGTTAATCGCGTAGATATCATAGGTGCCGGTTTCAACCACCGCCCAGGAGAAAACCACAAACATCCCGTTAGGCGACCATGAGGGCGCGTCGGCGTCGCCTCCGGAAGTAAGCAGCCGGCGCAAGTTGGTTCCGTCCGAATTCATCATGTAAATCTGCGGCGAGCCGCTGCGGTCAGAAACGAATGAAATTTCATTTCCGGTTTTCGGATTCCATACGGGGGAAATATTGACGCTGTGGCTGAAAGTCAGACGCTGCAAACCTGTTCCGTCGGCATTGGAAATGTAGATTTCAGGCGTGCCGCTCATGCTGGAACAGAATGCAATTTTCTTCCCGTCAGGCGACCACGCCGGGGTGGTGTTCAAGCCATGATAGTGCGGGAAGGGAAGAAGGCGATGAGAGAGGAACGAAAAAATGGAGATTTGCGGAGCGCCGCTGGCATAGCTCGTGAAGGCAAGTTTCGTGTCGTCGGGCGCCCAGCGGGGCGTCAGGCATAAAGACCCATAGCTGGTAATGGGATGCTGGTTGAAGCCGTCATAGTCCATGACCCATATTTCCTCGTGGCCGGTGCGCTTGCTCACAAACGCAATCTGGCTGAGGTTGATGCCGGGGATTCCCCCGCCCAAAGTCTGAATTATCTCGTTGGCAAAGCGGTGCGCCGTCTCGCGCGTGGAGACTTCGTTTTCCGTGGCGATGTAACGCTTGGCCAGCACGGAAGGATTTGAGGGATTTCTGACATCGTACAAATAGGCGGTAACGACCAGGTTTCCGTTAATAACCGCCGTGTTGCCAAAGGCGAGGAACTGGGTAGAAGCCGGAGGATTGGTCCATTGGTCAAAGACTACGCTGCCGGGGTCTGACGGCGTTTTGACTGGATACATGCTTTTACTGACCATCTGAAAAATGCCGGCATTATCGAGGTCGTCCCACAGCACCTTATTGAATTCCCCCGTCAAGCTGCCGAGGTTTGGATCGCTCGATTGCGCGGGGAAATTGGCGACCGCGATGCGAATGGCCGCATTTCCCCGGTTAATAATGGCCTGTATCTGCGGCGCTGCCTTCGCGCCCTGGAAAAAGAAAAGGATAACGGGGACTACAAGTATTAAGGCAAGGGTCGTGCAGGTTTTTTGTTTCATGATCCTCCCAGAAGGCTGTCGCTATAATTCGTCATCTTCATCAACACCAGCTTTACTTATCGGCGAAAATCGAAATACAAGATAACGTGCACATGGTCCTTTTTGTACGCTGGGGGAAGCGCCGGCAGCGGGTTGGAAGCCAGCACGGCCCTTTGCGCTGAGCGGTCAACCTCCGGGTTGCCACTGGATTGCGTTACTTTAACATTTTCGACGTTTCCATTCTTTAGAACATCAAACTCCACGTAAACACGCGGGGCTGACATAACTCTCGGATCGATGATCGAAAGCAGCCAGTTGCTGCTGACCCGGTCTTTTAGGGCTTCTACGTACCAGCCAAACAAATTACCAAAATTATCCGACGTTCCAATGGCGCCGGTGCCGTTGGTGGTCGTAATGGGCGTGCTGAAACTCATTTCCGGCGCGCCGCCCGCCTGCGTCAACACGGCGTTCGGCGGCGGCGGAACCTGCTGTTTTTGGATGCGATTGTTCAGCAGCAGGTCGTGTTGCCGCTGCAGAACTACCTTGGGCTTTTCCTTGGTGCGGAGGGGCGGCAATGGCTTTTCGAGTTCTTTGAAGCGTTGAATTTCGATAGCATTGGGCGGCGGCGGCAACGGCGGTTGCGGCGGCGCCTTATAAAGTTCGGGGTTGTTCAATTGCACTCTGGCGGGTGTTTCCATCGCGGGGTGCGGAAGTGGGACCCCCGGCAGGCTAGTCACCGCATTGACCCGAATGGCGCTGCCACGGTCGAAATGGCCCCATCCGGGTCCGTGGTTGAAATTGAGCGTAACGTAGAGAATGCCTGTCGCGACGATTCCCAGGTGGAACAACACCGAGGCCACCAGCGAGCCGCTGAGGCTCTCGCGCCTTCTGTATGCCAGTGGAAAGCTTGCAGTGGACATGATGGCGAAGCTTTCTGCCCTCTTCTTACTGCTGTCTTTTAGTCCGCAACGGAGTTGTCACGATGCTGACGTTGGTGATGCCCGCCTGTTTGAGCACGTCCATGACTCCGGCAAACGCGCCGAAGGGTACTGCCTCATCTGCCCGGATATAGACAGGGGAATCCGGGTTGCCGCCGAGTTTCTTTCCCACAATCGATCCCAACTGGTGGATATTCACCGGATCATTGCCCACGTAAATCGTCTGTTCCTTGTCCAGAGTCACCACTACTTTTTCGCTCTTTACCAATCTCACGGTATGGGTTTTAGGAAGAGTAACTTCGATCCCTGACTGCAGGATGGGGGCGGTGAGCATGAATATGACCAGCAGGACCAGCACAACGTCCACCAGCGGCGTGACGTTGATTTCCGAGAGCGAGGTTTGCGTTGTCCCTTTGCTCGAGGTGAAGGCCATATGTCCTCATGTGCTGTAGCGCCAGCGTCCCGCCGGCGGCTTTTGAATATAAAGACCGGCGGCGGGACGCCGCAGCTACCTTTCTAACTTCTATGTGAAATACCGCTCTGTCATATTGAGAAACTCCAGAGTGAATTCGTCTAACATGCCCCCAAATTCTTTGATGCGCTGAAGGTATTGGTTGTAAGCGATCACCGCGGGGATGGCGGCGAAAAGCCCTCCGGCAGTTGTGATCAGAGCTTCGGCAATGCCCGGCGCTACGCTTTGCAACGATGCTCCGCCAGCCATGCCGAGTCCATTAAACGCATCAATGATGCCCCAAACGGTGCCGAACAGGCCAATAAAGGGGCAAACGCCGCCGGTTGTGGCGAGCCAACTGAGCCAATGCTCCATGCGCGAAAGCTCTTCCGAAGACGTCATTTGCAGCGCCCGGCGCACAGCCTCCAAGCTTTTGATGCGCGGTTTACCCGGGTTCTCTGTGTAAACCGCCTGGCTTTCAACTTCACGGTAGCCGCCCAGGAAAACGCCGGCCACGGGGGCGGAGGTCGTTAAGTGTTCAGCCGAGGCCTTGATTTCCGAAAGCTTTTTACTCTGGCGAAAAATCTTGAGGAACTTCAGGGATTCCCGGCGCGCGTTCTTGAAGACGCTATATTTTTTGAAGATGATGGCCCAGGAAAACACTGAAAAGAAGAGAAGGATCAGCAGCACAATACGCGCAACCAGGCCTGTGGTTGCTAAAAGATGTCCGATTTCACCTTGCGCGAATAGAAGACAGGCGACTTCCAACTAACCTCCTTCTGCATCGGGTTTTGCGTTCGATTCATACAAGTCGAACCTAACATAAGCCGTAAGTGCCGTCAATAAAAGCGCGAATAATGACAGCCTCATCGCAGTTCCATTGACAGGCGGCGGCCGGTTCGCTACGCTCAAACGTTTGACGGCTTGCCGAAAAGCCTACATAGACGGTTTTTTGAGTTGTAGCGGCGGCCTCTGGCCGCCGGCTTTTCGATATTAAAGACCGGCGGCCAGAGGCCGCC
>DASZAE010000471.1:0-16615 GCA_035945515.1 Terriglobia bacterium
CCGGGGGGGACGCTTGCGGGTTCGGGCGCGGGACCCGGTGCAGCGGCGGATGCGGCGAAAATTGCGGAGCCCGCTGGGACGAGCGATCTACCGACGACGCAAGGCCATGATCGAACCGATTTTCGGCGTGCTGAAAGAACAACGAGGGATGCGAAGCTTCCGGTTGCGCGGCTTGGTCAAAGTCGGAATCGAACTGGCGCTGGCCGCGACGGCTTACAATCTCACACGGATTTGGCGCCAAGCGCCGGGTTGGGCTCAAACGGGCTAGGTCAGAGCGCCTCTGGCGGGTGTAGGAACGATCTGACGACAGGTTCAAGGTCATAAAATCCGAACCTCTGATCCGGAAACCTTATTGAACGGGCCGAAAGTCGAGTTCTCACTCAGACTCTTCAGGGTGTCAACGTCTATTAAGACGAAGCGAGGGGTTCGCCAAAGGCGATCGGGTTCAGTTTACAGCGCCGTTCCGGGAACAACGAGTCGCTAACCGCGAGCTCGGGCACATCAAGAAGATCAATCCGAGTGGCGACCTCAGAATTCGCCTGGAATCGGGGCGCACTGTAGAGTTCAACGTCCGCAAGCATCCTCATCTCGACTACGGCTACGCCATGACCAACTACAGCAGCCAGGGCCAAGCCGCCGACCGCGTGATTGTTCATGCGCCGGTCAACGAGCGTGGGCTCCCTGACCTCGTGAATCAGCGGTTCGCTTACGTGGCGCTATCACGGGCGCGTTTCGACGCCCAGATTTTCACGAACGACGCGGGCTCCCTCGGAGAGAACTTCGGCCGTGAAGTCTCAAAGAGCGTCGCCATCGAAATCCAGCCTGTGAGAAGGCAGGAGTTTTCGCAATCAAGCCGTGAGCAAAAGAAGGAAGCCGCATTGGAGCAGAGCATCGCATGAACGGATTTGAAGTCATTCTGCCATTTCTCAGACCCATTGAATCGCTGATTCTCAATCCAGACACCAGCGAAATCATGGTGAACGGTTCGGAGCGCGTCTTTATCGAGCGGGCAGGATTTGTTGAGCCAATTCCCGGTCTAACCCTCACGGAAAAGAGCTGATGATCGCCGTCAAGAACATCGCTCGCCGACTAGGAGCCGACATCTCTGAAGCGAACCCAATCCTCGACTCACGCCTGCCGGACGGCAGCCGGGTTGCGGCAGTCATCCCGCCGTGTAGCGTGAACGGCGTGACGCTCACTATCCGCAAGTTCAACGCCCGGCACACCATTGAGGACTTCATCGATATTGGGACACTGCCACGGACCTGCGCGGACGTCCTGAAACAGGCTGTACTCGACCGCAGGAATATCCTCATCGGCGGCGGGACCGGAAGTGGCAAGACGACGCTGCTCAATATCCTTGCTGGCTTCATCTTTAATGACGAACGCCTCGTTGTCATCGAGGATACTGCTGAGATTCAGTGGCACAAAGATAACCTGGTCCGCCTTGAGGCGCAGCACGAGCAGAACGGTATTCCAGCCGTTACCATTCGAGATCTTCTCAAAGCCACGCTCCGCCACCGGCCGGACCGGATTATCTTGGGCGAAATCCGGGGAGGAGAAGCCTTTGACCTGCTGCAACTGCTGAACACCGGGCATTCCGGCACGCTCTCGACGGTTCATGCAACATCCGCGGCTCAGGGCTTGCGCGCTTCACGAGCTGCGTTCTTCAAAGTGGCATCGAGTTGCCATACCGGGCCATCAAGACCAACATTGCCGACTCGTTGAATCTGGTCATCCAGCTCGAACGCCGGCCAGGATGCCGGTTTGTCTCCCAAGTCCTCGAAATCGCGGGCTACGGGCCGGAGCAGGACCGGTACGAATTCAAGCAGATTTACAGCCGCGAAGTCGAGAGGCGGTAAACGTACCATGCCAACGCTGGAACAAAGACCTGAAGGCGATCATGCCCTTACCGCCTAGGAATACATCCTCAGGAACTTCGAGCGATCCGACCGGATTGCCGTGCTGGTCCTCAACCGGGAGACCGACAAGAAGGTAGAGCGGGTGGTAACGGCTGAGGCCCTGGCGACTGAAAGTTGGCAGGCGTGGCTGAGAGACGAGAACGCCCGCGGCGCCAATGTCTACATCTCGTACAACGCTCTGCGCGAGGACACGCGAAACCGAACTAAGGCCGACGTTGCCGCCATTCGCCACGTCTATCTTGACCTCGATAAGGATGGAGAGCGATCGCTTGCCGCAATTCAGACGAGTAAGGAAATCCCGCAGCCGAACTACGTCCTTTCCACTTCGCCCGGCAAGTACCAGGTGATCTGGAAAGTTGAGGGGATGAACCAGGGCCAAGCGGAATCATTGCGGCGGCGGATGATCGAAGCCTTCGGCGGGGACCCTGCCGCCACTGCTTCCACCCGTGTCTTGAGGCTCCCAGGCTTTAACAACAAAAAGTATCAGCGGGATTACCGCGTGGAGGCTCGCGAGCTTTCAACCGCCACTTATCGGCTTTCTGATTTCAAGCTGGGGGAGCAACAGGCTCAGATGCCCGAGCACGCTCAGGCGGCCGGTCATTCGAACCGGCCGGCGGTGGCGGCCAAGCGGACGCCTTCCGATCATGATTGGCGGTGGGCGCAGGACCGGATCAGGAGCGGAGAGTCAATCTCTGTCCTGATCCAGCGGCTTGAGGATTACCGGTACGACAAACCGCGACCGCAGTATTATGCACGCCGCACTGTGACACGCGCATACGCTAAAGTCGCGCTCAGCCGGGGGGACAATCCTGAAGCCGTGGTGCAGGCGATCCAGGCGTATCCGCCGAACTCGCACGAAAACGGCGAGCAGTATGCCCGACAGACCGTCCAGGAATTCACGGCAAAGCTGGGAGTGGCCAACGAGCAGCACCCAGCCGCACCCGCGCATCAGCAGCAACAGGCTCAGCAGCTCGGATTGGGGGTGACTCCTTGAGTCGGGCGGTTCTGTTAACGCGGTGGGTAGCGTCCAGTTTCGTTCTCGCGACGATGCTCATGCTGTGCGCTGGACGAGTGAACGGCGCGCTGACAGCGTATCTACTGATCTTTGCGGGCATGGGCCTGGCAATCGCTCTCGTCACGGATTCTTCTCAAGGCAAAGAGCGGCGGAAGCCAGGCCCAGCAGAAATTCATCCCGGTTCGCGCGTGGCCGCAAGCCTGCTCTTTCTCGCAACGGTGCTTGTCGCGGCGCTCGATGCCGGCCGCTTCCACTGGACGCAACCGGCGAGCGAAACGACTCAAGATTTTGCGCTGGCCCTGCTGATGCTTGCGGCCGTGCTCCAGGTCTGGGCAATGGCCGTGAATCCGTTCTTTTCCACCGCGATTCGGATTCAGCCCGAGCGCAGGCACGAGCTTGTCACAAGCGGACCATACAGCTTCGTTCGCCATCCGGGTTATCTCGCGATGACTATCATCATGCCGGCGACGGCGCTTACACTCGGTTCAGTAATCGCTCTGATTCCGGCGCTGAGCTACTCAGTCTTAATTCTGCATCGGACTGTGAGTGAAGACCTTTTTTTGACTGAAGAACTCCGCGGATACGTCGGGTACGCAACAGCGGTTCCCTTCCGACTCATCCCAGGAATTTGGTGAGGTGAATCATGAAAATCGAATGCCCACAATGCGAATCAAATGAATTCACGAAACGCTCGCTGGTTTATGCGCAGGGCTTCTCAGCCCTCGAAGCACGCTCGCACGGCTGGGGCTTAGTCTTCGGAGCGGGCGGCGCGGGCATCAGATTGGGATCCGCCAAGACCAAGGGCCGGGTCCAACCACGTCTGTCTCAGAGATTCACGCCTCCGCACAAGCGATCCTACTGGAAAATCATTCTTTGGTGGCTGGTTGGCTTGCTGCCATTGGAATTCCTGCTGGGTTATCTTGACATGGTGCTCGGCCATTCGGCTTAATTCAACGAGCAGTTGACCTGGCTCAGCTACGGATATTTCAGCCTGCTCATTTTCTTGCTTGCGCTCACCGCCTCGTACAACCTTGGGATTTTTCCAGTCCGTTTGCAACTGTGGGAGCGCTCATTCATGTGCAGCCGCAGCGGTTACATTATGCAGTTACGCCAGTTTAATGATTCAGAACGTACGACACTTCTACGAGAGGCATCATCATGATTGCCGTTACTGCCGCGCCAACTCTTGAGGGCTATCAAGTCGTGGTCTATAAGGGGGTCGCCCGGAGCGAGACTTTTGAAGAGCTTCAGCGCAATGCCGAATCGCTCGGAGCCAATGCAATTCTGAATATCTGTTATGACGGTGCGCTCGACGTAGATACTCTGTTCCACGGCGCCGCTGTCGTCATTAGGCCGATCTCAATGTCACTGCCTCATATAGCAGAGGAGCGGCGATTTTCACCGCAAATATGCGGGCGAACGAAGAACCCAAATGACGCCACGGCCAGGAGTGAATAAACTCACTGAAGTCATCTGGAGATGAAGAGGTAAGTAGACATGCTGAATCAAACCTTAGTCGCAACCCGGTTGGGCGAGATCAACGAGAACGCTTTCCCATCGCAACAATTAATTGAGGCGCCAGACAGTGCCCGGCGAGAGTGGCTGGGACTATGGGAACTCTCTTTTTACGCGAACCTTTGCGAACGGACTCTGCGATCCTGGATCCATTCACCACGCGATCCGCTACCCGCAGTCAAGGTTCGGGGCAAAGTGCTGGTTCGCAAGTCTGACTTTGACCGCTATCTTGAACGCCACCGTATACATCCACTGGTGGCTCTCGACGTCGAGCGAATTGTAAACGACGTTTTGGGCGAACGGCGCTGAATAGCAGCACCAAAGGGCCATATGCACCGGAACATCCCAATCAAATAAGGAGGACAGGAAATTCATGGCCGTGAAGGTACGGAGGAAGAAAGGAAAGTGGTACATCTTCATCGACTGGAAGGGCAAAAGAAAAGCCCGCTGGGTGGGGGCTAGCCGGGAAGCTGCTGAGCAGGCACGGCGCGAAATCGAGCGGCGTTTAATGACGGGAGATTTCAATTTGAACGACGAGTGCTCCGCGCCCTCGTTTACAGACTACGCCCATAGTTGGCTCACTTCTCACGCTCAGCCTAATCTGAAACTCTCCACCGCCGAAGGGTACGAAGTGATTGTGAGGAAACACTTGATTCCTGCCTTCGTCAACATACAACTGAGCGCGCTCACTCGAACTCGCGTGAAGTCGTATCTGGCTGACCTGACAAAGAGCGGGCAAATTTCGCGCAATACCGTGCGTAATATTCTGGCGACCCTACGATCTCTCCTCAGCCATGCTGTTGAGGACAACGTCATCGATCAAAACCCAGCATTCGCCTCGGTCGCTTCAACACGGCGAAGGGGCGCGAAAGAAGGGTTGATTGCCTCACCCAGGAGGAAGCAACGCGGTTTCTTGATGCCACACGGACGCACCGGTCCGAGCGGTACCCGTTCTTTTTAACTGCCCTGCGATCCGGTTTGAGACTTGGGGAACTGTTGGCCCTTGAATGGGATGATATTCAATTTGGTACAAGCGAGGCAGGCCAGTCGCGCTACATTATCGTGCGGCACAATTTCGTGCGTGGCCGTGCCACGACGCCTAAGAATCGTAAATTACGTCGAGTCGATCTCAGTCGCGAGCTGCGGAGCGTCTTGATGGAACTCCGCGATCGCCGGACGCTGGAAGCCATCGAGAAGGGTAAATTTGATGAGCAAGACAGCCTGCCATTTCCAAGTTGGTGTTTCCGTCACGCACCGGCACGCACTTGAGCGGCAATAACGTTTATCACCGTGATTTTCTACCCTGCCTCCAGTCTGCAGGCCTGAGACGAATCACTTTTCACGCGCTTCGGCATACATTCGCGTCCTTGCTAATCCAGAAAGGGGCGAGCTTGGCTTACGTGAAAGAACAGATGGGACACAGTTCCATTCAGGTCACCGTCGATACTTACGGCCATCTGATACCTGGCGGTAATATTGACTGGATTGACTCGCTGGACGTAGAAACAACTCCGCAAGACTCCGCAACCCCCGCGCAACCTCTCGAAAACCAACAGCAGCCGCGTTGCTCGCAAGTCGTTGAAAAGATTGGCAGGCGTGGAGGGACTCGAACCCCCGACCCTCGGATTAGAAATCCGATGCTCTATCCGGCTGAGCTACACGCCCACAATAACTTACGGACGATGAAGTCTGTGAGTGATACTTTTGGGGATACTTTTTTCTTGCCACTCGCTGCGATCCGATGCCGCCGTGTGCAACCCTGAGATCCGAGCGACAGTTTCGCCACCGCTGGCGATCCGCCTGAATTTGCACTGAATCGCTGCAAGTTGACTCCCCGCCCTATTCTACCGCGCCCTGCTGTTCCTTACGCACCAAGTCGGCCATAAACTTGTATCCGTGCGTGACGGCAGAAAGCCACCTCTACTTCATTTCATCGAACTAGAAAAAGAGCGGCATTACGAACAGAATGTAAGTGGACGTCACAGCCACAGGCGGCGGTTCGGATAGAACGTCACTGGCCGGTCTGGATATTTCGCTTTGAAAGCCTGGAACTGCCGTAGCATCGCGCGATACCTGTGGTCAGAAGTTTGTATTTTGACATGCGGCATATGGACAAGCGTGCGCTCAACCACCCACACGTTGCGGGACGATAGCCGCCAATCCCATCGCCGCAGCGTGCGTAAATCAAGCATTCCGTAGCCGACGATCCGCCCTGAGCCATCCACGTAAGGGTCTACATAGCTCATCACCAAGGAGCGAAGCGTGCGGAACACAGGCTTGCGGCCATGCAGTCCCGCGTCACGAGAGCGTGCCACCGTGCCGAAGCCGGTGCGCTCACGAAACAGAAAAAGAACATGATCCAGCAAGTCTTGTGATTCGAGGTCCAACAATATGGGAGGGTATCCGTGCTGTTCAAGGATCGTGGCCGCCGTTAATGCGGCTTCCAGGCAATGGACCTCGTGATGCGTCACTACGCCGCGAAAAGTTCGAAGCGTCTCCCTGTCCTTTTCCCAATTGTAAGGAAGCGAGCGCAAATATTGCTGCACGAGACGAGGCGTGCGAAGACGCCGGATCAGATTCCACTCTTTCGCGCGGAAAGCAAGGCGCGGCGGGGGAGTGGAGACCTCAGGGTCCAAATCCCAGATTCCAGACCAACGATCATTACGGGCACGCATGGAAAATGCTGGCGATCCTAAAAAAAATAACCGCAACTTCGGCGCAATCATAATCAACATCGAAACCATTGCTTCCGCCATAGCTCAAAGCACAGTAACGCCCACAACGGCTTGCGATGATCCTGCCGGCCGCTCTGGTGCTCCTCAACCATCTGGCGGACAAACGAGGCATTAAATAGCCCCTCAGACTTCAAACGGTTTTCCGAAAGCATTTCGTTCATTAAAGGCCGCAATTCCCGCCTGAGCAAGCGTGCGATGGGCACGGAAAATCCTCGCTTCTGCCGGTAAACAATCTCACGCGGCAGCCACGGTTCCACGACTTTCTTGAGCAGACTTTTAAGCCGGAATCCCCGTACCTTTAATCCCGCAGGCAGTCCCGCGGTGAACTCAATCAATCGGTGGTCAAGAAACGGAGTGCGCAGCTCAAGCGAACAGGCCATGCTGGCGCGGTCAATTTTAACCAGAAGATCATCGGCCAAATACAGGCAAAAATCGAGGTAGAGACCTTCCGCCACGGCATCTTCAAATTGCACCCCCGCGGTCGCATTCTCAAACGGCTCCGAGATAGCACCGCGCAGCCGCGATTGTTCTGCCGGGACAAGGAGCGAGCCGAGTTCCTCGGGTGTGAATACTCCGAACCATGTCTGATGGCGGAGGGCAGGTTCTTTTTCCGCGTGGCTTAAAAACCGTTCGAGGAAAAGTCCCATCGGCGCTGCTCCCGAAGAAGCCGGCAAAAACGGCTTAAGCCAACCGGAGCATTGCTTGCGCAAGAAGGCCGGAAGGTGCAGGTAATGCTGCGCCAGCTTTTCGCCGAGATGGGTGGGATATCCGCCGAAAAGCTCATCGCTACCTTCTCCTGAGAGCGCCACCTTTATATGCTTGCGCGCAAATTGGGAGAGCAAGAAAGTTGGAATTACCGCTGGATCAGCCAATGGCTCATCGAGCCGCGGCACAAGCGCGTCGAGCCCCTCCAGAAGAAGCCGTTCATCCGCCATCAAAACCTTGTGCTGAGTGCGGAAACTCCGGGCGACGAGGCTGGCATACGGTTCTTCGTCAAACGATTTTTCCGTAAACGAAACAGAGAACGTGCTCACCTTGCCGGGCGCGAGATCGCTCATCAATGCAACGAGCGTGGAAGAATCTACCCCTCCGCTCAAAAAAACGCCGAGTGGCACATCGCTGACCAGCCTTGAAACCGCGGCCTCACGCAGACGGCGGCGAAGCTCCTCAACGATGTCCCGTTCATCTGCATTTGAGACGCCCGGCATTCCGGGCGCGCGGAGATAATACTTAAGCTGCCAGAAGGGTTCGAGGCGGGTCTTTCCTGACTCGACGACCATCCGCCAGCCCGCAGGCAGCTTGCTAATTCCGGCCCAAATACTTCGCGGTGAAGGAACATAACCGTAAAAAAGATATTGCCGCATCGCTTCGTGATCGATTTCGCGGGGGATGCCGGGATATTCCAGAAGCGCCTTGATCTCCGAGGCGAAAACCAGCGTTGCCCCGAGCTGCGCGTAGTAAAGCGGCTTCTCGCCCGCGCGGTCACGCGCCAGAACCAGCCGCCTGCGCTGGTCGTCCCACAGCGCAATGGCGAACATTCCGTTGAGCTCGCGCACGAAGTCTTCACGGCGCTCTTCGTAAAGATGAGCGATCACCTCGCCGTCGGAATGGGTTTTGAATTGATGCCCGCGGCCAAGCAGATCCCGGCGCAATTCGCGGTAGTTATAAATTTCGCCGTTGAAGACCAGCGTGACGCCACCAGTCTCATTGGAGAGGGGTTGATCCCCTGTCTCAAGATCAATAATGCTTAAACGGCGGATGGCCAATGCGAGATACGGACGCTCAAATTTACCCTCGCTATCTGGCCCGCGATGCGCAATGCGCGACGACATCGGCCCGATCGCCGCGAGGTGCTTCTCAGGCGCGAGCGTCGTATTCAGGATTCCGCAAATGCCGCACATATTTTGCTAGGGTGAGACGGTTGGCCGTTTTTTGAAAAACGTGCAGCGCGGCTTTGGAGTCTGCGAGGCAAATGCAGTTGTAGCGGTGGTCCTCGGCCGCCAGCGTTTAGGATTTAAAAACCGGCGGCCAGAGGCCGCCGCTACAAACACAGTTACCGTCACGCCACATCAAAATCAGCGATCATTATTGGAATCTTCGGGGGAGTTCTCAATAATAAGCTGGCCGTTGTAATCAATCCAATTTTTCTTCATCCAGCGCACGGCGTAGAGATCCTGAAGGCCCTTGATGAGCCGACCCCACGTTCCATACTTCGTTTTGCCGGCGCGCCGGGGATGATGACCTACGGGAACCTGGAGCACGCGGCAGCCCCGTATTTTGAGAAGCGTGGGCAGGAAGCGGTGCATCCCGTTATAAAGTTTGAGACCGCGCACATGCTCAGCGCGAAACGCTTTGAGCGTGCAACCTGTGTCCACAATCTCGTCGCCCGTGGCCCAGTTGCGCACGCCATTCGCAATGCGTGATGAAATCCGCTTGAGCCAGGAATCCTGGCGGCGGGTGCGCACTCCGCAAACGACATCCCAATTACTTAGTTTTTCGAGCAGCGCCGGAATGTCTGCAGGGTCGTTCTGCAGATCGCCGTCAAGCGTGACCACCGCGGCGCCCTTGGCATGACGAAACCCCGCCTCCATCGCCGCCGTCTGGCCCAGGTTCGCCCGGAAACGGAGTATACGGATGCGGCCATCAGATGTCTGAGCACGGCGCAGTTCATTGAGAGTCCCATCCGTGCTTCCGTCATCTACAAAGAGAATTTCAGCCGTGCCGGGGATGCCAGCCAAGACAGCCTTCAGGCGCTCAACCAGCGGCGCAATATTATCCGCCTCATTGAAGACAGGGATGACAAGGCTCAGCGAGATGGGATGTTCCGGCCCCGGCATAAGTTTACGACCGCTTTTGATCCTTTCTGCGAAAACGATCAAGCAAGCCGAAAAACTTTTGCGAGCGGCGGACGTCTTCCTGAATCTGAAGTTTCAGCATAGCCGGGTTTTGAAACTTCATTTCATCTCTCAGCCGGTGGAAGTACGAAACTTTCAAGGAAGTTTCCCTCACCTCGCCATCGACGTTCAGCAAAAATGTTTCGATGGCCAGCGGGTGATCTCCAAACGTCGGTTTGTAACCGATGTTGGTGACAGAGCGATGCCGCGCGGCGCCCAATTGGGTTTCAGTAATGTAGACGCCGGGTTGCGGAATCTCTTCCTCATCCGGTTTCAGGTTCAGCGTCGGCACAGTCTGGCGGCGGCCCACGCCGAGGCCGGAAACAATGCTGCCTGAATTGCTGAACGGACGGCCCAGCAACCGTCCCGCATTATAGACGCTCCCAGCGGCAAGCAACTGGCGTATGCAACTGCTCGAGACCTGCCGGCCGCGCACGCTAACGATCGGAACGATTTCGAGCGAAAACCGGCGCTCGCGGCTTAATTCCTCCAGCGTGTGAACATCACCCGCCTGCCGGTAGCCAAAACGGAAATTGGGACCCACGCAAACCGAGACCGCCCGCATCCGCTCCAGCAGAACATGGCCAACAAATTCGGCGGGCGAGAGGTGAGCCAACTCCCGCGTAAAGGGAAGCACCAGCAGTATCTCAATGCCTTGTTCCGCAATGAGCTTGGCCCGCTCGGGCAACGTGGTCAAGATTTTTGGCGCGCGGCTGGGCGCAAGCACTCGGATGGGATGGGGATCAAAGGTGATGGCAGCAGGCGCAGCCCCCAGCGCGCGTGCCGTCTCGACCACCCTTTTTAACAATGTTTGGTGCGCGAGATGTACGCCATCGAAATTGCCGATGGTCAGGGCGCAACCGCGAGAAAGCGGGGGAAGCTCGGCGGGATCGTGAACGGTTAGCATAAGAATGCGAACACGGTTACAACTCCACTTTCAGCCCGTCGTAGGCCAGTTGCACGCCCGCCGGCAGCGCGGCGTTGGTGGCCTCGTGAGCGAGTTCGTGGGCAATGTGAGTAAAGAACGCGCGGCCCGGCTTAATTCGCTCCACAATGCCAAGCGATTGTTCTAGCGTCGAATGCGTGGGATGGGGCTTGTGCCGGAGCGCGTCCAGAATGAGCACGTCCACGCCTTCGATGAGCGCGAAGGTTGATTCGGGGATGACGCTGAAATCCGTAATGTAAGCCGTGTTGCCAAAGCGAAACCCGAGCACGGGCAATTCGCCGTGCAAGACGGGCAGTGGAATCATGAGCGCGCCCCAAAGCTCGAAAGGCCCTTCAATCAGGCGGGGGTCAAGCTGGGGAATTCCCCCCGGCGCGTAATTGGCTCGAAAAATATAGTCGAAAATGCGGCGGATATTCGCCATCGAGGCCGAATCGGCATAGATAGGAATCGCCGCCTTCTGGCGCATGTTGAAGACGCGCACATCATCCAGGCCAAAGACGTGGTCAGCGTGCGTGTGGGTGAATACTACGGCGTCCAGCCGGTCGAGCCTTTCGCGCAAGCCCTGCTGGCGAAAATCGGGCGAGGTATCGATGACGACGGCGCGTCCGCTGTACTCCAGCAGCACGGAAGACCGGGTCCTTTGGTCGCGCGGGTCGGTGGAAGTGCAGGTGGAGCAACGGCACCCGAGCGTGGGAACTCCGGTCGACGTGCCGGTACCGAGGAATGTAAGTCTCATCTGCGCTTGGGAGCGGCTTGCTTCTGCGCCTCAACGAACCGGGTGTGCAGCTCGAAAAGGATTTCTCTCACGAATTTCTGCTCCGCGGCGGAAAGATTCCCCTTCGTCTTGTCTTCGAGCACTCCGATCAGATCGATCATCGCTCTCGCGCCAGGCAGATTTACCGGCAAGGGCTCGCCTGCATCCATTAAGCCGAGGTGTGTGAGAGCGCCGTTGGCTAGCAACTCGACCAGCATGGCAAAGCCTTCGTCAACGCGGTCGTCACCCGGCTTTGCGGCCGGATGGGAATCCCTTTTGGCCGGCTCAACAACAGGTTTCTCCTCTTTCACCGGAGCATCTTCGCGGCGCGCTCCTTCCACGGTGAACGGCCGCCGGTCCACCACCTTAAAACCGGAATCTTCGTGCGTCTCCTCGGGCATGAGTCCTTTCCCTTTTTCAAAGCTATCGAAAAGCCGGGCTGAAACCGGATTTTAGTCTAACAACAATCGCGGGAGACAACAAGCAGGCGGGGAAGACGGAGTGTCTGTAGCGGTGCCGCCGCTACAAGTTACAGTTTTTAGTTATTGCACGCGGCCAGGCGGGTTTCCGCCAGGTGGAGGCACGGCAGGAGCCATTAAGCCCAGCCCTTGTAGCAGAAATACGGTATGCTGCGCCGCTCCGCGCCAGATCAACTGACACCCGTCGCCCTGGCAGTTCTGCACATAGACATCGCCGCCGGAATATTCAAGGCTGCAATTCTTAAACGTACAGTTGATGAAGACGCCTTCGTCCAGCACGAGATGCTGGCCTTCAAATGTTTTGCCGTCGTGTCGCGTCATTAGATCCTGGATTCCGGAAAGATCAAAGCTCTCATGCAGCGCCACGCACAGGCAGCCTACACCTATCCGCCCATGCGCGTCACGCACGTACAGAGTAGCATTTGAATCCATTGAACGCAACGAAACGGCCTCGCCGCCTCGGCCTACTTCCGTGCCGCGCTGGGAAGGGCGCGCAGACCCTTAATAACAGGGTCTGCGCGCAGGTGGACGGACTACGAAGGGGAAAGTCATGCCCTCTACCAACTACCAGAGCTATGCCGAATAGACCGCGCACGCAGGCGCGGCCACGCGAGCCGCGATAAATGCCGGCGGCAGACTTGGGCGCGCCGGGTTGAGCATCTTACGCACCCGGCTTCGAAGGTGCGCGAGCGCCACGCTATGAATCTGCGAAACCCGCGATTCGTCAATCCCGAGCATTTCACCGATCTGCTTCATGGTCATGTCCTGAGCGTAGTACAGCGAAATCACGCTGCGCTCCCGCTCGGGAAGGGTGGCGGCGGCCTTGGCCACGAGATTCCGCTGCTCGCTCCTATAGCAAAGGTCAAACGGATTTTCATCCTCGCTGGCGGGGAGATTGGCCTCGTCGATAGCCATTGGCTCGGGGATGTGATTGGGACGCATCCAATCCAGCCCCATGCTGTTGAGTTCATGGACCGTCCTAAACCATTTCCGCAAACTGATTCCGAGGGCTTCAGCCATTTCTTCATCCGTAACGGACCGGCCCAGGCGGGCCTGAAGCTGCTGGCAGACTTTTTCCGCATTCTTATTCTTCCGGCGCATGTCACGCGAAGCGGTATCCATGTCGCGGAGGCTGTCAAGGATGGCGCCGCGAATGCGATGCCGGGCGTACGTTTCAATCTTCACGTGCTTGCGAGCGTCGAACTTCCGCACGGCGTCGAGCAGGCCTATCACGCCCGCGCTCGCCAAGTCATCTACCTCCACGTGTTGGGGGAGCCGCTCGCGCATTTCAAACGCAACTCGCCGGACCAACGGCAGCAGCTTCACTGCAAGCTCATCCCGGCTTGGAAACGTCTGAGCCGCCGCCCGGACCGAATGCGGCCGCGCGGCGGACGTGTTGTGGGCGCCAGTGTTGTTCGTGCTTCGAGTTGAGTGGCGGCTAAACCGCGCAGAGCCAAAATCACGTGCCGGTGATTTATCGAAATTCCCTTGAGCAGACATTGAAGATTCCCTCGTTTCGAAAGATTTTGACGATTGCTACGGTCTGTTTTCTATTTTTGGGCACACGCCCGCTGGGGCGTGAACCCTTGCTTCCGCGCCCAGCCTTTGCTGTTCGCCTGTCGTTGTATTTGCCTTGCGCTTTCCTAGAAGAGCACGCAGCGTGCCAAGCCGCCGAGATTAAACCCAGAAGCGCCGCCGGGTGGCTGCTGCACGCCAAGGTCAGAAGGAACTAATCTGCGTGGCGCACGTTGCGGGTTAGTGATTGAGTGACAAGGATGGCATTGCCAGCAAGTCTCGCCAGCAAACTAACCATCGCAATCACAAGGAGTTCCAGCATGATTAAAATGGTCCAACGGAATTTCGGGCGGAAAGAGAGCGGTGCGCAGGAGCCGTGGCACACCACAAACGAAGGTCGAATCAGAGCAAAATGCGAAAAGAGCGATGAGCGTTATGGGAGGGATGCGTCATCGGGCGGGGAGGCCGGAAAACGGGTTTTCTCGTTCCGTAATGGGAATTGGGGTTCCGGTTTGAAAAGGTTAGGAGTGGTCAGGTGGTTCGGCGCAACGTGTTAGCGGCATGGAGGTTGACCGCTGCTGCTCCTCTTCCCCGCGCAGGTCAACCAACGCGCGGCGCTCGTGGCCTCAAGTAGGCTGCTGGATGAGCCGATAGACCTTGAGAATGGAAAACAAAACCGTGGAAGCAACACAAACAAATAGCACGCGGTCGTCCGGGGAGCGTAAAGGCAAGCTGCCCGCGAGTCGCGCTCCTAAACTGCCAAAGGACAAAAAGCCGCTTATGCAAACTGTTTCGCCGGAAGACCTCATTGCACAACCCGTTGGTGAGCTTCGCCATGTCTTTGAAGAGGCGATGGAGTTGATGCGGCCTGGAGACATCCTATTGCTCGATGGAACGCAATCCCTGCGGGAGCTCGTCGATACCGCATTCTTTGCGATCCTCGCCTGCCCGCTTTGCGGCAAGCTCGACCTGCTGACGCAGGCGCAATACTCCGGCACCGAAACCGTGATCTGCGGCTATGACGATTGCACGTGCCACTTCCGGATCAACGGGCGGCAGGAAATCGCCTATCTTTTTGTCAACTGAGAGGGTTGCTTGCTGTAGCGGCGGCCACTGGCCGCCGGCTTTTAAATAGTGACGAGCGGCCTGAGACCGCCGCCACAGCGCCAAGGAACGCGCCATGACTTGCCCGAAATGCCAAACCGCGAGCCCCGCGACCGCGCGCTTTTGCGTGCGCTGCCACGCGCCCTTGCGCTTCACCTGCCCTTCTTGCGGACACGCGCAGGAAACTGGCGGCAAATGCGGGAAGTGTGGAGTGGACTTTGCCAAATACGCGGCGGTGCTTGAGTTCCAGATGGCCAAAGAAGCGCGTGAACGGCGCGAGGGCGCACAGACACGCCACGATCTGATCAAACAGGCGCTTCTGCTTCCGGTTACGGGCGGGTGGTCGCTGCTTCGCTACGTGAAGACTGCGCTCAGCCGGGAATAATCTCAAAAATCTCAATGGTCTTACCGATTTGACTATACGTAATGCCATAAGTCGGCGACGCCTGATTCTGTAGCGGCGGCCTCAATTGACGTTGTGACGGCTCGCCATATAGTGCTTGGCGTTGGTCATCAGCTCCGCCGCTTCGGGCATCTCAGAGATCGCTTTCTTAACCTCCGGGCTGTTTTCCACATCCAGACGGTCAAGCTCCTGCACGCCATATGTCGCCCCTAAAATGTCTTCGCTAATCTGCTGCTTGATAAATTCAAGATTGTCCGAAAAGTCCTTCGGCGAGAGATTGACATTTTCTTTTTTCAGAAGATCCTTGAAATGCTCAAGCATCGCGCCGTCTACCGTGAAGTTCTCGGGCACGTCAGGATGCTGCGCCAAATAATCTTCGCCAAAATTGAAAAAGACGCTGCGCTCCAGCAGTTTTTCCTGCACCGCGTTCGGCTTAGGCAAAGTAAAGAGCACGTCAGGCGTGATCCCGCCGCCGCCGTACACTTTGCGGCCTCCGTCGGTGTAATAGACCTGAGCGTGTGAGGGGGGCGCCTCGCCCTCGTGGTTGAAATAATCGTAGATCGAAAGGTCTGAATAATCGCGCTGGATCAATCGTCCGCTGGGCGTGTAATAGTGCGCGGTAGTCAGCGCGAGTCCTGCGTGGTCGCTGAGTGGAAACACGGTCTGCACCAAACCCTTGCCAAAGCTCGTCTGGCCGAGGATGAGGGCGCGGTCGTGATCCTGCAGCGCGCCCGAAACGATCTCGGCGGCGCTGGCCGTGTTTGGCCCCACTAAAACAATCATGGGATATTCTTCGCCGTGGTTCCCATTGATGGCGTAGTAACGCCGTTCCTCGGAATTACGCCCGTAGTGATAAACAATCAACTGGCCCTTTTCGAGGAAATGGTCCGCAACTTCAACCGCTTCCTGGAGCAGCCCCCCAGGATTCCCGCGCAGGTCGAGGATCAACCCGCGCATGTGAGCTTGCTCCATCCGCTTCAAGGCGGCGGTGAGCTCGGGGTCGGAGGTCTCATCAAACTTGGTCAGGCGAATGTAACCAATCCCCGTGTCGGGCGGGATCATAAATGCCGTTTCAACGCTATGCTGGGAAATTTCGGCGCGCGTTACGTTAAACTGAAGCGGCTTGGGCGCGCCCGCGCGCGCGATCGTCACCCCCACCGTGGTTCCGCGCGGACCCTTCAGAAGGCTTGCTACCTTATCAATCGAAAGGCCCTCGGCGGACTTCCCATCAATTTTCACAATCTCATCGCCCGCGCGGATTCCCGCGCGCATCGCCGGAGAGCCGTGCAAGGGGTAAATCACCACCGTCACCAGCTTGTTCGATTGATCCAGG
>DASZAE010000472.1:0-10127 GCA_035945515.1 Terriglobia bacterium
AATAGCGGTCATGCCCAGTAGATGGCTCATCATGAGAGCCGCAAGGATGCCGGTGGTAAATCCGATAGCGGCCCCAACCAACCGGGCAATGCTCACCTTTTGCAGGCGAATCTCGCAACCGACAAGAAGAATTCCAAGCACTAGGCCTAATATGGCAGATTCGAGCGAAGAAAGATGAAAAGGGCGCAAATGATATGAAGCGGCTGCAAGGATGATGACCAGCGCCGCTCGCACCGCAGTTATTTCGAACGACCTCACATTCACCACCTTTCCCCCGGTGGCGCAGCATGGCGCAAATGACGCAATCATGCCCGCCACTTACAATTCTGGGTGCAAGTATACCACTCGCGCAATAAGGTGAAAAATGAGTAATGTCCCGGTTTGGCGTAAAGATGGCTTTGCGCCTAAACTTGCGGGTGGCTGAAAAGCTTGGTCTGCGCTGTGCGGCGGCCGAAGCTCGCATGGGGTTACCACAGCCTTTGGCTCGCTTTAACGACCATCTCCTCGATTTCATGCCGGCTGGCGCAGCAGCCTGTTTATTTTTTCCCTCTCAGTTTCGCCTTAATCACTACGGGCGTTCCCGCAAATCCGAACTGCTTGCGAATCTGGTTTTGAAGAAATCGCTCCACCGAGAAATAGAGCGGCCCGGCGCGATTGGTAAAAGCCACGAACGTAGGCGGGGCTGTTCCCGCCTGGGTCAAATAATACAGGCGCAATGGCCTTCCTGCGGGGCTGGGCGCGCGGTCGAAATCCAGCGTTTCGAGGAATCGGTTCATCTCCGCCGTGCCGACGCGCTTTTGACGCTCGGCGGCCACTTCCGCTACGGCGTCGAATAGGCGAGCCGCGCGCTGCCCTTTGAGCGCGGAAACAAAAATAATGGGGGCGTAGTCGAGATACTTCAGACGCTCCCGGACGTAACGCGTGTAATCCTGCGTCGTGGTGGGGCCTTTGGCTACGGCGTCCCACTTATTGACAACAACGATCACCGACCGGCGGCTTTCGTGCGCGTAGCCTCCAATGTGCGTATCCAGCGCGTTGACGCCTTCCGTGGCATCGAGCAGCAACAAGGCCACATCGGAGCGTTCGAGGTGCTTGCGCGCCTGAATCACGCTCAGCTTTTCCGCCATCAAGCGCGTCTTGCCCTTGCTGCGAATGCCCGCTGTGTCGATAAAAAGAAAGCGGCGGCCATTGGCTTCAACTTCCGCATCCACCGCGTCCCGCGTGGTTCCCGCGACGGGCGTGACGATGGACCGCTCTTCGCCAATGAGTCGGTTGAGCAACGTTGATTTGCCTACGTTGGGCCGCCCGATGATGGCCACGTGGATGGCGCGATCCTCCAAAATGGCTTCCTCATCGTTGGACGGGAAATCCCGCGTAACGTGATCAAGTAGATCGTCGATTCCAAGGGCGTGTTCGGACGAAACCGGGAAGACATCTCGAATGCCAAGCCGATAGAAATCCGCCGTCAACGCCTCGGACTGGGCGGAGTCGATCTTGTTGACCACGAGAATCAACGGCTTGCCTTCGCGCCGGAGCAGTGCAGCCAAGTCCTGATCGAGAGGCGTCAGGCCAGCCCTGCCATCCACCACCAGGAGCCACTGGCTGGCTTCGCCCATCGCCACGCGGGCCTGGCTGAAAATCTCTGTGGCCATAAGGTCTTTATCGTTGAGTGATAGCCCCCCAGTATCGATCACCTCAAAAGTCTTTCCCAGCCACTCGGCGGGCGCGTAGATGCGGTCGCGCGTCATTCCCGGCTCATTGCCCACGAGCGAGCGGCGGCGGCCGGTGATGCGGTTAAAGAGCGTAGACTTGCCTACGTTTGGCCGCCCGAGAATCACCACACGAGGAAGCGGAGGTTTTACCATGATTTTACAGTCTGGTACTGACCAGAAGATAGCCCGATCCTGACTTCTATCTGGAAGGTCTCTTCGAGCAAAGGCACGTCCCAATCGGTTTTAGATTAACATGCTACCGGTCTCAATCCGTGAAGCCCCGAAAATAGAAAGCAATCTCTCCAGTTGATCATGGCCTGTGCCGGGCGATAGCATGGAATCGTATGATGCTCCACCTCCCTGCAAAAGTCGTATGCTTTGCCCTCTTGAGCCTGGGTTGCCTAACCGCATTCTCGAGGCCTACCTACGCTCAGACCAAACTCTATCTCAAAGATGGCAGCTACCAGCTTGTTAAAAGCTACCAAATCGAAGGCGACCGTGTCCGTTATTACAGCCTCGACCGCTCACAGTGGGAAGAAGTTCCGGTCTCTCTCGTTGACTTCAAGGCGACACAGGCCGCCGCAGCCGCCGAAAAGCAGCAACAAAAACAGGTTTTGCAGGATGCGGAAAAGACGACCCAGGAGAACTATCAGTTGCCTGCAAACACAGGATATTTGATCGCTCCAGGTGTGAGGCTTCCGCAAGGCGAGGGGATCTATGCCTATGACGGCACGCGCGTGGTGACGCTCATTCAATCACAAGGATCAATTGAACGCGACAAGAAGCGCGTGGCCCTCAATATGGCGCTGCCGGGTCCCATCCTGAAAGCTCGTTCGCTGGTGATCCTGCCCGGAGCTGCGGCGGGGGTGCGCATGATTAATCCATCTCCTGTGTTCTACGCGCACTTTACAGACGGAACGGGAGCCGACATCCAATTGCTTCGCCTGAAGGAGCGCAAGAACGACCGTATTGTGGAGGGCCTGGAAGCGCGATTTAAAGGAACCCCTACAGAGTCGCGGTCGGATATTCCGCTTGAGCGCGCTCAGGTGGCGCCTGGAGTCTACGCGCTGAAAGTCACACAGCCGCTTACGCCGGGCGAGTACGCGCTGGCGGACATCGACCAGACAAAGCTCAACCTGGATGTTTGGGACTTTGGTGTCGATTCGAACACGCCCAAGCAGCATAAGTGAGGGTGTAACTTGTAGCGCAGCGTCCGTAGTTCAAACGCCGCGGTTTTTTGCTGACGGCGCCAAATTTGCCACAGGGTCAGGCATTGGACCCTGTATTGCAACCTCGTAATTTCTTGTTTTTTTGGCAAGCTTTTTGACCGCGCGCCAAGACGCATTTGGAGTGCGGCAGCTTGCTGCCGCTTTCCACAGCGCAAGCAAGCTTGCGCACTCCAGATTTGGTTGCGGTCCCCCCCTAGCGCTGCGCTACCCGCCCAAAACAGTGGGGTCCACTAATGCCCTCTGTCGTATGCCCTCCATAGCTTTAAGCACCTTTTGCATAAGGTCTTTTGACAGAGCTTCTGTGCAGTCCTTGAATACAGCCGTGCACGAAATGAGATCGTCGATGACCGGACACTTGGGAAAGACAACAGCCATGGTATGGACGTCCCGGATAAGCGACATCAGGTCATTCCAATCTTTTATAAATTCAGCCGTCTCGCGTTTCGTGCAATCGTGCAGCGTCTGGAAGCGGTCGAGGGAATCGTAGGCCGAGCTTGCTTTGAAATACAAATCGAACCACTTCCTCTGCCTCCAGTCTCTTCGATCCCGGTCAGCCACCTGCTTAGCTTGAGATAACGAGCTCCAAGCAATACAAGCAGCAGCCACCGAAACCAAGATCGAGGCTATAGCGACCCACAGGGAGATGGACTCATAATTTATCGCCATTGCGCAGACCACATCGATTCGACCTCACATTTACGCAGCGGACTCAACCGGCTCGCTTTCAAGTGGAACCACATTCGGCCGCAGACCGGCTTTGGAAAGCAGCCAGTAGATGACAAAACCGATGATGAATGAGAAGAGCACGGCTGGCCGGTCCACCTTCACCCAGGAAGCGGGGACGCCAGGAATGTAGCTTAGAATCCCAACCACAAATCCTACCGCCCAGGCGATGTAGCCCGCCCAGTTGATGCCTTCACGCGGCCCCGACCAATTCTTATCCGCCAGCAGATAGTCTGCGGCCATAGCGCCGCAAATGGGTCCGAAGGATGCGCCCACGATGGTGAAAAAGGTAATTAAGTTTTGTGCTACGCCGCTGACGGCCAGCAGCATTCCGATGGTGACCGCGACGAACGTCGAAAGGCGCCGCGGGATGCGCGGCAGCATGGTGGCGAAACTGTTTGAGGCGATAAAGGTGCAAAAGCAGGTCGGCACCATCGAAGCAGCGGCAAAAAGAAAGAACATGATGGGCGCGATGCCGCCCGAGGCGGAAATCGCGGCTGCGAAGTCGTAATTGCGAGCGCCGGGCGTATTGCCGATGTGCCCAGC
Organism: Terriglobia bacterium; assembly: GCA_035945515.1. GTDB lineage: Bacteria > Acidobacteriota > Terriglobia > UBA7540 > UBA7540 > RH2-MAG17b. The sequence continues at coordinate 4,211 of DASZAE010000472.1, forward strand.
TACCGCAAGGATGGGCAGCCCGCCGGCCACGACAATAGCCAGCACAATACCCGTAAGGCCGCCGAGAACCACATCGCGCCGGCGCCGGTTGCTCATGCAGAAGTCCGCGCCAGCCGCGCCCGCCGTGGCAAAGAATCCGATGACAATCGCCAGCACGGCAAGAAAGCCTCCCATCGTGTCATGATGCTCAGGCCGGTAATGGCTGATGCCGCCCTTGTTCGCCCAAAACACAATCAGGATCATGATAAGCGGCACCCAGTTGAGGAACTGCGCCAGCCGCGCCACGTAACCGATGCCCTTTATTGCTACCCAGGCCAGGACATAGGCCCACACAATGGCGATAATGGTGAACAGCGTCTTTGAACTGTTATGCAAACCGCTCATGATGTAGTCGGTGGCGAAATAGGTGGCGATGGCAAACCAGCCGATCTGCAGGACGCCCATGAGAAGCCCGGGCATGATGTAGCCTCCCCGCGTGCCAAACGTGGAGGTGCCCACGATGTAAAGCGTGCGCCCAGTCTTCATGCCGAGCATCCCGGGAGCGTAGTAATACAAGGCGAAGCAGAGAAGCCCCGCAACAAGGAGCGCAATCATGCAGGTTCCGGGGCTTGCCAGGCTGATGGTAGGCGCGGCGAGGCCCAGATAGAACGCCACCCAAAGGAAAACGCCCGCGTAGGCGGGAAACGTATTCTTGTACCACGGCGCGCGGTTGGAAAGCGGGTTGGGAACAGAAGACTTCACATAGTCCGGCAAAGATGCGGCCATACACACTCCCTCAGTTCAAGATCGACTGCATTAAGGCTGGCGGAAAGCATAGAACGGACGCGCGTGGGATTCAAGTCCTATCCTTGGGAAGTGAATTGGACCGGCTGGAGAAGATGGAAGCTTTGAAAAAAATCGGATCGGAACGCGGCCTTTAAGTGGTCCCAACGACTTCGCAAGCTGTGACCCCAGCTTTCAAACCGGCCTGGTCGTAGGCACCCCATCTAAGGAAATTCCTTGACAACGCCGTCTTTATTCTTTTAATCTGTACACTTATGTATAGTATGTGTGTTTTCAAGTAGTTAAAGAGAGAATCCCCGCGGCCGGCTTTGGCGAGACAACCGCAGGGATTCAGTGATCAACAAGCCAGAGGCTGGCGATCCCCCTCACTATAGGATTGCCTACCTCCTATTTCAAGCCCAAAAAGCAAAAGGAGACGTGCGCATTGACGACCCTAAACAAGCGTTCAAACCGAATTCACAAAACCAAGTTATCTTTTCAATATTTCATTGCGGTTTTCCTCGTCTGGATGGGATCAGCAGCGATGGTCCGGGCGCAGGAAGGACCGTATTTTGTCACCTACGATCAGCACATGGAAGAACCCGGTAATCTTGAGGTAGAATTCGAGCCCACCACCGCGAAACCTCAGGGCGGCGATCGCTTCTTAAGCGGCCTGACTGAATTCGAATACGGTACGGCTGCCTGGTGGACGACTGAGTTCTACTTAGAAGGCCAAATGACCCGAAACGAGAACACTATCTTCACTGGCTTCCGTGTGGAGAATCGCTTTCACATCCTGCCCAGTGTGCACTGGATCAACCCGGTGCTCTACTTAGAGTACGAAGACACGGCAGCGGACAAAGCTCTGAAAGAGGTAGTAGGTTTCGATTCACAGGATGACAGTCTTGTGCCCAACGGCATTGCACGGCGCAATATAGAACGCGAAGTGGAAACCAAGCTTATCTTTGGCTCTGACTACAAAGGATGGAACATTTCGGAAAACCTTATTGGCGAGAAGAACCTCGCCGGCGATCCATGGGAATTTGGCTACGCTTTCGGAGTGAACCGGCCGCTGGCTCTTGCCGCGTCTTCTGAAGCGTGCAACTTTTGTCGGGAAAACTTTCGCGCCGGAATTGAATTCTACGGAGGGCTTGGAACTTCCAAAATCTTTACGCTTAACCAGACATCGCAATACGCGGCGCCGGTGGTCGCATGGAATCTGCCAGACGGAATGACGCTGCGAGTCTCACCTGGCTTCGGGCTGACGCACGACGCGTATGGTTTTCTGCTCCGTCTCGGGGTGTCTTATGAATTCGAAGGATTCGGGCGGAAAGTCCAGCTTCTATTCCATTCGCGGAGGGATCAATGAGAAGGATCAAGAGCGTGAAGAGGCTGTTGATTCTGATCCCAGCGGCAGTGTTTATACTTACCGTCATCTGTCTTGGCTCCGGAGGAAAAGCCAATCCGGGGCTGACCGCCGTGTTCAGCCGCGCTCCAAAAGCTGTGCGCAAGCAGCAGAATCCATATCAAGGGCAGCATGAAGCCACCCTCGCGGGCAAGAAGCTCTTTGCACGGTATTGCATCCAATGCCATGGCAGCGGTGCGAAGGGTTATGCACGGGGGCCGTGCCTTCGCTCGCCAGAAATCCGGGACGAACCTCCAGGTGTTCTTTACTGGTTTTTAAAAAATGGCAAGCCGCGCGAGGGTATGCCCTCCTGGTCTGGCTTGCCCGGTCAGCAGCGATGGCAGCTCGTAACTTATCTAAAGAACCTCCATTGAGGGCATTTCGAACCGCACGAGGCCGTATTGCGGTGGATTGTCAATGATTACGAGTCACTTTTGCTCTGGCGGTGTTCGAGAACACGGGAAAGTTAGAAGGAACCTATAAATCTTTGCCGGCCTCATACGGGTTTCTCAGCCTGATCTCCGACCTGATGGCTCAATGACTGAATGAATCTATCTCCACCACCGGGCTGCGTTTAAAATACCCTGGAATGGATGCGCCGCAATATCCGCAGTGGCCCTCCTCGGTAATATGAAAATCGCTGACCTGGTGCCACCATCGCTTCACAAGGGTCCGCTTGCAACCCGGGCAGAGGGTATTCGCACCATCAGAATAAATATTGCCCTCATAGACGAACTTCAACCCCATCTGCATGGCAATGCGCCGGGCCTGGTGAAGGGTTTCGGCTGGCGTCGCGGGCTTATCGCGCAGCTTGAAGTCCGGATGAAACGCGGTGAAGTGCAGCGGAACATCGTCCCCCAGGTTTTGCAGCACCCAGGCGCATAGCTCGCGTGTTTCTTCCGCCGCGTCGTTCAGCGTGGGAATCATCAGGTTGGTGATCTCGAACCATACGCTGGTTTCGCGCCGCAGCGTTTTCAGAGTATCGAGCACGGGCTGCAGGTGGGTGAGCGTGGTTTTGCCGTAAAAACTCTCTGTAAACGCCTTCAGGTCCACGTTGGCCGCGTCAATATGCTGGTAGACGTCGAAGAGCGCCTCGCGCGTAATATAACCGTTAGTCACCATCACTGTCTTCAGCCCGGCGCGATGCGCCGCCTTAGCGATGTCGATCACATACTCGGCCCAGATGGTCGGCTCGTTATAAGTGAAAGCGAGCGCCGGGCAGCGATGTTCAATGGCCGCGCGGACCACGTCCGCTGGCTCCAAATGAACTGAGTTAACCTGATCGGATTTCGACTTCGAGATGTCCCAATTCTGGCAGAAGAAGCAGCCCATATTGCAGCCAGCCGTGCCCATGGAAAGGATGCGAGCGCCGGGCATAAAATGGTTTAATGGTTTCTTTTCGATGGGATCGATCTGCAGCGCGGCAGGCTGAGCGTAGCCCAGATTATAGAGGGTTCCGCCGATGTTTTTGCGGATGAAACAGAAGCCTGCTTGGCCTTCTCCGATGTGGCAATGCCGAGGGCAAAGATAACAATGGATCCTCCCCCCGGGCAATGTCTCCCACCAGCGCGCTTCGTGCAGGTCGGTCGTGGAAGGGACAATAGCCGCGCCCATAAGGCAAACTCCTTAAATTAATTCTGTGCTTGTGCGGTAGGGTTGTCAACGTGAGGCGAGGCGGCGGTAGCAACTAAAAGCGGGACCTCTATTGCCCACCCATTTTGTCCAACCGAAGAGTAGAATAGACTCATTGAGAGGTGCCAAATGAACTGGCAGGAGAGGATTATCGTCGATCCCGAGATTTGTCACGGCAAAGCAAGCGTCAAGGGAACCCGCGTAATGGTTTCGGTAATCCTGGATAATTTGGCGTCTGGAGAAACAGCGGAGGCAATCGCCGCAGCCTACCACCTCAGCCCGGAGGATATCCAGGCGGCGTTGCTTTATGCCGCCGAGCTCGCCAAAGAGAGGTTCGTTCCACTCGAAGTTGGGGCCGGATAATGCGGTTCAAGACCGATGAGAACCTCCATCCTGATGTTGCGCTGTTCTTACGCACTGAGGGACATTATGCTTTGACCGTTTGGGACCAGGGGCTACGGGGCAGGCGCGACCCTGACATCGCTGAGGTATGCCGCTCGGAGGGCCGGGCATTGATAACGTTGGATGTTGGCTTTGCGGGATATTCGAGTCTATCCTCCACAGGATTTCTCGGGACTGATTGTTTTGCGTCTTGGCCAACAAAGCCGCCTCCATGTGTTGCATGTTCTTCCGCAAGTCATCGCATTGCTGAAGCGGGAATGGTTGGCGGGCCAACTGTGGATTGTTGATGAGAAGGCTGTCCGTGTAAGAGAGGGTTGACAGCATAGTTCCTGCCCGATAGGGATGAAGCCCATTGCAGCAGGGAGGCTTCATTCGCGCTATGCAATTTCAAACCCACCGGCTTTTTCAAACGCGCGCGCCACTTGCAGCAGTTTTGCTTCGTCGAAATGTTTAGCGAAGATTTGCATCCCAACGGGAAGGCGCGGCTCAGTTTTCGTTTTGCCGCACGGAACCGAAATGCCGGGGATCCCAGCAAGGCTGGCAGTGACGGTGTAGATGTCAGCCAGATACATTTGCAGAGGGTCGCCGGTGCGCTCGCCGATCTTAAAGGCGGGGACGGGCGAGGTAGGCGTGACGATCACGTCCACTTCATCGAACGCCTCCAGGAAATCGCGCGCGATCAGCGAGCGCACCTGTTGGGCTTTGCGATAGTAGGCGTCGTAATAGCCGGAACTGAGCACGTAGGTGCCAAGCATGATGCGCCGCTTCACTTCGGCGCCAAAGCCGGCGTCGCGTGTCTTGCGATACATCTCGCGCAAGCCTTCGTAGGCGGCCGCGCGGAAGCCATAACGCACGCCATCGTAACGCGCCAGGTTGGAGCTTGCCTCCGCCGTAGCAATGATGTAGTAGCAAGGAACGGCATAGGCGGTGTGGGGAAGGCTGATAGGCGCCACCTTGCATCCGATGCTCGCAAGCTTCTGGATGCCCATCTCAATGTTCTCGCCAATCTCAGAACTCAGCCCCTCGAAATATTCTTTCGGCACGCCGACGGTAATCCCGCTCACGCCGTTATCGAGCGTGGCTTCATAATCCGGCACGGGCGCGTCAGCCGAGGTGGAATCCGCCGGGTCGCGCCCGGCGATCACTTTGAGTACGCGGGCTACGTCGGCCACCGAGCGGCCGAAAGGTCCGATATGATCAAGCGACGATGCGAAAGCGACAAGGCCGTAGCGCGAAACTCTTCCATACGTGCCCATCATCCCGGCGACCCCGCAGAATGCGGCTGGCTGGCGGATGGAGCCTCCGGTGTCCGAGCCGAGCGCAACCGTGGCGAGATTGGCCGCTACTGCCGCTGCCGAGCCGCCGCTTGAGCCGCCAGGCACGCGGCTGAGGTCGCACGGATTGCGTGTAGGAAAGAAAGCGGAATTTTCCGTGGAAGACCCCATGGCAAACTCATCGCAGTTCACCTTGCCCAGGATCATGGCTCCGGCCGATTCCATGCGGACGACGGCGGTGGCATCGTACGGGGGAACGTAATTCTCCAGCATTTTCGAGCCGCAGGTAGTGCGCACGCCCCGAGTAACGATGACGTCCTTCACCGCCACGGGAACTCCGGCAAGCGCAGGCAGGGGTTTTTCGTCCGCGATTAGGGCGTCTACACGCTTGGCTTGTCCTAGAGCACGTTCAGCGGTGACGGTGAGGTATGCTCGAGTATCG
>DASZAE010000473.1:0-25372 GCA_035945515.1 Terriglobia bacterium
ATAGTGAAGGGACCGAGGTAGGAGCTTTTCGAGGCGCGCCAGATTGCCTTCCGCCTTCGTCGGATCGGCGAATACGATGAGTGAGAAGCCGCTCTCCATTGTTGAGGATTATACCGGAAAACCTCACTCGCGCGTTTGAGGTTGGTTTCGTAAAAACGAATGGGCACGATACGCTTAAAGGCGGCGCTTTGCTTGGGGCCATGAAGGGTTGCTGAGCCAGCCATCGAATGCGTAATATAGCATGAGAGGTGATTTTGGCGGTGATGAGACTCTACAAGGCGGACCTTCATTGCCACAGCCGGTTCTCCGGCTTGGTCAAGCACCTGCGTTTTCTCCGCGCGCGCGACTGTTATTCACAACCTGCGGCGGTCTACCAGCGCGCGAAGGAACGGGGAATGGATCTTGTGACCATCACCGATCATGATTCAATCGATGGTTGCCTGGAGCTTCTGAATCAGCGCGGAAACATGCCCGATTTTATCATCGGCGAGGAAGTCACGGCGCGTCTGCCGGAGTTCCGGCATGAAATTCATATCGGTGTTTACGGCCACAACGAAGCGCAGCACCTTGAAATTCAACGGCTGCGCGGAAACGCCGAAGAGTTGGTCGGCTACCTGCGGCAGAGCAATCTGCTTCATGTGCTCAATCATTTCTTTCACGATTTCTGGAATGCCGCTCGCGTCGAGGAATTTATCGAGCGCATGGCTGAGATGTTTAATGTGTTTGAGGTTCGCAACGGGACGCTCCAGCGCGAGCATAACGCCTTTATCGCAGCATTGCTTGAACGATTCCGGGGTCCGGGCCGCCCAGTGAGCATGGTGGCGGGGAGCGATTCGCACACGCTGCGCCGCATTGGCCGGAGCTACACGGCCAGTCCAGCCCGCAACCGCGAAGAGTTTCTTGATGACATTCGCGCTAGCCGCACTCAAGTTTTTGGCCCGCATTCGAACCATCTGTCGCTCGCGGCGGACATCTACGGCGTGGTGCTTCGTTACTATCCAACCGTGCTGTCGGTGCGCAACGGCGAGTTTTCTCCGCTCGGCCGCCTGGAGAAATTCTTTCTGAGTATTGCCGCCGCCCCTTTTCTGGTTGCGCCGTATATCGCTGCCATCCGCCACATGCGGACCGAACGCGAGCGCATCAAGAAGTTCTCACAACTGACGTTTGGCCAGCCCGCGGCCCCGCGCTCGCTTTGAAAAGCCTGGAAGCTTCATAAAGCGGGCCACAACGATTCCCAGATTTTGAATTCGGTGTGGTAGCCTGACTCTTCGGCCCGCGTAGTACTTTTGCCTGAAGCCACGGCGAGAGTCTCGTTAAAAATACGCTGTCCGACCTCCTCTATGGACTGCTCGTGGTCGAGGATCGTTCCGGCGTTGATGTCGATATCGCCGTTCATGCGCGCAAGCGGCGTATTGCTGCCGATTTTTAAGACCGGCCCCAGGGCGCAGCCGATGCCAGTACCCCTTCCGGTAGTGAAGAGAGCCACCTGCGCGCCACTGAGGAAAAGCGCGGGCAGGGAAATCTGATCGTAGCCGGGTGTGTAAAGCACGTAGAGGCCGCGCCGTTCGCCTAGCCATTCGCCGTATTCAACCAAGTCTTCTACCGCGGAGGTTCCGCCTTTCGCCTTTACGCCTGCCGATTTCAAGTAAATGTTGTAGAGTCCGCCCTTCTTATTTCCGGGCGAAGTATTATCCCGGAAGTCGTCCCCGAACTTTTTGACGTAAGCCTCATATCGCTTCAATGCGCCCATCAATTTGCGGCCCACGGCGCGCGTGCGCGCGCGCTGGGCAAGGTCTACCATCGCGGCGCCCTGCAACTCAGGGATTTCAGGCAGAAAAACGGCTGCGCCTGCTTTCACAAACATGTCCGCCGCCGCGCCCACCGCAGGGTTCGCCGTTACGCCCGACCAACGGTCAGAGCCGCCGCATTTTGTTCCTACGGTTAGCCTTGAAATGGGCTGCGGCGAACGGGTAAATTGGTTGGCGAATTGCAATTGTTTTTCCACCAGCTCAAGTCCGCGCTCGACGGACTTGCGGCTGCCGCCCGAATGCTGAATCACCAGGTTCACCACACGCTGGTTATAATCCGGCACCGCGTCCTGAAAGACCGGAGCCGAGCATTCCACGCAGGTTTTGCCGCAGCCGAGATCAATATAGACTACAGCCCCAAGGTTCGGATGCCGTAGTGTATCTACTAGGAGCAGGTTGAGTAAATCCACCGCACGACCGTCCGGCATCCCGCAACCCGATTCCTGAACGACGGCTACTACGCCATCCACGTTGGGGAATTTCTCGCGCGAGTAAAGCTCGCTCATGGCGCGGGACGCAATGGCGTGGGCTTCCGTGGAGGAACACATGCCGGAGGTAACCACGCCAACGAAGTTGCGCGCGCCCACTGAGCCATCCTGACGCAAGTAGCCATCAAACGTGAGAGAAGAAAGCCGGGGATCAATCTCGATGGGGTTCGAATTGTCGTGATATTTCACCCTCAAGCGCGGCATACGTTCTTCAAGATTTGCTTCCGTGATGGGGTCGCCCGGATGAACATCCGTCAGCAACAATCCGATGGGGTCTCCCAGCGTGACGCAGGCTTCACCTGCGGATATAGGCTGGATGGCGAAGCTCAACCCACGCAAAACGCGGCCAGAGAGGGTGATAACCTCGTCTTGGTAACGCAATTGCGCTCCCGCATCGATGAAATCTGCCGTTGCCACTGCCACGTTATCCTTGCCGGGACGAATCACAATCGCAACATCTTCTAAATTCTGGATTTCCATAATCTGCCTTTCGCAATGACGCGATATGACACAATCCTCTGCGGTCTGCGTTTTCGGCGCGACTGAAAGGTGCGCCCTTCCGCTCCGCCGCTACAGCAACCCAGATTCATAAAATTCTAGTTTATAGCAATATTGTCCCCGTGGGGCAAAGCGTGGTACATTGCGGCTCTTGGAAAATACTCAATATGGAGAGCGGATGAATCCCCTTGAAAAAGCGCCGATTGGAAAGACGGGATTGGAAGTGACCCGGTTAGGCATGGGCACTGCTCCCCTGGGAGGTCTCTTTGAAGACGTCCCGGAGTCAAAGGCGCTTGACACGGTGAAACAAGCCCTCAACCTCGGCCTGAATTTTTTCGACACGGCTCCTCTTTACGGGCACGGCAAGAGCGAATGGTTTCTTGGAAAGAGCCTGGCTGCTGTGCCGCGCCCCAACTATATCCTTGCAACCAAAGTTGGCCGGCTCCTGATCCCCGTGGACCCTGCGCAGCGCGACCAGCACGAGTTCAAAAATCCTCTTCCTTACCAGCCCGTTTTTGATTTCAGCTACGATGGCATTATGCGCTCGGTCGAGGAAAGTCTGAAGCGATTGAATCTCGATCGCATTGATATGCTGCACATTCACGATCCGGATGACCATTACGAAGAGGCTATCAAAGGCGCTTATCCTGCCCTTGCCAAGTTGCGAAGCGAAGGTGTGATCCGCGCCGTGGGCGCCGGAATGAATCAGGCTGAAATGCTTGCGCGGTTTGCTCGCGAGGGAGAGTTCGACTGCTTCCTACTCGCGGGGCGCTACACCCTGATCGACCATACAGGGTTGAAGGAACTGTTGCCGCTCTGCGTGAAAAAAAGCGTCAGTATTATTATTGGCGGCCCTTATAACAGCGGCGTGCTAGCTTCGGGCGCGAAACCAGGCGCTAAGTTCAACTATGCAGATGCGCCGCCCGAGGTCATCGAAAAGGTGCGGAAGGTTGAGGGAGTCTGCAATCTCCATCGCGTTCCGATGAAGGCGGCGGCGATTCAATTTCCGCTTGCTCATCCAGCGGTAGCTTCCGTGATTCCTGGCGCGCGGTCCATCGAAGAGCTTATTGAGAATTTTCGGCTGCTGAGCCACCCGATTCCGGCCGATTTCTGGGCTGATTTGCGCAAAACGGGATTGATTCCCGAAGCCGCGCCCACGCCCACCTGCTGATTGTTCGCCTTCTGATCCTGCCGCCGCGACAACATCAGCTTAGAGTCAAAAGGCCCTTGATGTAATCCGGACTTTGGAAATCCTGCTCGAAAGCGCGGTGGACCTGCTCGAGCGCGTTGTAGTGATGCGTCACCGAAGGCAGCACCTGGATTTCACCCTTGCTCACCAGTTTCAGAGCGCGACGGTACGTGGATGGTCTTCCGTCGGAGTCGAAGCCGCCAGAAGCTCCGACGCCCGCCACTAGCGCTGGCTCAAGATAAAGCACGTTCGCCAGCACGCCGATATCCCGCCCCTTGTGTCCCGTTCCATAAAGGAGCAGCGTCCCTTGCTTGCACAGCAGCGCCGGTATTTGTTCAAACACAGCTCCGCTTCCGCAACATTCAATCATGTAATGAACGCCTTCCCCATGAGTCATTTCACGCACGGAGTCTGTAAAGTCCGCGCGTGCCGCATTGATGGGAGTTCCCCCAAACCGGCTGACAAGATCAAGATTCTTCTGGCGCAGATCACTCACCAGGATAAGTCCGTCAAACCGCCTGACATTGCGCAGATATTGCAAAAACAGCAGACCCGCGGGTCCTGCGCCATAGATTAAGACGTTGCGGATCCGTTCCTCGCCGTCAAGCGTGTAACGCGCCGCCGCCCGCTCCGCGCGGTCGCTTGAGTGCAGCACGCACCCAACGGGCTCAACGAGCGCGCCTTGCCCAGACGTCATGCCATCCTCAAGCTTGAGGCAATTCACAGCAGGCATGGCAATGTATTCCGCCATCGCGCCCTGTAAACCGGTGATGCCGTGCTCCGCATAAAACTGGCACTGGTGGGAATCGCCCGTCGCGCAATACGGGCAGAGTGGGAAGCGGCCCTGGCTATGGCAGTTAAGGCCCTGGTCGCAAAGAACCCAGTCGCCAACCTTCAGGTCCTTCACTTCGCGTCCCGTTTCAGCAACCTCACCGCAAAACTCATGTCCGAGAATTTGAGGTTGAACGTTGAGAGGGATCAGCCGGCCCTCGCCGTCCATATTGTAATTCGCGTGCCCTTGAAACAGGTGAAGGTCTGTTCCACATACGCCTACTGTCCGCACGCGGATCAGCGCATCGCGCGGCTTAATGGCGGGGTCTGTCACAGTGCGGACTGCTATCTTTCTTACGTCTTCGAGAACGGCTGCTTTCATGTCAATGGAGATACATGGCTGGAGTTATAGCGGCGGCCTCTTGCCGCCGGTCTTTATCTTAAAAAATCAGGCCAATAGCTGCAAAGGATCGCCCCATTAAAGTTGTCTTTCAAGGAAAAGCCGCAGAGTTTTATCGGCGAAAACTTTGTACTATAAACTAGAATATCCACCGACCGCCACTGGTGCGCGCAGGCTCTGGAAGCCGCGCTATCTTTCTAAATCAGATGCATCCAGCCGGCCTTCGCGGTTCATGCGCGCGAACAGGTCAAACGTCTCGCGGATGCCGGCTTCAAGCGGTGTTGAAGCTATTTCGCCCAGGTCGCGCGCAATCGCACTAGCCTCGATGTCCGCGGCGATGGGGAGCTTTTTGCCTTCGGCTCGAATCAGCTTGCGTGCTCCAGGCGCCACCTTTTCGAGTGTCTCAATAAACTCATCCACTTGAACCACAGCGCCTCGCACTGCGTAGACACGCGCGCCGGGCAAATCAACCTCCGCGCACCGAATAAAGTCACGCGCGGTATCACGAACGTAGTGCAAGTCGATTCCGCCCGTGAAGTGGATAGTATAAGGGCGACCCAAAACTACCGACTTAATGGCCTTGGTAGGCTCCGAAGTCATTCCCTGATCGCGGCCTACGCCGTACACGGCCCACGGGCGCAGCCCGGAGCTGGAGACGCTGTCGCTTGAGTAATAGACTTGCGCAGTACCTTCATTGCATAGCTTAAAGACTCCGTAGTGTGTTCCGGGCCGTAGGGCGGCGCTTTCGACTACCGGACCTCCTCCATAGAACTCATCCGACCCGTACACAGCCACCGAGCTTGCATAGACGACGCGCCGGACAAAATCTTTTCTGCGCTTCGCCGTTTCAAACACGTTTAGCGTTCCCATTACGTTCACTTTGCCGCCGAGCAGAGGATTGGCCGCGCAAGCGGGCACCTGTAACGCTGCCAGATGTATGATGTGCGTGATTCCGTTTTCCGCCACTGCGCGGTCAAGCGCCTCAAACTCGGTGATGTCGCCAAGAATGAAATGCAGGCGTCCGAAATCGTCCGGCGTGAGGATTGCTTGCAGCCGGTGAGTGCCGGGATCAGAGTCAAAAATCCATGGGTCGGCGCCGCGCTCGGCGAGATTTTTGACAACCCATGAACCGATACATCCTTTGGCGCCGGTGATAAGAAATCGTGCACTCAAACCTGTAGCACCTCCCGTTATATGAGCCGTCACGCAGCGCGCGGCTCTTTTTAGTGTCGCCCTGACCCCGGTCATTGAAGGGTTTGGCGCGCCTGGAGGGATTCGAACCCCCGACCTACAGATTCGAAGTCTGCCGCTCTATCCAACTGAGCTACAGGCGCGTCTTCAGAACCAATTCGTTGGCGCGACGGGCGATATCTTTAACTCGCGTCGCGCCCTGCATTTCTATGCGCCGCCGTCCTGGAAACTCCGACTCATTTCTCTTCCGTTTCCGTCCGACAGTTTTTTGCCAGCGCACAATTATAGCTTGCATCCGTCGAGTCATCCAATAATATCCGTTTCCGCCAGGGCTTGACTTTCCAAATAGAAGCGATACAGTAAAGGCATCAATAAGGTAGTCCCGGCGGCCGCGCACGCTTCCCTTCTTTCCCTGATCAAAACGCCGGGCTGCATTTCATGCCATCTCCTGGATAGTTGAGTCATGCGGGTCTGACCGGCGTTTACGAAGTTAGTTCGCATTCTGGTATGGTCCCGACGACTTAAAGGCTTAGGCAGGAGGATACCATGTTCCAGATGATTGATGAGGAACGGCCCACCCCTGAGGACCGCAAGGCATTCGTGTACAAAATCGGCGTCTTTGTGGCAGCCATGGGCGGTGTTGGTGTTGTTATATATTTCCTGGTGACCTCGAATTATCTTAAAGGCTGATGATGCGCGCGACTGATGCGATGGACGCATGGTTCTAGGCGAATTGCTCGCGCACGAGGCGCATGGCGTCTTCGCGCGTTTGTATTCTGCCTTCAAGTTGCGCATCTTCGACAGCCCTCAGAATTTGCTTGAATCGCGGCCCCGGCGCGTAGCCTTCGGAGATCAGGTCGTCCCCGCGCAGCAGAGGTTTTGCCTTGATGATCTCGGGCGGGATTTCCGCGAGGATTTGCTGAGCGAGACGGTAATTCTCCAAATTCCCGTGGCTCGCCAGGCAGTCGAGGCGATGCAGTTCCAGGTGTTCGTCGAACCCTGCCATGCGCACGAACCGCAGTTGCGTGGATCGGCGCATTTGGGGCAAATCTTTGAATCGCAGGTGATTGGCCACTAGCGCCGCTACGTGAGCGATCTGCCGGGCAGGAAGCCGCAGACGCGAGCATATTTCTTCCGCCATTTTGGCGCCCACCTCGGCATGTCCGTCAAACCGGATGCGCTCCTTAACGGAAAACGTCGGCGGCTTCCCAATATCGTGCAGAAGCACGCTCAATGCCATCGTTGGGCTCGGATTAACCATTTCTTCCAGCATCATCAGCGTATGAGTCCAAACGTCGCCTTCCGGGTGAAACTGCGGCGGCTGCTCGACCCCTTGCAGGGCTTTGACTTCCGGAAGAACGATAGCAAGCAATCCTGTTTCATCCAGCAATTCAAATCCCCGCCTCGCTGCGCCTTCAGTGAGTATTTTCAATAGCTCGTCCCGCGCCCGTTCATAACTAACGTTGGCGATGAGGCTGCGCTGCTCTCGAATCGCCGCGAGTAGCGCGGGGTCAAGCGCAAAGCCGAATCGTGCCGCGAAACGCACCGCGCGCAACATGCGTAAGTGGTCTTCGCGGAACCTATCGGGCGGCAGACCGATGGTGCGAATGCGCCGCGCCTGAATGTCCGCCCGCCCTCCTACAAAATCGATCACCCGGCTCTCAAGCGGATCGAAGAGCAGGCCGTTTATAGTGAAGTCGCGCCGGCGCACATCTTCTTCGGCCGACTGGGTGTAATGCACTTCAACCGGATGGCGGCCGTCGGAATAGGCGCCGTCGCTGCGGAAAGTCGCCACCTCAACCACACCCTCCTCGCGCGGAATCATCACTACTCCAAATTGCGCGCCCACCATCACGCTTTCAGGAAAAAGCGCCTGGACCTCGTCCGGCCGGGCGCTTGTCGCCACGTCATAGTCCTTGGGCTCGCGGCCCATGACCATATCACGCACGCAGCCCCCCACAAAATAGGCTTGGTGGTTAGCCTCTCGTAAACGAGTGAGCACTTGCGTGGCGGCCTCGCGTTCGGGATTCATAAATTTATTACACTCGAAAGCCCTCAATGGCGCAAGGCTCCTTTCTTGCCGTAGCAGGTGCTGCGATACGATCGAATATCAGTTTTTCCAAAATTTTATATCGACTCTATTTATTAAAAAAGTAATATCGCATATTATAATTATCTTGGCTGGACTACCGCAGGTTTAAGAGAATTTTCTAAGGAGAACGCGATGGTTGGCTGGAATAGCATCCAACAAATGAAAGCATTCAGAAATCTCCACCTGGATCCGAACCACGCTCATCCGGAGGCGTCCCGGAAGGCCGATGGCCCCCGGCTGGTGCACCGCTTCATCAAAAGAATATTGTCGTTCGCCCGTTTAAGCCTCTATTGCCTTGCACTAGCGATTCTGCTTGGAAACGTGGCAGCAGCGTCAGCCCAGGACCAGGATCAAAGCCAGAATCAAACGAATTCGCAGGACATTTACGGCAAGAGCCTGGAAGACCTGATGAACATTAAAATAACTTCGGTTTCCAAGCGACCGGAGAATCTTTCACGGACCCCCGCCGCGATTTATGTGATCACGCAGGAGGATATCGAACGCTCCGGAGCCAGAAACATTCCTGACCTGTTGCGCATGGCGCCGGGCGTGGACGTGGCTCAGGTGGACGCCAATCGCTGGGCGATTAGCATCCGCGGGTTCAATGACTTGTACTCGGATAAGGTGCTGGTGCTGATTGACGGGCGCACCGTTTACACTCCCATCTTCTCCGGTGTTTATTGGGACCAGATGGACGTGCCTCTCAACGATATTGAGCGGATTGAAGTGATCCGCGGCCCTGGAGGCACTATCTGGGGCGCAAACGCCGTGAATGGCGTGATCAATATTATTACCAAAAGCGCCAAGGATACGCAGGGAGCGACCGTGGCCCTGGGCGCGGGATCGGCGGAAAAGACTGATGATGAAGTGCAATATGGTGGAAAAATCGGAAAGAAAGGATATTACCGGGTTTTTGGGCACTACGCCGATTACGGCAGCCTGAACAACGCAGCCGATCAAAGCGATTTGGACGCATGGCAATTATGGCATAGCGGCTTCCGCGCGGATTTGAACCCTGCCGGAAAAAACTCCGCAATTTTGGAGGGCGATGCTTTTACCACCGACGCCGGCGGGTTGAGCACAACAGGGTTCAAACCCAACGCGCTCAACACACAGATTTATGATGACAAAGTCACCAATACAGGAGGATCTATATTGGCGAAATGGAGCCACACATTCTCCACCCGGTCGAGCACGTCGCTGCAGTTCTATGACAGTTACTATTCGCGTGTGGATAGCGGGTTCCCCGAAAAGCTCAATACGGCTGACCTTGAATTCCAAAACCATATTTCTTTGGGATCGCGGCATGACGTTGTCTGGGGGTTGGGATACCGCGACTATAACGACGATCTTGGCCAAGGTCTTTTCGTCACTTTCAATCCAGCCGAAAAGAACTACAGTCTTTTCAGCGCCTTTTTTCAGGATGAAATCCGGCTCACCGATGCTCTCCGGCTCACCCTAGGAGTCAGAGAAGAGCACAACGCGTTTACGGGTTTTGAAGATGAGCCGGGAGCGCGGCTCTCCTGGGCCATCAACGATAAACAGACGCTTTGGATGTCCGCCTCAAAAGCCGTTCGCCAACCCGGCAGGCTGGACACGGGCGTGATGGCGGACGTGGCCGTTCTCCCCTTGCCGGGCGGGCTTACGGATGATATTACGATCTCGGGAAATCCGGACTTCCAGGACGAGCAGGTTCGCGACTATGAAGCGGGCTACCGGGCGATGATCACCCCCAAAGTGTCAGCGGACTTTGCCTCCTTTTATAGCTTCTATCACGATCTGCGAACCAATGAGCCTGTCTTAAATACCTTTACATTTGTCCCTCCACCGCCTCACTTGAACACCTTAGTGACGTGGACTAACGACATGCACGGGCAGGATTATGGCGCGGAGGCGGCTTTGAACTGGAGCGTGACGCCCCGCTGGAAATTGAGCGGAAGTTATTCATGGTTGAAAATGAATTTGAATTTGAATCCCAATAGCCAGGACACGACTTCAGTCGCGCAGGAAGGCCAATCGCCTGAACATCAGTTCAATATCCGCTCCTACTTAGACATCACCCATAGCGTGTCATTTGACACCGCGCTCTACTACGTTTCGAACGTGCCGGCCTATTTTATTCCGGATTACACGCGCGTGGACGCGCGCCTTGCATGGCAGATCAATAAGTGGTTGCAAGTGAGCGCCACAGGGCAGAATCTTCTCAGCCCGCAGCACATTGAATATGCCGACCTCTATCAGGCGATTGCGAGTCAAGCCGCGAGATCAGTATTCGGGCAGATTAGGTTATCATTTTAGTGCAGGTGCGTGGGCTGCGCATGATATTTACGGGCCACTCCAGATTGAGCTTCGCCCTGCCATCCGCAGTGTCCCTTATGATTCTCCTGGTGGGCTTCGTGCTTGGCGGCGCGCGCGCCGCCAAGCCGCAAGCTATTCAGGAGCAACAAATCAAGGCGGCTTTTCTTTATAATTTTGCCAAGTTTGTGGAATGGCCGCCGCAGGCGTTTGCCGCGGCTTCCGACCCATTTGTGGTGTGCGCTTACGGCAAAAATCCTGTCTTTGACGCCTTGAAGCAAGGCGTGGAAGATAAAACCGTGCAGAACCGGACGATCTCGGTGAAAGCTGTAACCACCCTGAGCGACGTGAAGGCTTGCCAGGTGCTTTATTTCGACCAGTCCGCAACTGAGCACTTGAGCGAAATGCTGCCCGCCTTGCAGAAAGCGCATGTGCTGACCGTGGGAGAAACAAAGAGCTTCACCAAAGAAGGCGGGATTATCGGGTTTGTTGTGGAATCTAGCCAGCTCCGTTTCACCATTAATAACGCCGAGGCCGGGAAGTCCGGACTCAGCATTAGTTCAAAGCTTTTGAGTTTAGCTAAGGAAGTCAAAGATTAGCTGCTGCTGCCGGTTTCAGGAGAAGAAAAAGGGATGCCTTCATTTCGCAATATTTCGATAAAGGGAAAGCTCCAAGTCATCATTTTGCTGACTTCGTGCGCCGCGCTGCTGGTTGCTTGTATCGCGCTTTTTCTCAATGTCAATCATCTATTGCACGCCCGCATGAAAGATGACGTCTCGATTCTGGCCAAAGTAATCGCGTCGAACAGCACCGCGTCGCTATCCTTTAATGACGCCGGCGCCGCGACGGAAGTGCTGGCGAGCCTCCGCGCGCTGCCTCACATTGTAGCCGCCTGCGTTTACCGGAGCGATGGGAAGGTGTTTGCCACCTATTCACGCGGGGGTCCGCGCGCATCATTTCAACCGCCCCCGGCAAGGTCCAGCGAAGTGACTTTCACTTCTCACAACATAATCCTGTTCGCCCCTATCATTCTGGACAACCAGAAGATCGGAACTCTCTACCTCAAAGCGGACCTTGAAGAGCTCCATTCGGTGGCATTGCGGTACCTCGAAATTGCGATTTTAGTCTTGCTGGGAGCTTTGCTTCTGGCGTTCGTAATCGGCTCAAAAATGCAACAAGTAATCTCTGGACCCGTCTTGGAGCTGGTCGGAACGGCCAAGGCGATCTCTGAGGAGAAAGATTATTCCATTCGCGCGCGCAAGACCACGGGTGATGAGCTGGGCCATCTCATGGATGGATTCAACGAAATGTTGGATCAGATCGAGCGGCGCGACCGGGAACTGAAAGAGCACCACGAGCACCTGGAAGAGGAAGTCGAACGGCGCACCGCGGAGCTGAAGGCCCTGAACGCGGAATTGATCCACGCCAAGGACAAAGCGGAGGAAGGAAACCGGGCCAAAAGTGAATTTCTTGCTAATATGAGCCATGAAATCCGCACGCCTATGAATGGCGTGATCGGAATGACCGAACTTGCCCTCGATACGGAGTTAAGCCCCGATGCGCGCGGCTATCTCAGCGTCGTAAAATCTTCCGCCGATTCGCTGCTGGATATTATTAACGATATTCTGGACTTTTCAAAGATTGAGGCGGGAAAGCTTGCGCTGGACCTGGTCAATTTTGATTTGCGAGACGCCGTCGGCGAAGGACTCCGGTCAGTTAGCGTGAAGGCAGATCAAAAGGGGCTCGAGCTGGCCTCGGAAATCAGCCCTCATCTGCCCGAGGTTCTTTTTGGCGATCCCGGCCGCCTGCGGCAGATCATCGTAAATCTCGCCGGCAATGCGGTTAAATTTACCGAGCGCGGGGAAGTGGTGGCGCGGGCCTTCGAGGACTCCCGCGACGAACATCGCGTTGCGATACATTTTACCGTCACTGACACGGGCATCGGTATTCCTCCTGAAAAACAAAGCGCCATTTTTCAATCCTTCACCCAGGCCGACGGGTCCACCACGCGCAAGTACGGAGGCACCGGGCTCGGCCTCACCATTTCCCGGCAGTTGGTGGAGTTGATGGGCGGCCGGATTTGGGTTGAAAGCTCGCTGGGGAAGGGAAGCACGTTCCATTTCACGGCGGTGTTTGGGATTGGGAAAAAGGACGCTTTGCAGGCCCCTGCCGCCGCTGAATCGGTCGATCTGCAGGGCATGTTGGTGCTGGTGGTGGATGACAATCTCACCAATCTCACTATCCTCGACAAAATCCTTACGCATTGGGGAATGAAAACGACGCTAGTTCCAGGCGCGCGGGAAGCGATTGAACAATTGCAGCGCGCCCTGCGCGAAAACGCGCCCTTCAATCTGATCCTGTTGGACGTGTGCATGCCTGAAATGGATGGGTTCGATTTGGTAAAACAAATCCGCGAATACCCGGATTTGGAGAATATTACGATTATGATGCTGAGTTCGTCTGGCTTGAGGGGCGACGCCGTCCGCTGCCGCGAATTGCGCGTGGCCGCCTATCTCACAAAACCCGTCGGACAAAAAGAGCTGCGCGACGCCGTGGTTTCCGTCGTGGCAGGCAAAAAACGCAAGGAAACTGAGGCCAGCCTTGTCACGCGCCATACGCTTCGTCCCCTTCGCCAGGCCCGCTCAGGCCTGCGCGTCTTGCTTACCGAAGATAACTTGGTAAACCAGAAGCTTGCCGTGAAGCTGCTGGAAAAACAGGGACACAAGGTGGTGGTGGCCAATAACGGGCGCGAGGCGCTTGCCGCTCTGGATAAGGAAAAATTTGACCTTGTCTTGATGGATGTTCAAATGCCAGTGATGGGCGGGTTTGAAGCCACGGGGGCGATCCGCGAGCGGGAAAAAGCTACGGGCGCTCACATGCCCATCATTGCCATGACCGCGCACGCGATGAAAGGCGACCGCGAGAAATGCCTGGAAGCCGGAATGGATGGTTACGTCTCGAAGCCCGTCAATGTGCAAGACCTGCTGGATGCGATTGGCGCGCTGCTGCCTTCTGCCGCCCCCGCCGAAACGCGGGAGATCAAATAGACGGTTTGGGACTACCCTGGCAATGTATTTGTATGATCAGAGTTCTGCGGTTAGAACTGTAGCGGCGGCGTCTCGCCGCCGGTCTTTGAATAGGGAAAACCGGCGGCCAGAGGCCGCCGCTACAGAATGGTCGCCCCAAAGATCAGAAAACGGCCAGAGAGATGGGGAGACACACAAAAAAAATCACGGAACGAACCCAAGAAGTATTTTAGAATCAATGTTTCTAATGAAACTGTCTCATTTGTCTCAAAAATCTCAGAGTGACCCGATAGGCTTATGGAGCGCGGCAGCTTGCTGCCGCTTTGACTGGGGGCGTGACCCGCCCGTGCCAGAAGCAAGCTTCCGGCGGAATACAGCGGGAGCAAGCTCCCGCACTCCAAATCACGGAACGAACCCAAGAAGTTATTTAGAATCAATGTTTGTAATAAAAGCTGTCCCATTTGTCTCAAAAGTCTCAGGGTGACTGGATGGATTTATGGAGTGCGGCAGCTTGCTGCCGCTGTTAACAGCGCAAGCTCGCTTGCGCACTCCAAACTGCCGCAGAGTTTTAAAAGCAGAATCCTGCGCCAAGAATGAACGGGGACTAGTAAATCAGCTTCAGGGAAAATTGCAGTTGGCGGGAAGGCCCGGCGGTGTGATTGATCAATCCAAAACCGGAACCGCGAACGATATTCGCGGGCAATCCGAAGTTGGCCAGATTGAAGATGTTGAAAAACTCCGACCGGAATTCGAGCGTCATGGCTTCCCTCCCGTTGCGTCTGCCGAACGAAGTGTCTTTGATCAGGGCGACGTCGTAATCTTGAAATCCTGGTCCCCGGAAGGTGTTCCGTCCAAGCGTTCCAAAGCGGCCCTGATTAGGTTCGCTTCCGCCGGGAACCTCGATAGGAATTTGGAAGAAAGTAGAATTCTGTGCTCCGAGACCAAAATAGTCTTCCTCGACCGGGCGGGAAGTGGAGAGCACGGGGTTGCCGGTTTGATCCGGGCGGTCCGCGCCATTTGATCCGGCGCCGGTCTGCTGCACGCCGGAGAAGACAGAGAAGGGTGGTCCGCTGGTGAGGGTTGAGATGTTCAGGAATTGCCAGCCTGAAGTGAATTTCCTGCCCAAGTGATTCCGCAAAAAGCTCACGCGCTCAAGCTCAAGGTTCTGGATGGCGCTGAAGCTCAGGACGTGAGTCAGGTCGAAAGTCGAAGGACCTTCTTCCGCGCCCGGATTTTGCGGATTCTGCGGAGGGGCCTGGAGAATGGTTCCTTGGGTGGGAACGCCGGAAGCCGCCATGGCTGAGCTCGTGTCGTCCAGAGCTTTGCTGTAGGTGTAGCTGAGCTGGAAGCCCAGACCCCACCGGGGCGAAGTCTTGGCGGCCGAGAATTGCAGAGCATTATAAGATGAATGAGATCGAGTGGACATCAGGTTCTCGGGGCCATATCCTCCGATGGCCTGTCCCGCCGGGTTGAAATCCGTGAATGGGGCAAACGCGGGACTCGCGCCCAGGTAGCTGTTGGGGAACACGATGCTCGCAAGATGCACTCCAACGGTGCCCACATAGGATGCGCTCAGGGAAACATCGCGGAAATCACGCTCCAAGCGCGCGGTGTAAGTTGCGATGTAGCCGTTCTTGAAATCGAGCGAGATGCCGCTGATCGAGATGGGTTCAATGGCTGCGCCTGGCGTCAGGGCCGCGACGCCTTGCTCATAGCGGCTAATATCCAGGGTGGTGTTGGGCGGCACGCTCAGGGAAGAATTTGAACTGAACGCCGGCGAGCCTTGCAGGGTATAAAGCGGGGGCAGGCTGATGGACGGCGGCCCATTGACGAATGGCGCCGGCGCGCCGCGCGAGGCGGCGATGAACGGCACGATCACAATGGGGAAACCGCCGGTCAAAAAATTGTCTTGATAAAGGTTAGGCAAGATCGTAGTAATGGCGGCGCCGGCGCTGAAGACCGTCTGCTTCGCGGCGCGCCACTCCAGATTCAGGCGAGGTCCCCAGCCGCCCCAGTCGGTTCTATAGCGATCCGGCGGTTGAGGATAGAAAACGAACTCTTCGGTGACTCCCTGCTCCCAAGCGGGCGCGGGCTTTCCATCTGGCCCGAGAAAAACGGGCCCCGAAGTCAGGTGATGTGCTTCGCGGATGGGCGTGCCCACCTCGTAGCGCAGGCCGTAGTTCACGGTGAAAGAAGGCCGCGCGCGCCAGCTATCCTGAAAGTAAAAATTGTATTCGTCGCGATGAATGGCGCTTTCACCGATTTTGTCGCCCTGTGGGAAAAGCGGATAGGCGATGGACGCGGTGTAGCTGTAAGGCGTGGCAGTAAGCAATCCGGTGAGCGCATCCGGCAGCGCGCCGCCCGCCTGCACGTTATGCCGGCCGCTTGCTGATGGGATGTCCACGGGAGAGTAAGCCGTGCCGCCGCCGAAAGTGTATTGCCCGTTGGGCGTGGTGCCGAACACGGTGGTATCGCGGTTGAACCGTCCCTCCGCTCCCCAACCGAAGGTGTGCTTGCCGTGAACATAAGTCCACGTTTGCTTGAGTTGAAACAGATTGCCGTATGAGCCGGTGATCGTGCCGGCGGCGGAATTGAACGGCTCGTAGAGGCCGTCTCCAAAATCCAGAGCAGGCTGGGTGTGGTTGACCGAAGGGAACAGAGGCGTCGCACGAATGAATCCGAAAGATGAATCCGCGGTGAGGTTTGGCGAAAATATTCGCGTGTAAGTGAGGCCAAAATTCCTCTCATTGTCGAAAAAACGGATGGCAAAGCTTGGGTCAATGGCAATCTGGCTAGGGTTGGTGGTGGGGCCGGTGACGTTGTCAAAAGTGAATCGCGTGAACAATTTAGCCTTATCGGAAATTCGATGGTCAATGCGGAACGAAAATTGATCGCTTATGGTGGTGACGGCGGACGAAGTGGCAAATGTTCGCGAGCCATAGGGGCCTTCGGGGTCATTGGGGAAAGGATAACGCGCGAGCACCGGAACAATCGCCGGGCTGACGGGAACAGTGAGCGTGTCTCCAGGGAACGCCGTCGTGTCCACGCCCATGCGCTCGGCGGCGGTGGGCACAGAAAGCACTTGGGTGGTGCCAAGAATCTGCCGGAAGCCCTGGTATTCGCCAAAGTAATACGTGCGGTTCCTGCCGTTGTAGATTCCGGGAAGAACCACGGGGCCGCCGTTGGTGAATCCGAACTCGTTGCGCTCAAAGTGAGGAAGGCGAGCCGGACTTAGCGAGGTGCTTCGGTCGAAAAAGTTGCGCGCGTCCAGGCTGGAGTTGCGCAGGAACTCGAAAGCATCGCCGTGCAACTGGGAGGTTCCGGATTTTGTAATCACGTTGGTGAACGCCGCCGCGCCCTCGCCGATTGCAGCCGGTATTACGCCGGAATCCGACTTGATTTCCTGAATGGCGTCCACGTTGAAATTATCGAAGGTGGCGCCTCCCATCTCGGGGTCGGTTACGTCAATGCCATCCATGGCAAAGACGGCGGTGTCGCCGCGCTGCCCGTTCACCGCATACTGTTGGGTAAAGTTGGCTGCTCCGTTGGTGTCCGTCATCGTGCCCGCCGCCAGCAAAAGCAGTTGGCCAAAGTCGCGCCCGTTTAGAGGCAGGCTTGCCACCTGCTTGCCGGTGAGATTTTCGCCGCCGCTTGCAGGTTCGCCATTTTGCGGTGGTTTGCTCGCGCTCGAAGGGGATGCCGGGGTGCCTGTTTGTGCCCAAATGGCCGGACTCAGAAGCGCGGCGAGAACCAGAATGAGGGGGGCGAGACGGTTGGACATGAACAACCATCTTACCGGCGGCTCCAGAAAAAATCACGGAAAAACAAACGCGTAGCGTCGCTATCTTGTCGGCATACGAAAAAGCGCAAAATCTTTGAAAAAGTAATGCCTTGCGCTGTGGTCGTGTTTTCAAAAAGCCGGCAAGATGCCGGCGCTACATGGATGCGATCAACTCCACAAACGGTCGTCCCAGGACTCGCGCTCGTTCCACTGGTCGGTTGGCTCAAAATATCCCGTGCCGGATTTCAGGTGCTGCTTCACGAGGTCTTCATTGAGCGTTACGCCGAGGCCAGGTTTATCGGGCACAGTGATGAAGCCCTTGTTGATTATTGGCTTGTCAATTCCCTCGACCAGGTCCTGCCACCAGGGCACATCAAGCGAATGGTTTTCCATGGCGAGGAAGTTCCGGCACGCCGCCGCGCAATGAACCGACGCCATGCAGCCGACCGGCGTCGCCGCCATGTGCATGGCCATTGGGACGCCATATTTGAAGGCCATGTCGCTGATGCGCTTCGTGCGGAAGATTCCGCCCGAGGTTTCGAGATCGGGATGAATCTTGCTCACCGCGTGGTTGGAGCAGAGCACTTCAAAATCCTCTTCGCGGTAGATATCTTCGCCTGTCAGCGTGGGCGTAGGGCTTTCTTCGGTGATTCGCTTCAGTAAATCGGTATAAAACCAGGGAATCACATCTTCGATCCACGAGAGATTGTATTTTTCGTAAGCCCGTCCAAGCCGCATGATCGATTTCACCCCAATATGGCCGAGGTGATCCATGGAAAGTGGAATCTCCATGCCCACGGCCTCGCGCACCGCGGCGACATATTCGCAAAGCTTGTCGATGCCCTTATCGGTGACTTCGGTGGCGACAAACGGATGAGGCTGATCAAACTGTTCCCAGCGACTCAAGCCAGAAGGTCGCGTGACCGTGCCCGGAATGTCATCAATCAAATTGATGCCCAGGTCCATTTTGAGCCACGTCAGGCCCATCTCTTCCTTGCGGGCCTTTTCGCGCGCTGCGTAAATCTTGGGGTCTTTCGATTCGGTCGTGTCCGCGTAGATTCTGACCTTATCGCGCCACTTGCCGCCGAGCATCTGATAGATGGGCACGCCGTACACTTTGCCCGCGAGGTCCCACAGCGCAATCTCAATCGCCACCACGCCGCCCGCCTGCCGCGCATTGCCGCCGAACTGCCAGATTTTTTGAACGATGCGGTCGATGCTCAGCGGATTTTCGCCCAAAATGCGGCTCTTCAGCATGAGCGCATAATCAGGGCCAGCGCCGTCTCGCACTTCGCCGAGTCCATAAATGCCCTGGTTGGTGTCAATGCGGATGATAGGGCACGGGCTTGGGCCGGGTTTGACAACGATGGCATAACGCAAATCCGTGATCTTCAGAGCCGAAGGGCTTGAGTTGGTATTGACGTTTTGAAAGTAAGGCTCAGGCGCAGCCTCCACGCGGTTCGCCAGAAGGCCCCCGCCCAGCATGGCAGCCGACGTCTTCAAAACTTCCCGGCGATCCCACTTCGGTTCATTGTGTTCGGACACGATTTGATTCCTCCGTATGAATTGGCGCATCTGATGAACGGCTGCATGGCTTGGAAACGGACGGCGGTCTCAGTGCCTCTTCATGCGTTGTTTTGAGCCTTGGGACGCAGTCCATGTGTTGAATTCGTCGATCATTTGATTGGTCCAGCGTCCGTCGA
Organism: Terriglobia bacterium; assembly: GCA_035945515.1. Classification (GTDB taxonomy): domain Bacteria; phylum Acidobacteriota; class Terriglobia; order UBA7540; family UBA7540; genus RH2-MAG17b. Next base: position 19,243 of record DASZAE010000473.1, read on the forward strand.
TCTCGCCGGGCGTGTATTTCTGCTCGCGCAGCATCATCTCTCCCCAGTCATCGACCAGATGGTCCATCTCAGCATGGTCGGCCACTTGTTGGGCGAGCTGCGGCGGAATAAATGTAATGCCCTCCGGATCGCTCACGGCCACATCGCCGGGCATCACGGTTGCCTGGCCAATTCGGATTGGCACGTTGATGCCCATCAACATTACATTTCTTAACGCGGACGGGTCCATCCCGCGGCAAAAAATCTCGATTCCTTTGATGTCATGAATTTCGTCGGTGTCGCGCACCGAGCCATCCACAATGATTCCGTCAACGGGGAATCCGCTATGCTCCTTGGTAAAGACAGAGGTGGCAAGGTTCGACCCGACGATCGTGCCGTCTTGGATCTTCCCAAAGAGATTGACCACCATCACGTCACCGGGCTTGAGCGTGTTAATAATCCAGGAATTCTCTCCGTTGACGACATCCCCTTCCTTCTTTCCGTTGGCTCTTATCACCGAGTCCACATCCGGCCGGTAAGGCATAAACACCGCGGTCACCACCCGGCCGATCAATCGCTGTTCTGAGGGATTGATTACCTTCCATCCGCTTTCGAATTGATTGTGGTAGCCCGCCCTCTGCAAGACCTCCCAGGCTTCTTCGGCCGTTGCGTCCTTGAGACGCTGCAGGACCGAATCGGGAACCTCGGGCCGCCCGTCAGGAAAGCGGTCCCCTTTCCATGCCTGCGTGAAGTCGACAAGCTGCTGCTTGCTGAACATTCCAATCTGCGCCTGCGCGCCCATGCAGAATGCGAGCGACAGAAGGGCCACGGCCAGCGAAACAAGAGTTTTTTTCATAGATCAGCCTCCTCGATTGAATAGCGGGCGCTTGAGCACCCTCCGCAATGACCCTACAAGCTGTCAGAAAAGCAGCTTCAGCGCAAGCTCAAACTCACGATTGTCAATGTTCGTGGAAGTGATTTTGCCTACTGTAGGCGAGCCGATGCTAGCGTTCGGGAAGCCGAAGGAAGGCGTGTTAAAAGCGTTGAAAGCCTCGGCTCTGAATTGCACATTGAGCCGTTCCCATAGTTTCGTGTTCTTGACCAGGGACAAATCGAAATCCGTCAGCCCTGGACCGCGCAACACGCCGCGGGCCACGTTGCCATAAGTATTCGCAGGGGGCGCCACAAAGCAAGATGCGTTATACCACAGAGACGGGCCTGGACTCGAAAGGCCGCCAGCGCAAATCCGGTTGGGCCAACTCGGCGCTCCGTTGTTCACGCCGCTATTCAGGCTCAGGCTGAACGGAAAACCGCTCTCAATTGTGCTGATGCCGTCGAGTTCCCATCCGCCGATCACCCGGCTTACAAGGCCGTTGTTGGCGGCGAATCGCTGGCCTTGCCCAAAGGGCAGCAGATAGACCCAACTCCCCACAAAGCGGTTGTTGATGTCGAAGCCTGAGGGTCCGTATCCCGCTTTGCGATTGGTATAGGTCTGCGGGTTGCCCACCGCGCCGCCGCCGCTCGCGGAAGTCCCCGCATAATCCAGCGATTTGCCATAGGTGTAGCTGGCGAGAAACTGCAAGCCGTGGGAGATGTTCTTTTGCAGTTTAACCTCCAAGCTGTTGTAGTTCGACATATTGCCAGGGAAATAGTAATTGATGGTTGCGACGCTTGAGAGCGGCTGAATCAGGCGCCTTGAAGCTTGCGATCCGGGTCCCGGCTGCACCTCGTTGATGTTGTAACCTTCCTGCAGGTGTATCCCGCGGCTGCCGCCGTAAGCGACCTCCAACAGCATGGTGGGTGTGAGCTGCCGTTGCACGTCGAGGTTATACGTCTCCATGTAAGGCGTTTGATTGGCAAAAGCCCAGCCCAGCACCAAGGGATTCGCCGCGTTCAATTGCGCGGTAGTGAAGGGCTGCACAGAGACCGCCGGGCCGAAAGGATTATTAATCGTGGGCACGGAAGCCATCTGCGAGCCGAGCGGGTAGACAGGAGGGTTGTAGTTTTGAGACACGGTATAGGGAACCTGCTGTCCCAGGAAGTTGGAGCCAGAGGGGTTCAAAGGAAAATAGCTGATGCCGTAGCCGCCCCGAATGACAGTTTTGCCGTTGCCGATTGGGTCGTAAGCGAACCCAATGCGCGGCTGCGCGTTGCCGTAGCGCGTCTGCACATTGACTGTTTCCGATGTTCCGCTAATGCCCGCGTAAATCAATTGGTTGGCGGAAGGGTCAAAATTCACCACGCGGTTGCGCTCCTCTGTGGGCGCCGTGAAGATGTCATAACGCACGCCAAGATTGAGCGTGAGCCTTGAATTGACCTTCCAATCGTCTTCCAGAAAAGCCGCATATTCGTAGTCGGCCAGGTAATAGGGGGTAATCAGGAAGCCGCGCGAGCCGCTGGTGGAAAAGCCAAGCAGCATGGTGGCGATGCCCGCTCCGCCCGTTGCTGTAACCGGATTGTCGGTGAAGTTGTCGTTGAAGTTAAGCGTGCCGCGCGTATTGGTGTTGGTGAAAGGCTCAAAAGCTTTGTGGACGCCCCGGAAGCCGAACTTCAGTTGGTGCCTGGAGATGATCCACGAAAGCGTGTCTTCAAGCTGCTCGTCCGTCTCCTTGGGGTTTGCGGGAAGGAAAGCCGGCCCTCCGCTGAGCCCGGTAAAGTCTTGCGGCGTGATGTTAGGAATGCCCGTTGTGAACGGGCTCACGTTGATGTTCTGGATTCCCAGCGCCGTCGCGGTATTGTGGCCGAAATCGGATTGCCGGGTAAAAGGGTTGGTGCGGACGTAGCCCGCGCGGAAATCGTTCACGAGATTAGCCTGGAAGATGTGTGTTTCGTCGAACGCAAGTCCTTGCGCGGCCAGCGTCGTGTCCTGAACGCCGGCGACATACGGCCCGAGGTCAAACTGCTTCGCTTCCGACGAGTTTGAGGGAAGGCAGCAGGCCGACTGCCCTTGCGGCGCCACCAGAGTGTAATTTTCATAGCTGAAGCGGGTGAACATCGTGTCTTTCTGGCTGAAGGTATGGTCCACGCGAATATTGCCGCCATTGTCGTTAATCGTGCGGGCCGCGGTGTCAAAATAGTTGTTGAAATTGCCCGTCGCGTTTGGGAGGGGATAGAGACTCGCCACCGTCAGCCCTACCGAATTAATCAGGCCCGGAGGGATCACGTTGCCTGCAAACTGCTGCCGAACTGCCTGACTGCCCACCATGGTCGTCGTAAATGGATTGTAAATCGGGATCAGCGCGCCGCTGCTCGACGTGTACTGGCTGAAGTCTCCTGTCCGCGCCGCCGCGGTTGGAACAGAATTCACGAAGGAAAGTCCCTGAATCTGCCGCTCGCCGTAATAATCAAAGAAAACGAAGGTGTGATCGCGCCCATTGTAGACTTTTGGGATCATCACAGGACCGCCCAGCGTGGCTTCAAACTGATTGCGGATGAAAGGCGGATTGGGCGCATTCGGGGCCGCGAAAAAATTGCGGGCGTTCAGGGCGGTGTTCCGCAGAAAATCCATTGCGGAGCCGTGAATTTCGTTGCTGCCCGAGCGCGTGGACACAGAGACGACGCCGGCGCCCCGGCCGAATTCCGCCGAATAACTTCCGGTTAGCACCTTGAACTCCTGGATCGACTCCACGGAAGGCTGCACCATGACCGTGTTGTACGTTTCTTCATTGTCTTCAATGCCGTCCACCAGCCACGCGTTGGCGTTAGCTTGGCTGCCGAGAGCGTTAAAATCAGACGCGGCGCGCGGATTGAAGCTGCTGGCCCCGGAAAGATTTTCTCCCACTTGCCCGGTGGTCACGCCCGGCGATAGCCACACGAGTTGAGCGAAGTTGCGGCCGTTCAACGGCAGTTCTTCAACCGGCGCCCGGTTAATCACCTGGCCGAGCGATGAGCTTTGAGACTCGACGAGAGGAGGCGCGGCGGTTACGCTGACGGTCTGCGTCATTTCACCCAAGCTGAGCGTCACGTCAACTCTGGCCTGTTGATCCACCTGAAGCATGATGTTGGATCGAACCTCGCTGCGGAAGCCCTGTTTCTCAACTTTCACTTGGTAAACTCCGGGAATGAGAAAGGGCGCCGAATAGTATCCGTTCTGATCGGTCTGATACCCAAGCGAAGTTCCCTTCTCCGTGTTGGTGACGGTGACCGTTGCCCCGGGAATCACAGCTCCGCTGGCCTCCTGAACCGTGCCCACAATCGTGCCCGTCGTGACCTGGGCGCTCGCAGAAATCACCAGCCAGGGAAGAAGCACAAGGAATAAAGCCAACGCATGGAATTTTCTGACCATATCGATCCTCCTCAAACTCAATACAAATTCTGCTCAGTTATGCAGCCTTCTATAGCGCCGCCGTTTTTGTGAAGTATAACCATCGGCGGCGAGACGCCGCCGCTACAAGCCGGCGTTTTAGATGCTCCGCTTCGCAAAAACTTTCTGACAGCATGCCCTCATTAAATTTCACCGGAATTTATCAAGTGTGTAACTTCTTGTCAAGAGAAATCACTTTCCACCCCATGAAATTCGCTGTTTGCGTGAGGATCAACAAAGCGGCTGCGAAGCGCGGGGCGCATAAGGTTCTGCTGTAGCGGCGGGTAAAGCTTATAAGGGGCCGCCGGTTTTTTAATAGTAAAGACCGGCAATCAGAGGCCGCCGCTACAGCCGATGACCGTGGCTGACTTATGTTGCTCCATATAGAAGGCGGCGTTTGCAGCCGCGTCGCCTCTTGCAGCGAGCCTGCTTGAGCCTTAGGATGGACGCATGGCTTCTTTCAATGCGGCGGATACTCTGCGCCGCGTGACATTTTTCGCGCCTTTGCCGGCGGATGAGCTCGAGAAGCTGGCGGCCCACTGCGCTGAGCGCCGGCTGTCGAGGGAGGAGATTCTTTTCTGCGACGGCGACCCGTGCGAGGGCCTGTTTGTGGTTCAATCGGGAGCGATCAAGGTCTATAAGATGGCCGATAGCGGCCGCGAGCAGGTGATTGGGATCGACCGCGCCGGCTCGACCGTGGCCGAGCTGCCTCTGTTTGACGGCGGAAATTATCCGGCATCGGCGGCTGCGCTTGAAGATTCAACGCTGCTTTTTCTTCCCAAGCGCGAATTTCTTTCGCTGGTCCGGCAAAATTCCGAAGTGGCTTTTGCCGTGATCCGCACGCTCGCCTGGCGCTTCCGTTACCTGACGACGCTGGTTGAAGAACTTTCGCTGAAAGAAGTCAGTCACCGGCTTGCGGGCTTTCTGCGCGACCGCGCCTTGCGGCACGGCGCGCGCACGCGCCGGGGAATCGAATTCCCCCTGCAGGAAACCAACCAGGAGATTGCGGCGGAAATCGGCACCGTCCGCGACCTGGTCTCCCGCAATCTTAGACGGTTTGTCGATCGAGGCATCATCCGGCTCGAGCGGCGCAAGGTAATCGTGCTTGACATGGCGGAGATCGAAGCGCAAGCGGCAGGCAGCAAGCGCGCCGTCGAAAAACCGGTTTTGACCGGCGCCCGCTAGGTTTTTGCCCTCCCTGCTTCCCAACAAAAATCGTCTCGTTTATCCCATTTGTCTCAAAGTTCTCAGAGCGAAGTGCTAGGATGGATTTGGCGCGCAGGGTTCATAATTGTAACCCTGCGGCTGGCGTTGTAGCGGCGGCGTCCTCGCCGCCGGCTTTTTGTAGCGCAGGGTTCGCTTTTTAACCCTGCGGCTTTTCTTTGGAACAACTGAAAGACCGCAGAGTTTTAAAGGCAAAAAAATCTACGCTACACAGCTCCGCCCAAGATAAAACGATGCAACATATTGTAAACAAGACGGCGCCAATTTTGCGTTGTGACCAAGATAGACAAAAGAGGGCAAAAAGACGGTTGTGCGAAAAAAAGAATGTTTAGGGCCTAATTTTTTAAGATGCTGAAAACAAATGGGAGTTAGCGGCGCGAACCGGCACGAACCGGACTTCGAACCGGAGGCAAAGCGATACAACAGATTGATTACATAGGAATTAGAGCGATCTTCCACTACGAACCGGAGCATTTGCAACAAAACAAAGGAGATGCAAGAGCCAGTCCGGTTCGTTTCCGGTTCGTAACGGTTTTTGGGGGGCAAAAGCACCGGTTCCGGGGTTGTAGCGGCGGCCTCTGGCCGCCGGTTTTTAATAGTGAAGACCGGCGGCCAGAGGCCGCC
>DASZAE010000474.1:0-6398 GCA_035945515.1 Terriglobia bacterium
TTTGTAGCGGCGGCCTCTGGCCGCCGGTTTTCAATAGTTAAAGACCGGCGGCCAGAGGCCGCCGCTACAAGTCGGTTCCCGGACGCATAAAAAAATTGCGGAACGAACCCAAGAAGTTATTTAGAATCAACGTCTCTAATAAACAACGTCTCATTCGTCTCAAAATCTTAAGGTGATTTGACCGGTTTATGGAGTGCGGCAGCTTGCTGCCGCTGTTACCAGCGCGAGATTGTATGCGCATTCCAAACTGATGCGGAATTTCAAAAACAAAACTTTGCGCTACAGAGCAGTAGGAAGATTAAATAATTCTAATCACGACGCCTGACTCAGCGGGGCGATATCTCCTTTCCTGCGGGTGATGGTTGCGGTAAGACGCGGAGCGGTTCAAACTAAATATAGGGTGGATTACGGACGGACTCGCAGATGCGCGGGACGTCTACCGCGCCCCGAGGGGTTCTAATGAAGTGGTCATGGAAAATCGGCAGGCTGGCAGGAATCAACGTCTACATGCACGCCACGTTCCTGCTGCTCATTCTTTTTGTTGTCTTTGTCAATTATTCGGACGGAAGCAATCTGGCTGCTTCTTTAGTGGACATTATTTTTGTTCTGGTTATTTTTGCCTGCATCGTTTTCCACGAACTGGGCCACGCGCTGATGGCGCGCAAGTATGGCGTGCGGACGCGCGACATCGTCCTGCTGCCGATTGGCGGCGTGGCGCGGCTCGAGAGAATGCCGGAAAAACCCAGTGAAGAATTATCGGTGGCGGTCGCGGGACCCTTAGTAAACGTGGCCATCGCCGCCGCGCTGCTTGGGATTTTATTGGCCGCGGGCGCGCGCCCCACCTGGAACGATTTGCGCTGGGTGGGCGGCGGTTTTGTGATGAAGGTCATGGTGGTGAACGTGTGGCTGGTCGGATTCAACCTGCTGCCCGCCTTCCCCATGGATGGTGGCCGCGTCCTGCGGGCGCTGCTCGCCATGCGCGTGGATCACAGCCTGGCCACCCGGTATGCGGCCCGCATCGGACAAGGCATGGCGGTGGTCTTCGGCATTGCTGCCCTTCTGACCTCCGATTTCTGGCTGCTTTTCATCGCGGTCTTCGTCTGGATGGGGGCGGATTCGGAAGCCGCCATCGCTCAATCTCAATATTCTCAGTTGTCTCAAATGTCTCTTTCGGGCATTCCGGTCGGCCAGGTGATGATGACGGACTTCCGCACAGTAAGCCCGGACGACACCCTCGAGCAGGCGGCTGCTCAAAATGGCACCGGGTGGCAGAAGGATTTTCCAGTGGTGTTTGGAGACTCTGTGCTTGGCGTGCTCACGCGGGAGGACCTTGCGCGCGTCCTTGCCGAACGCGGCCCCGGCGCGAAGGTGCGCGACGCCATGCGCCGTGATTTCGAGATTGCGGACGCCCACGACATGCTGGTGAATGCGCTGGCGGCGCTTCAGGCGCGCCATTGCCGCGTGATGCCGGTCCAGCATGAGGGCCATCTGGTGGGCATCCTCAGCGCTGAAAGCGTGGGCCGGCTGCTGATGCTGCAATCCGCCGCGCGCCAGGAGAAGTAGCGCCGCCGTCCCGGCGGCAGATGCTGAAGCACTCGAGCCCAGCGACGATGCGGGCAATATACTTGTGTAACAGCCGGCAAGATGCCGGCGCTACGACTTCTGATTGCCACTATAATTTGTAATCCTCAACAGGGAGTGCTTTACCGCTGGTTAAGATTGATCAGTGGGAGGGGCACGCCGAGAATGGCCGGAGCAACGTCCATCTGCTGTTCGCCAGCGGGATCGACAATCGTTGCCTGGTCGATCCTTTTGACGGCCTTCGGCTTCTTGAGGCCGAGCCATCGAGTGACGCTCAATCGCAGGTTCTGTGGAATGGTGAAAGGGTTGTCGTAGAAGTCGTAGTTTGAATAGATCCACAGATGGGTGGAAGCGTCTCGCACATCGAGCGCGGCGAAGACAAACGTGGGTTGCGAAGTGCTGGTATCGATGTGCGTGTCCACCCAGAGCATCCCGCGGTCTTCGCAGAAACGCGCCAGGCATCCGCTGGCGATCACGTAACGGCCCTCGTCCACTCGTACTTTGTCGGGTTCACCGCTGAGGAATTCAAGCGCCACGGCGGGAACGTACTTGGCCTGGCTTTGCGTGCTCCAAAATTTAACCAGCGTCTTGGGGAAATAATGATTAAGCATCGGCTCGAACTGATGATCGGCGGCCAGCTCATTCGCCGGTTTGCCCTCATAGGTAAACAGCCACTTTATGCTAGAAGCTGTTTGCGCCTCGACCGTAGGCGAGGGCGATTGAGACTCTTGAGCCCTTTGAGATTGTCCGGCTTGTCCCGCCTGGTCTGACCCGGCTTGCTGCGCCGCCAGATTTGAAGCCTGCGCGAAAGCGAAAATCAGGCAGCCTAGCGTCAGAATCGCGCAACCGTGAAAACGCATCTGTCTCACGTGTTGCAAATGTCGCATTCCTGGAACAAGGATTGATTTCATCCGCGGCACCGCCTGAAAAGTTGGTCAAGCAGCTTGATGGCAAGGTCCGTTTCCTCGCGCGTGATGGTGAACGACGGCGCAAGCGTGAACACGTTCTTGTAATACCCGCCCACGTCGAGCACCAGTCCGTACTTCTTTCCGCCCTCTTCGATTTCACCCTTCAAGCCCTCGGCGAAGATGCGATCCGTAAGCTCGCGGTCGGGCGAGCGTCCGTCCGGCTTGCAGACTTCAATGCGCAGCGCAAGCCCAATCCCGTCCACCTGGCCGATTACTCCGGCGTGGCGTTTTTGCAGCTCGCGCAGTCCGGCCAGGAAATACGCGCCTTTGGCCGTGACCAGACTCTCATAATCGGTGTCTTCCATCATCTTCAGGTTTTCGAGCGCCACGGCGGTGCCGATCGAGTTCGAGGAAAAGGTGGAGTGCGTCGAGCCGGGAGGAAACACTTCCGGCGTAATCAGGTCTTCGCGCGCCCAGAGTCCAGAAATCGGATTGAGCCCGTTGGTGAGCGCCTTGCCAAACACGATGATATCCGGCGTGAGGCCGAAATTCTCAATCGCCCAGAGCTTTCCGGTGCGATAGAAGCCCATTTGGATTTCGTCGTCAACAATCAGAATCTTGTGCTTGCGGCACGTCGCTTCAAGCCTCTTGAAATAGTCCTTGGGCGGGATCACGTAGCCGCCCGTGCCCTGCACGGCTTCGATGTAAAACGCACCATATTCGGCAGCGCCGGCTTTCGCGTCCCATACCCCGTAATACTCGCTGTCAAAGAGCTTGGCGAACTGATCCTGGCAATAGAGGCCGCATGTTTCCGGCTTCAAATCGTAAATGCAGCGGAAGCAGTAAGGATAGAAAACGAATTGCCCGCGGTCGCTGAAGTGGCCGTAGCGCCGCCGGTAGCGGTAACTCGAAGTGATGGCGGTGGCGCCCAGCGTGCGCCCGTGGTAGCCGCCCATGAAGGCGAACATCAGGTTTTTGCCTGTGACGTTGCGGACGATTTTCAGCGAGTCTTCAATCGCTTGCGAGCCGCCCACGTTGAAGTGCACGCGGCCCTTTACCCCGAAACGCTGCTCACAGGCGCGCGCGATGCGCTCGGCTACTTCTACTTTTTCGGCATGCAGGTACTGGCAGGCGAGCTGCGGCAGGCGGTCGAGCTGGCGCTTCAGGGCATCGTTGAGGCGCTGGTTCTTGTAGCCGAAGCTCGCCGCCGAGTACCACATCTGCAAATCAAGATACGGCGTGCCGTTTTCATCGTAGAGATAACTTCCCTCGCATTGCGTAAAAACTTTGGGCGGATCGAGATAATGAACGGTATCGCCGAAGGAGCAGTATTGTTTTTCGAGCGCGAGCAGTTCAGCGGTTGAGCGGATGGTTTCGGCCAAGTTAAATCTCCAGCAGGGCGGAAGCTGAATATGAACTGTTATCTTTCAGCTTCCCGCTCCACGCGTCAATTTCGAGCTGAGCATTTTGGGTGAAGAAGGGAAAACCAAGACCTCGCATTATTGCAGGTTCAGCCTACGATCTGACTAAAACGCCGCGCTCCCGGCTGGGCTTCATTAAAACAGGCCGCGCGCGGGCGGCTTCCCGCATCTCGGTTGCAGCTTCGCCGCCTCGCCAGCGGACCAGGGCTTGCGTGATGTCGGCGAAAGTTTCAAACGGGCGGCAGGGGATGTTCTCTTCCCGGCAGAGGCTGAGCAGCGGCTGACGCGCGTACACAAAGTCAGCGTGCCGTATCGCGTGGCGGTCCGAGAGTCCGTCTCCCACGTAAATCACCGGCCAGTGGTTGCCACGCAGCTTATCCAGCGCCGCCGGTTTACAGGTTGCGCAACCGTGCGCGCAGGAAACAACAGCGTGAGGGAACGAGATGGAAATCCGGCCCTCGACAAGCTGGCCACTAGTCGAATAAAACTGCGCGCCATTGCGCGGACGGAGATGCAGGCCGGAATGAGAGAGCACCCGCCGGATGACGTAATCCATGCCGTCACTGGTCACAAAAAACGGGATACGGTTTTTACGGACAAAGCGGACAAAGTCCACGAATCCCAGATCGATCGGAATCGAATCGATAAGCGCATTCAGCGCCCCAGGCGTTGTTTCGACGAGCGCGAGCTGCCGCGTGAGGCACTCGCGCGAGCCGATCCTTCCCGCCTTCCACAACTGCTCAATCTCTTGCCAAGATGGATGAGCAAGGCGCGACAGAATTTCATCGGTCACATCAGCGAGCGTAATCGTCCCGTCGAAATCGCTAAACACAATAGGACGCGGAAGCGGCGCGATTGAGTCATTTAATGACTGAGTCATTGGTTCAATGGGTTCATCAAAGTTGCGCAGGAACTAGAAGCTTCTTTGCTCCAGCGGTTCCTGCCCCCCGAAGCTGTAGCGGTGGCCTCTGGCCGCCGGTTTTTAATAGTAAAAGCCGGCGGCCAGAGGCCGCCGCTACAGCACTGCTTCATTGCGCGTTTCTTTCGTCCACAAGCCGCCGGGGCTTCCGTGAGGGCGCAAGGCTGCCCGCCGGAAGAAATTTGAACGCCAGATGGTACATATCGCAGAGGTGGTTCGCCCAGATATCCGGATAGCGCGCCTCGATATTCCGCGACACGGATTCCTCGACGCGCTTGGAATCGATGCCGTTCGTTAATTCCAGCCGGAATTCGAGAATATCGCGCAATCCTTCCTGGCGGACGGCCACTTGCCAGAGGTCGCTGATGCCATCAACATCATGGAGAATCCGCTCGAAAATCGCCGGGTGCATGTTTCCGGCGCCCATCACCACCATTTCATCGCGGCGGCCCCGGATCATGTCCAGGCGTCCCAGCGTTGCGCCACAGACGCAGGGATTCGTATCCAGCCGGGTAATATCCCGCGCGCGGTAGCGAATCAAAGGTTCGATGCGGCGCGAAAGCGTAGTGAAAACAAGCTCGCCGTATCCCTCAGAATCCGGCTCAAGGATTTCAAAAAGAAAGTTGAACTCATCCACGTGATAGCCCTTGCTCTGGCGGCACTCCATGCCAAGACCTCCGCCCGCTTCCGTCGAGCCGTAGCCCAGCACCACGGGCGTCTTCCACACGCTCTGGACATAATTGCGATACACGTCCGTCATCCGGTCGCCCGCCGCCAAGATAAGCTTCACCGGAAACACGCCTTCCCTTTCGGCGATTTCGGTAAAACTTACCAGCCAGGTGGGGTCCGCCGCAATGACGTTGTAGCGGTAAGTCGCCATGCGTCCATAAACGTCACGCGGCTGCGGCTTGCCCACCGCGGAGCAAAGGACGCCCAGGTGCTTACAGGCCAGATACGTCACCCAGCTACTCACCCAGTAGCCTGCATCGAACGTGCACACCACACGGTCGCCCGTCGTGACGCCGTTCTCGGCCAGCGCCGCCGCCTCATAGCGGGCAGAGCGGTCAAGTTCGTCGTAGCTGAAATAGATTCGCTTGGGCGGCCCCGACGTGCCCGTGGTCTCGAAAACCGCTTGCGGATCGCGGCAGAGAAAATCTTCCGCCGGGCGCGAAATTAAGTCCTCTGGCGTAGTAAAAATATCGCCCAGGTCTTCCGGCTTCCTAACCTTGAGCGGATCAATTCCGCGCTCATGCAGTTTCGCAGCGAAAAATTTCTGGCGGCGGGCGGCGTAGCGGACAGCCTTGCGGAACGCGTCAGTTTGAATGCGGCGGATCACCGGACGTGGCATCGCCTTGCCCCACTTCACCAGTGAGGCCGGAGAGTTGCCGACGACGGTGCGCTCGAAAACCTGTCTGATCCCGCTAAGCATATAAATCGCTGATGTAGCGCCGCTGTCCCGACGGCATGATGGGCATAAAAAGCATGTGTGATAACTGCAGTTTTTAAGTTGTAGCGGCGGCCTCTGGCCGCCGGCTTTTAGATAATAACGACCGGCGGCCAGAGGCCGCC
>DASZAE010000475.1:0-4229 GCA_035945515.1 Terriglobia bacterium
TCTCCGGGAGCCGAAAACAGCCTCCCCGGAACACCCCAGACCGCGAAAACCTCTGCGGAAAAATCCATGATGGCCAACAATTCGCAGCGGAAAACAGCGAAAAACAAAAAAATCAGCGTTTTTCCGCAGCCTGTAAAGCCGCAATGAAAATACGGGCGTTCATGTCGGAGCTAAAGCTCCGACCCCCTAGGATTACCCAACGCTCCCCTGAGAATTATGCAGCGAATTTTAGATTCAGAACCTAAAAATATATCTTTCCGCTAAGCTGTATAACTCGAGGCGAGTTGGCAACAATAACGCGGCCAAATCGAGGATCGTTTATATCCGATACAACGCCCCCTATATTGTTGCTAGGTTCGTAATTGCCCTGAGCAAATTGGGTGTGGTTAAAGGTGTTGTAAGTCTCGAAACGCAGCTCGATATATTTGGATTCGGTAAAGTGGATGTCTTTGTAGAGACCAATATCGAAGTTATTGATCCCAGGGCTGTAAATCGGATTGCGCGACGAATTTCCAATGCCTGTTCCAGGCGCGGCCATGGAGAAGGCGGCAGGGTTAAACCAGTAATTGCTTTGGCCGTTGATATTGTAATTGCGCGGATCGCCGATATTCACCGGAACACCCGCCACCCGGTTGGGCCGGTCCCAGCAAGGAACGTCGTCGACTTCTACGGCAGACCAGCAGGTGAGCGAGGGATTGGCCGTATTTGATACCAGGATCGGTGTGCCTGACTGGAATGTCGTGATGCCTGCCAGCCTCCAACCATCGGTCAGCGGGCGCATCCGATGGATGAAGTGATAAATGGGGAGGGTGTAATCATAGCTGAACACAAATCGTTGCGGCGCGTCGTTGTCTGATGGCGCATACATGGACGCGAAATCGAATGGGTTGATGCCTGGCGCCTGGAAGCCATCCTGGTTATCCGCCAGCGAGTTCTGATCGAAATAACGCGACCACGTGTAGGACGCAAGGAAATCGAGTCCGTGGCTAAAGCGTTTATTCAGCGAGACCTGCAGCGAATTATAGTTCGAATTAAACGACGTATCCTGCTGGTTGATGGCCCCTAAGCCGGTTGTGAGCGGATTATACCGGAACGAGGTTGGATCACAAGTGCCCAAGTTTCCAGGGGTGCAACCGAGGGTGGCAGCGCCCGGATTTAGTCCTGGCGCCTGCCCGGCAGGATTCAATTCATAATTCCCTTCAAGGTGGTGCGCGACGTTACCGACGTAGGCGACGGTTAAAATCATCGCATTCGTTAGTTGCCGCTCGATAGTCAGGTTATAGTTCTCTGACATCGGCACGCCGAAGTTCGGGCTGAGCGAATTGATCGTCAACGGCTCCAAAGCAGAGAAGTCCACCTTGGCGCCAGGCGCAGGAGCAGTATATGGGAATGGATTGGTCGCCGAGCAAGGAACCGGAGCTGCTGCCTCGCAATAGCCGCTAAAGGGATTGGCGAAGCTCGGCGCGCCGCCAATGCCCCCTGCCCCTAATGAAGTCACTGAAAATGGGGGCGTGGAAAGGTTCTGCAAGGCTACTTCTTCCTCAGTCCGGTTATAGTAAATGCCAGCGCCGGCGTGAATGCTCCACTTTTGCGAACTCCCTGGACTCCAAGCGAAGCCAAGGCGGGGACCGAAGTCCTTATACGGGGTCTTTACTCCGCCTGCGCTATTGATTCCAGCATCGCCCGGCCATAGCACGCCTGCGGGAGCCGTCGGAAAAACCGTCGATTGCTGCCCAGGCCGGAAAGCATTCACGTCCCTTCCTGCATAGTAAAGATTCAGGTAAGGGGTTTCGATATCCCACCCGGTCCCATACGTTATTGTGAGGTTGGGCCGCAACTTAAATTCGTCCTGAACGTATGAGTAATACTCTCTCGATCGCGCGTTGATGATAGAGCCGTTTGTCTGCACGTACTGATCGGGAAGCCCCAACAAGAAGTCAGCTCCCGGAGTCCCCGTAGAAAACGCTCCCGCCCCCCCAAACGTGTAAGATCCGCTCAGATAGGCGTAGAACGGGTTGTAAACTTCAAAGCGATCCATAGTAAAGCCTGCCTTGATCGAATGACGCCCTGCGATTTTCGAGAAATTATCGATGACCTGGTAGGTATTTTCGAGGCGCGGCTGAGGCCCGAACAAGCTGAAACCCAGGGTAAAATCCCCCACAACGTTTATTACCGGGATTGAAGCTGCGGCAGGGTTCTGTGGGTGGATCCCAGTAAAGCCGTAACTTGTAGGATTGATTGGGGTTTCCGGGTTCACGGCGTTGTAATTAAAGCGGAAATAACTAAACCTCGCCTCATTTAAGGTAGAACCGTTGAAGATGTGATTCCAAGCCAGAGCGTATTGCTGCTCATGTAGCTGATTCACGGAACTAAAGCCGGGAACCGTGGCGCCGGTGAAAGGCAGGGTGTCCGTAACCGGATTGCGCTCCCAATACATGTAGCCCCAGATCGAATCCTTGCTGCTGAACGTCTGATCGATCCGGGCAATGAATTGGTCGTCCAGCGACGCCGCGGATGGGGTGAAGCTATACCCGTTTCCAGGCGCATTGGGAAGGGGCACAAACTGATTCATTAACTTGAGCGCCAGCGGATTCAAGTCAGCTTTGGGAATAGTTCCACCCGAAAAAACAGTCGAATAGGGGGTGCCGGCCGGATAGACAATTCCATTGTCTCCTGTCAAGGGAAACGCCGAACTTCCGGCGGAGGTTGCGAGCGCGGGGAAAGCGCCGCCTCGTTCGTCCTGTGTAAACACAGTGGGCACGCCGAAGGCCTGGGGCGTGATGTTTCGATAGCCCTGATAGGACAAGAAAAAGAATGTTTTGTCCCTGCCATTATAGATGTGGGGCAGCAGAACCGGGCCGCCTAATGTGCCTCCAAACTCGTTCTGATGGTAAGGCGCTACGGTGGGTTGAAAGAAATTCCGGGCATCCAGGCTGATATCCCGGTAAAATTCAAATCCGTCGCCGTGAAGCTGATTTGTCCCATTTTTGATGACCGCGTTCAGGATGGCCCCGGAGTTTCGCCCATACTCGGGGTTAATCGTGCTGGTGATCATGTGGAATTCCCCAATCGCATCGGGGCTCGGAACGATGCCAGCCGTGTTAAGCGAAATGTCAGCCGTATCAACGCCATTGATGTAGAAAGCATTCTGCGTAGTCTCTGAGCCATTGGTCGCATAGTTCGTCCCCATCCGGCCCGACCCGAAGCGGTCGGTCGCCCCCACCACGCCAGGCTGCAATTGCTGAAGCTGAATCCAGTTGCGGCCGGCCAGCGGCAAATCAACAATAGTGTTGCCGGTGATTGTAGCGCCCAGTTGCATACTGGTGGTGTCAATTTGCGCGGCATTAGCCTCCACTGTTACCTGCTGGGAGGCTGATCCTACTTGGAGCGTCGCGTTCACAACAAAAACCTGGTTGATGTTCAGGCGAACGCCGGTGTTGGTGAACACCTCAAATCCGCTCTTCTCGACCGTGACGTTGTAAGTGGCGGGCGCAAGAAGGTTCAGCACCTCAAAACTGCCGTCACCCCGGCTCATCACTTGGTGCGATATGCCCGTGCTCGGGTCGATCACTTTGACTGTTGCCCCCGGAATCACCGCGCCTGACTGGTCCTTGACTAAGCCGCGAATCGTTCCGTAGAGATTGTCCGCGCGGCCCGGCTTTGCCGGCGCCAGCATTAACGCGCAAAGGGCTAACACCATCAATAAAAGTGATTGCTTTTTCATGTCCTCTCCTCAACACCAGGATTCGTCCCGAAGCAGCCGGAGACGGCGCCCACACACCTATGCCCTCTATAACTGATATTACGCAAAGGGCCGAGAAAGGGATTGAATCTGGAATTAAAGGGCGGGGCGAAATATAGGAATAGGGCTTCGCGCCTCAGGATTGCAGCAGGCGCTTCGCCCGGCATACAGCAACACTCAGCTTCGTTAGCAGGAGTTACCAAATTCTCCGCCTTCGTTGCTTACGGTGGCGTCACCAACACGAACCCCCCAAAACTAATTTCGTTGTATCACTCAAGATAGCGCCCGTCAAGTTGAATTAAACCATAGCGGCGGCTTCTGCTCCTCAGTATTTACTACTTAGGAACAAGCTGGCAGGTTGCCGAAAAACCAGTTCAGCGCGGTAGCGGCGATTTTATGTCGCCATAAGTCGGCGGCGCCTGATTCTGTAGCGGCGGCCTCTGGCCGCCGGTCTTTAACTATTAAAACCCGGCGGCCAGAGGCCGCC
>DASZAE010000476.1:0-23230 GCA_035945515.1 Terriglobia bacterium
TCCGGGAGCCGAAAACAGCCTCCCCGGAACACCCCAGACCGCGAAAACCTCTGCGGAAAAATCCATGATGGCCAACAATTCGCAGCGGAAAACAGCGAAAAACAAAAAAATCAGCGTTTTTCCGCAGCCTGTGAAGCCGCAATGAAAATACGGGCGTTCATGTCGGAGCTAAAGCTCCGACCCCCTGAGGATTACCCAACGACCCCCTACGAATTATCCGGCGGATTTCAGATTTCCGACACTAGCGGCACGGCGCCGCCCTGATTGAATGGCGGGCGGCAGCATGACCTTTCGAGGCGCGCGGGATTCAACGGACCCCGCTAAAATTCAAACCGCAACGAAAGCATGATCACGCGCATGTCATTGCTGGGGTTGGTAAAATTTGCGAATGCTCCAAACGTGCCGTCGGTGGCCGTCGTATCCGGTCCATTGAATGACCACTGCGTAGTGTTGGTGGCGTTGATAAAGTCAGCGCGGAATTTGAGCGTATAACGTTCATTGATGCGCGTATCCTTCCCCACCGCAAGCTCCAGATCGCCGATCTCCGGTTCGCGAATTCTGTTGAGATACGGAGACCAGGTCATAAGCTGGAACGGCTGCCGGATAACCCAGGCCGGCTGTTCATTGGCCAGGCAGTCGGTAGTCGAGCCGTTCGCCAGCAGCGTGCACGTATTAAACCAGCGATTGATGGATTGGTTGGGCGTGCTTTCGGAATTGCCGGTGGGCGCCACGCCTAAAGGAAAGGGCATGGGAACGCCGGCTTGCCACGCGAAGAGCCCGCTGGTAAACCAGCCTCCCAGCAGGCGGCTTAACAATGGATTGGCGCGGCGCCCAAATCGCCTGCCGGGTCCGAAGGGCAGGTTCCATACGCCGCTGAGCTTTACCTGCATGGGCACATCATAAGGGGAGATCGTCCAGGCAGGGGCAGGATCGGTGGGATTGAGATACGCCATTGCTTGCATGGTTTTCTCCCACGTGAAGTTCGCGTCGAAATCCAGGCCCGCCCCCATGCGTTTTTCCAGATCCAACTGAAGACTATTGAACTTTGATTTGCCGACCGGAACAAACTGTTCCATGACCCCGTTTACGGGATATTGAGGGTAAGGGACAAGCAACTGCTGCTCCTGCACGGTGGGCGCGGCCAGATAGGTGCCTGATAACAGGCCCAGGTATGGAGCGTCCGCGGTCACGCTCGAGGCCGCCAGAAATGGGTTAGCCACGCTGTGGGTCAGCACGGACGAACCGAGATTCAGAGCCGAAAGGGGCAGATAATTCACGTTCATCGTCACCGGCAAGCGGCTGATATAGCTTCCCACGTAGGCGACGCTCGCCATCCAGTTCGCTCCGAACTGGTGTTGAACGTTCAGCGAGTATTGCTCCGTTCGCGGGATGTTCATATCGGGATCAGCAAATACGATGCTTTGGCCGATGCCGGTTGCGAGGCCTTGGCCGCTGCCCACCGGGCGAAGTATTCCCGTCGGGAATGGATTCGTGAGGGTATTGAACGGAATGCCTTCCTGCACCGAACTGACCATGTTGGTGGTCTGGCTGAATCCCGGCGCGGCGCCCGGATTGTCCATGGCTTGCGCGTAGATCATTCCGTAGCCGCCGCGAATGACCGTGTTTGGCCGCGCTTGATACGCAAAAGCGAAGCGGGGGCCAAAGTTGCGATACTGGGGGTTAAAGATGCCGCGCGCATTGCCTCCCGCGCCCGCGTATTCCAATCCTCCCTGCAAGTTCATCCCGGGAATTTGGAGCGGGCTTGCGCACGTGAAGCAAAACCCTCGCGTCAGCGCGTTGAAACGGTCGGAGAGCGGCCCGAGATAATCCCATCGCAAACCGACGTTCAGCGTCAGCTTGCGTGAAGCGTGGATATCATCCTGGCCGAAAACCGACCATAGATGCTCCATCAGCGCCGGGGCGCTCAGCACTTGAATAAGCCCAGAGCTCGGGTAACCCAGCAAGAAGTCCGCCATCGGGTTTCCCGTGGCTGACGAAGGCGCGAGAGGGTTGGCCGTGGTGAAAGTTCCGTTAAAGCTGAACTGCCCGGCATAAAAACCGGGCTGCTCAGTGTTTTCGCCAACTTCCATATTCTGGAAGCCGAACTTCAGATTGTGCTGGTTATACGTCTTAGCGAGAACCAATTCGTTCGAGTAGGTGAAATCGGCCGGCGTCACGCCTTCAGGCGAGGAACCCGCGCCGTTGTAGCCTGACCAGAGGAATTCGGGGAAATACTTGGCGGCCTCGCTCACAAAGGCCGGCGAAAAGCCCAGGCTGGAGACGTTAAAACCATTGCTGATGTCGCTGCCCGAGGTTGAAAGAAAGCGGTCCATTCCGGTGCGAAACTCGAGAACGGTAGTGGGGTTGAAGGCGTGATTAACCTGGAATGTGAAATCGTCATTCGCACGGGTAAAAGGAGAATTAGTGCTGGTCTCGGCGGTGTTGAGAGACGATGAGGTTGAATAATGGTAGCCGCGAGTTTCCGCAAGCGCATTCCATGAATAGCGGAAGAAAGCGCGTGTTTTTTCGGACAAATTGTAGTCGATTCTCCCCGAGAACTCGGGGAAATTATCCAGAAACTTCCGTGAGCTGCCCGTGTTCACCAAATTGCCCAGACCCGTGACAGGGTTGCCAGGCGCGTTGGGGAGCGGGATCAGAGCAAGAACGGCCTTCGCCACCGGATTGATTCGGGTGGTGGGAATGACATTGCCCTGAAACGCTGTCCGCGCGCAAGCCGCGGAAGCGCAGGAAGCCGGGGTGGTCAGAGGATCATAAATGGTTTGGAGCTGGCCCGTGCTGGTCAGCACGTGTGAAAAGTCTCCGGCCCTCATGGCTGCCGTGGGCACCGAGCTGACGAACGGGTCCGGTTGCACTTGCTTGATTTCCTGGTAAGCAAAAAACAGGAACCACTTATTTTTCTTGATGGGAGCGCCAACGCTGCCGCCGTAAAAGTTCATGTGCCAGGGTATTCTCGGAATGCCCACCCGGTTGTTCTGCCAGTAGTTCGCGTTCAGGGGCGTATCTTGAAAGTATTCGTAGACATCGCCGTGCCATTGGTTGGTCGCGCCGCGAGTGATCGTGTTCACCACGCCGCCCGTGCTCCAGCCATATTGAGCGTCATACATCGTGGTCTGAAGATTAACTTCCTGGACCGTGTCCGAAATGGCGTTGAAGCCCACGCCCACCGCGTGCGTATTGGCCGAAACGCCATCCACCAGCACCAGATTTCCGCTGGTCGTCGCCTGTCCCTCTTGCCCCTTCTGGCCTCCTTGGCCCGACATGCCGCCGTTGATGTCCTCTTGCTGGCTGCCGGAAGTGTCGAAGGGCCGGAGCTTGGTGACCGAGCCCGTCAGCGTCACGCCAGGGGCGAACCACGTGCTCTCAATAGTGTTGAGATTGCGGATGGGAATTGCCGTGAGCCGCTGAGAATCAATCGTCCAGCTCTGCTCACCCGATTCGGCTTGCAAGAGCGGCGCATTGGCGGTCACATTGACCGACTGGGTCACGCTCCCAAGCAGCAGCTTGAAATCCATCACCGCCTTTTGCGCCACCAACAGAGTGACTCCGCCCTGCACAAACTGCCTGAAACCTTGCTTCTCGACAGTGAATTCGTACTGGCCCGGGTTCAAGAAGGAGAGCTGGTAAAGCCCGGTCGGATCGGACTCGGCGGTGGAAACCGCTCCCGTCGCCATCCATTTTGCCGTGATTCTCGCCCCCGCAACCGGCGCTCCGGAAGGGTCGTAAACATGCCCGGTCACCGTTGCGCCGTTTTGCTGAGCAAAAAGGGGCAGCCCCAGCGCCACCGAAAGCAAACTGATGATGCAAAGTTTACCTTTCACCCTCGTTCTCCTTCCTTGAAAGTTGCAGGATTTCGTAAGCTCGCTCACGCAACTTTCCCCTCGGCCAGCTCTGTAGCGCAGACCGCCTCCTTTGCGGTCTGCGGCCTTTGAATGGGTAGAAAGCCGCAGACCTCAAATACGGAGGTCTGCGCTACAAAGAAACGGTAGAGAGGGCGTTCGAGAAGCGTAAGGGCAATACGTCACAGTAATTATGAACTACAGTACTCAAGTCAACCGTTTAGGGGTTTCAACCCCGCCGTCAACCCTGATGAGAATCGGACCTTGGCCCGGAGTTCTCGCGCTCGTCGCCGGCTTCCGTAAGGCGCTGAATATCGAAAACGAATGGAAACGTGTCGCGGAGCGACGTCTCGAGCTCACAACGGTCGAAATCTTCGAGTCGTTCCCGAAGGCTGTTCTGAATATGATCGGAGATGACGCGCATCGCCCGCTCCCGATCCTGCTGAGCAAGGGCGCTAACCACCTCGCCGTGCTCGCGATGGATCCGCTCCAGTTGCGCCGTGCCATGGCCCTGCCGTCCCATGGCGAAAATACGGGTGAGCACGCGCGTTTCATTGACCACCTTGCGGATGCGGCTGTTCGCCGAGAGATGCATCAACCGCGCGTGAAAGCCAAAGTCATGGGCGATGAATCGCCGCATCTGTTGCGCGTCGAGCGCCGGGTTTCCGGACCGATCGATCTCCTGCTTCAGTTCCAGGGTTGCATCAGCCAATTTCTCGAGATTGTCGAGCTCCGAGGACGCGAGGGGCTGGCGCGCCGCCTTGCCGACAGCATACACCTCGAGCGCCTCCCGCAACTCGTAGAGGTCGATCATGTCCTGCCGCGTCAGTTTGACGACGCTCGCCCCGCCGTTCGGCCCTTGCTCCAGCACGCCTTCTGCCACCAGTTGTCCGAGCGCTTCGCGGATGGGCGTGCGGCTCATGCCCAGCTCCTTCGCCAGCGCGAGTTCGGAAATCGGGTGACCCGCCTCGAGCTCAGCCGAGGCGATCTTTTGCAGCACCTGACGATAGGCCCTCTCCCGAACCGACGATCCCTCAACGAGCCGGCGAGAAGGCTTCACCCTATTCATTGCGCCAGTATACCACTAGGGTACATAAAATACCATGCGCGCTAAAATATGTTCAACTTGTATTCAATTGGATATATTATGTCGACATGGCTCTCGATCGCGGGTCAGGCAGCAGCCGAATGGCTAAGAAAATCCCATCTCTTACGGGCATCTTTGCGGCGCTGCCCACGCCTCTGGGGGATGATGGCGCCCCGGATATTAGCGCCATGGACCCAATCATCGAATTCTTGCTGGATTCGGGCATCCGGGGCTTTTGTGTGGGGGGAGCGACAGGCGAATACGCTGCTTACAGCATTGAACAGCGCGAACAGATTCTGCGCGGGGTGATCGAGCGGGTACAAGGAAGCGCGCCGGTGGTTGCCGGAGCCGGAGCGGAGAATGCCGGGCAGGTGTGGCGGTTCGCGCAGGCCGCGGCAATGCGCGGCGCGGAAGCTGTGCTGCTGCCGCCGCCCGCGTTCTTCCCATTTGATGCGGACACGCTCGGCGAGATCATTGCCAACGTCACGTCAAAACTCCCACTGCCGGTGTTGGTGTATCACATCCCGCAGTTCACGAATGATCTCGGCCTGGACACGATCCTGGCGCTGATCGAGTCCAGCCCAAACGTGGTTGGACTCAAGGACAGTTCAGGAAATCCCGAGAACCCTTCGCGCATCGGGCGCGCCAAGGCGCAAGTGCCGATGATTTACCTGAACGGAGATGACTCGCTCATCGTTGACGCTTACCAGCACGGAGCGGACGGCGCCATTTCAGGCATCGCCAGCGTCTGCCCCGAATGGGCTGTGGTGTTGGACCGGTCGTGCCGCAGCGGAGACAGCCGGCGCGCCGTGGAGCTTCAGCGGCTGGGGAATGAATTGATCGCGCAGCTTGACACTCTACCGGTTCCGTGGGGAATTCACCTTGCCCTGGAAGTTCGAGGCTTCCACATGGAATCTCTAGCCTGGCCGGTGGTATCCCGGCTGGAACGGCCCGTCGCCGCTTTTCGCGAGTGGTTTCCCGGCTGGCTTGAAAAGTGCCTGAAGGCATAAAGGCCCGAAGGCCCAAAGGATTGCTCGCCAAGCCCGGCGGTGGCACACTAACGGACTGACACCGCGACCCCGCGCGCCGCCACAAACGATTCGGGGCCGGGAAGCGAATTGATGAGAGATTGATGAGCGAAGGACAACAGAGCGTCTGGACGATTGACCAGCTCAAGGCGGTTGACACTCCCACTTTGGCAAACGCCATTGAAACCCTCCATTTGCGCCCGAATACCGAAGGGTTCGCGCCGGTCGAGCTCCGTTGCCTGTTTCCGGAATTGGGCCGCCTTTGCGGATACGCGGTGACCGCGCAGGTGGAAAGCATGACCCCTGCGAGCCCCAAAGAAGAGAAAGCGTTTATCGATCTATTCCAGGCGGTGTCCGAATCACCCAAGCCGGCGATTGTTGCGTTCCAGGAAATCGGCGGGCATGCTGATTTTGCAACCCACTGCGGAGAGGTGATGGCAACTTTCTTCGCGCGTTTCGGCGCGGCTGGTTTAATAACGGACTGCGCGGTGCGTGATCTGGAGCAGATGAGGGCGTTGCGCTTCCAATGCTTCGCGCGCGGAGCGGTGGGCAGTCACAGCAATTTCCGAGTGGCGCGGGTTGGCGTTCCTGTGCAGGTCCTCGGGCTGGCGATCCGGTCCGGAGATTTACTGCACGGCGACGAAAACGGTCTCATCGAGATTCCTCGAGAATCGCTGGCTCGGCTCCCGCAGGCGGTGGATTCAGTCAAGGCCAGGGAGAAGGCCTTGATGGAGAGCGCTCTGAGTCCCGGCTTCACCCCGCAACAGCTCCGGGGCAGGTTTTTCGAGTAACGGCGGTCGATAGGAAGCGAATCGGGATGCCTATTGAAGATTACAAATTATAGTGACAACAAATATTGTAGCGGCGGCCTCTGGCCGCCGGCCTTTTGAAGAATAAATACCGGCGCTCAGAGAGCGCCGCTACAGAAAAGATTGTCACCATAATTTGTAATCCTCAATAGGTTGCCAAATCCACGGCACGAGGATCATGCCGTGGCCATCCATTCATTTCCAAGGAGAATTCGTGGATCGAAGAAGCTTTCTTCAAGGCGGCACGGCGCTCACAGGCTTTTTCCCGGCCTCGCGCCTGCTCGGCTCGCCGCTCAAGACCGGCCAAGATAGGCAGGCGTCACGAGGCGGAACAGGTGCTGCTCCGGCCCTCGGCAATCCATCCTTGGACCTCAGCCAGGCTGTGGTAATCGCACCGCCTGCGCTTTCGCAACGCGAAAGGAAGGCCGTTCAGGTTTTAACCGAGGAAGTTGAAAAGCGCGCTCAGATTCGCTGGCGGGTGGTTGAGCGCCTGACGCCAGACTCCTCCCAGGCTATTGTGGTTGGTCCTTACCAGGCGCTGAAGCGGCTGGATCTGCCTGCATTTCCGTCCGGTGAGCAGCCCGCAAACCCCGAGGGCTATCGCCTGCGCGCCACTTCCAGTTCGGGTTCGACCGTGGTCTTAGTTTCCGGGTCGGGAGAGCGCGGAGTGCTGTTTGGAGTGGGAGGACTGCTGCGCAGACTGCGCATGTCGAAAGGGCGAATCGCGCTCGATGGACCGCTCGACGTAGCCACTGCGCCGAAATATAAACTACGCGGCCACCAGCTCGGCTACCGCCCGAAGACCAACGCCTATGATGCTTGGAACGTGCCGATGTGGGACCAGTACCTGCGCGATCTCGCCATTTTCGGGACGAATGCCATCGAGATCATTCCGCCCCGGTCCGACGACAAGCCGGACAGCCCTCACTTCACGCTCCCGCCCATGCAGATGATGGTTGAGATGTCGCGCCTCGCCGACGAATATGGACTCGACGTTTGGATCTGGTATCCGGCCATGGATAGAGACTACTTGAGTCCGGCCACCGTCGAATTTGCGCTCCGCGAGTGGGGTGAAGTCTTCCAAGCGTTGCCGCGTATTGACGCGGTGTTTGTTCCAGGGGGCGATCCCGGGGATACCGAGCCGAAAACGCTGATGGCATTGCTCGAAAAGCAGACAGAAAACTTGCATCGCTATCATCCCCGCGCCCAGATGTGGATGTCGCCTCAATCGTTCGATGAAGACTGGATGAACGAATTCTTTGCCATCACGGCCAGCCGGCCAGATTGGCTTAGCGGAGTGGTTTACGGGCCTCAAACTCGAATAGGGATCTCCGCTCTGCGCCAAAGGCTCCGCTATCCGATCCGGCTCTACCCCGACGTCACGCACAGCGTTGAGTGCCAGTTTCCTGTGCCGGATTGGGATCTCGCTTATGCGCTCACGGAAGGGCGCGAAGTCATCAATCCGAGGCCCCGCGCTTACGCGGACATCTTTCGTCTTCAGGCGCCGTATTCAATCGGATTCATTACTTATTCGGAAGGCTGCAATGACGACGTCAACAAATGCTTGTGGAGCGCGCTCGGCTGGGATTCGGAACGGCCGGTCATCGATATTCTCCGCGACTATAGCGGCTACTTCATCTCGGACCGTCTGCGAGACGACTTTGCGCAGGGTCTGCTGAGCCTCGAGGAGAACTGGCAAGGCGCGCTGCTGTCGAATGGAAATGTGGAGACGACGCTCGAGCAATTCCAGAGCATGGAAAGCGAAGCCACTCCGGGCGAGCTCGAAAACTGGCGGTTCCAAATGGGCCTCTATCGCGCCTATTACGACGCCTGCGTGCGCCGGCGCCTGATCGCTGAACAGAACGCGGAATATCAGGCCCTGGAAGCACTCGGAGCGATCCGTCAGGATGGCGCCCGCCCGAACCCTCTGGATGTGGGCGGGACGCGGGTCGAGCCAAGCAGCGATATTGACCTTCTGGCGCTGCTCGACGAAGCCGAACAGTGTCTGAACAGCCTTTTAACAGATCCTCCCGCGCGGGGATGCCGAACTCGCATCCTCGAACTCGGCGAGGCGCTGTTTCAAAGCATCCATATGCAACTGGCGGTCGAACGATATCAAGCCGAAGCAGTGTCGAGGGCCGCCAATCTCGACACGCTTGACGCCCCGCTCAACAATGCTCCCTGGCTGAAGGAGCAGTTTGCCGGGATTCGCAAGCTTTCATCGTATCAGGCGCGGTATAAGGCAATCGCCGAAATTCTGGATCGCGCCAATCCCGGCCCCGGAGGGTTTTACGACAATCTGGGGGATTTGCCGCGACAGCCGCATTTACTGCGCGGGCTGGGCGCAAAACGCGATCCGGAATTCCGGCAATCGTCGCTGGTGGGGCACGGCTACCCGGAGTGGTCCAGGATGCCCGTGCCGGCTGCCTGGAAGTGCTGGGCGGAATCGCTTTACGACGCGCCGCTCGAGATGCTTTATCATGATCTCGATCCGGCGGCGCCGTACCGCCTTCGCGTGGTCTACGCCGGCGATAGCATGAGGCAGAAAATCCGGCTGCTTGCCAATGGCAACGTCGAAATTCACGGTTACATCAACAAGCCGTGGCCCATCCAGCCGCTCGAATTCGATATTCCCGCCCGCGCAATGGCGGGCGGGGAGCTGCGGCTGAGATGGAACCGCCCGCCCGGACTCGGCCACAATGGCCGGGGCTGTCAGGTGGCGGAAGTATGGCTCATGAAGAAGCCGCCGGCGACGCCCGGCGCCTGAACCGAGGCGGTTGTAGCGGCAGCCTCTGGCCGCCGGCCGGTACTTAAAACGGCGGCGCTCAGAGAGCAGGCTTGTCCAAATTAGGTTTTTGGCCAAGCCTTAATTTGGACAGCCGTGCTCAGAGAGCGCCGCTACAGAAAAAACTGTCACTATAATTTGTAATCCAAATAACTCAAGCTCACGTGGACACACCGAATAACCGCCGCTATGCCTGGTACGTGGTCGGGATGCTGTGGTGCGTTTCCCTGCTCAACTACGCCGACCGCGAAGCCATTTTCTCGCTCTTCCCGCTGCTCAAACAAGAGATGCACCTTTCCGCGGTCGAACTGGGACTGCTCGGCTCATCCTTCGCCTGGGTGTATGGCCTCTCGGCTCCTTTCGCAGGCAACATCGTCGATCGAGTCCGGCGCAAGACGGCGATTCTGGGAGGCCTGTTTGCCTGGAGCGTCATTGCTGTATTCACTCCTCTGGCGCGGACTTTTCACCAGCTCCTTCCGTTCATGGCGGCGGACGGCCTCGGCGAGACTTTTTACTTTCCTGCCGCGATGTCGATGATCGGCGATTATCACGGGCCTTCCACCCGGTCGCGGGCGATGGGCGCGCACCAGACGAGCGTCTATCTTGGCACGATTGCGGGAGGCGTTTTCGCGGGACTGATCGGCGAGCATTATGGCTGGCGATGGTCGTATATCTGCTTTGGCGGTCTCGGTATTGGGCTGGGATTCATCCTGACTTGGGCGCTCGGCGAGCCGGTCCGGGGAGCGGCGGATAATCCGGATGCGGCCGGCGGTCAGCCGGCGCCGGCCCGTCTTCCGGCGCGAGAGTTCCTCAAGATTGTTTGGGGCGCTCCCACAGTATTGCTGCTGATGGGCGCTTTCGCATG
The DNA here is from genome assembly GCA_035945515.1 of Terriglobia bacterium. Classification (GTDB taxonomy): domain Bacteria; phylum Acidobacteriota; class Terriglobia; order UBA7540; family UBA7540; genus RH2-MAG17b. Next base: position 10,432 of record DASZAE010000476.1, read on the forward strand.
TGCTAATTTCGTCGCGCTCGTCCTGCTCTCGTGGATGCCGTCGTTTCTTTACGGCAAGTTCCACCTGAATCTCGCGCTGGCGGGTCTCTCGGCCACGATCTTCGCGCAGCTCGCGAGCGCGGTGGGATCGCCGCTCGGCGGCTGGATGGCCGACCTTCTCCACCGGCGCTGGCCAGGGGGGCGAATGATGGTTCAGGCGCTCGCCGTGCTGTGCGGCGCTCCGTTTGTGGTCCTCTGCGGCTGGGCGCGTTCCATCGAATGGGTCCTGGTCGCGCTGACCGCCTGGGGCTTCTTCAAGGGGCTTTACGACTCTAACATCTTCGCTTCGCTTTTTGATGTGATCCCGCCGGAAGCTCGCGGCACGGCGGCGGGATTCATGAACATGGTGGGCTGGCTGGGAGGGGGCGGCATCGCTCCGGTCGTCATCGGCTACATCGCCGAGCGGAGCACCCTCGGATTTGCGATATCTCTGGCGGCGTCTGTCTACGTGGCGGCAGGGGTGCTGCTCTTCATAGGAATCTTTGCGTTCGTCAAGCGCGATACCGCTCGCATGAAATTACGCCTTGCGGCAAGCAGGCCGGGGGCAAGCTAGTGTCGTGAATCTGAAATTCGCCGGATAATTCGCAGGGGGTCATTGGGTAATCCTCGGGGGTCGGAGCTTTAGCTCCGACATGAACGCCCGTATTTTCATTGCGGCTTCAGCCGCTTAAGGCCGCGCCTTGTCTGCGTTTGCTTCTATTGAGGATTACAAATTATAGTGACGACAAATGCTGTAGCGGCGCCGCCGACCTATGGCGCTCTGCACAACCATCGAGTGAAATAAACCGTCTCTTTTGTCTCATTCGTCTCCATTTTCTCTGAGTACATTGCTAACCTTTATTCTGGCGCGACAGTGGTAGCCACGCTCAGCGCCTTCCTGAGCGTGGGCTTTTTCATTGGGGCAAAACCCACGGTCAGAAAATCGCTGACCGTAGCTACCCGCTGTCCTTCGGGCCAGTGCCAGAGTATGGGTGCAGTGGCCCAGCCAGTTTGGTATGCGGATGACTATATTGCTTACACCTCAATAGGTTGTTAGGATGCCCCCAAGGAGGACGTGTCACTATGGACAAGCGCGCACTGCTTTCCATCGTTGTGAGCATGATGCTCATACCGGCGTTCTGCCTAACCCAAGAAGCGCCGGTCGCAACAATCATCAACCACGTGCCAGACGGATCAGTCGATGTCCAGATCACGAACCGGCACCAAGGTTCCCTGACGGCCTACCTGCTGGAGGTCGAGCGGACGCCTTCGACGGCGAACGGGCGGCGCATCCAAACCACCATCTACTTCGATTCACTCCTGAACCCCTGGCAGAATAAAACCTTTGCACCGGGTGAAACCAGAAGCGTCAGGGTAGCCGGTCCATCGCGGGGGTCGACGCGTTGGCAGATAGATCCTCAGTTGAAAGCGGCGGTCTTTGACGATGGGGTGACGTTCGGCGACAACGATTCCGTCGCGCGCGTGATGGCAGCCCGGAAGATGTTCTTCGAGGAACTAGGGAAGGCCATCTCACTCATTCAATCGGCGCGAGCTTCAGGTATGAGCCGCGACGAAGTGATCCGGGAGGCCAATCAGGAGGAGCAGGTCGATCTTGCGGGTGCGCAGGAACCAGAAATGAAGCGGGCCATTGCAAATCCGTGGGGAACCCTGCAAATGAATCTGCAACGCAATTCCGCCCAGCCACCTGGAATTGTGGAGGAAACCGTACTTCGAATGTTCTTGCGCCTGCGGCAGAATTTGATCCTGGCCAAGCCCACGGTTACTCCTCCCGGCGCAGCAGTGAATCCTGCCAACTGATTGACCTTGTGCCGACGCCGCCCAGGGAAACCCTGCCCCGCCCCCGGCCTGCTCTGTAGCGCAGACCGCCGCCTTGGCGGTCTGCGGGCTGTCTCTGCGCAGCTACCTGATGCGGCGGCGTCCCCGCCGCTTCGGCGCGCACGAAAGTCACGTTCTAGCTGTTTGCTTAGAAACGATTCTGAACGCTGTCGTTGTTAGACGGCAGATTGCCGGGAACGTCAGAAGTTCGAATCCGGCTTTCGACCATGTGATGAAAGCTCGAAGAGAACTTGCCGGATCTGCGTAGAGAACGACTCGGTAGAAAACCGATCATCAATACTGGCCCGAGCGCCGGACTGCAACCGCATACGAAGCTCTGCATTGCTCAGAACGCACTCGAGGCAACTTGCGAGCGCCTCCTCGTCTCCTGGGGGCGCTAGAAAACCATTCACGCCATTGCAGAGGACCTCGGGGATGCCGCCAATTCGGGAACCAATCACAGGCACTCCCCATTGCATCGCTTCCAGGGCAACGAGAGGCAAGCCCTCGCTGACCTTTGAAGGAATGACGAGCACATCAAAGATGGCATAGAAGGGATTTGGATTCTCCTGGAACCCGGCCCAGTGGACTCTCTCTTTTATGCCTAGCTCACGGGTGACCGCTTCCAGTTTTCGAACGTAAGCCAAATCCTCGGGTGCGTTCCGGTCCGGCGCTCCTACAAAAACCACTTGAATCACTCTGCCGCGCTGCGCGAGCTGAGCCGCTGCTTTGAGTAGTACATCATGCCCCTTTTGCGGCGTGATACGGCCTACAAGACCCACGATCGGTTCGTTCGATCCTGCAAGCAAAGCAACCAAGCCCACTTCTGCCGGCAATCCGTTCGCCACCGGTTTGCGTACCGGATTGTAAACGACTTGAATGGAATCGCGCAGCCGCGCGTCGGCCGCCGACAGGGAGCACGCAGCGGTCTTAGAGCAAGCGATAATTTTGGTGATATGGCGGGCGGCACACGCGGCCACCCATAGATCAGTCCGGCGTGTCATCGTCATGTGGAGGTGGAACAGTGATGGTCTTGCCGTTAGCCGTGCCGCGATCGCGCCTGCCAAGAGACAGCGCGGGCTATTAATATAAACCACGCTGATGTGCCGCCGAAGAATGGTTTGAGCGAGCCAAAACCCGCAATACAAGCTGCGAGAGGGAAAAGACAGCATGTCAGCCAGCGATTTAGGACCCGGCCGATAGCGGCCTAACGGGAAGAGTAGTGTTTCAACACCGCGGCGGCGAAGCTCCGCTGCAAAAGCGCCATCCTCGGGGAAAGCCACAAGCGGGAGAAAATCCGCCTCTAGGGCGCGCAAAGCCTCATCTAGCACGCGCTCGGCGCCAGACCGCCAACTCTGCTGCTCGAGGAACAGGATGCATTGCCTCATAGTTCCAAGACGAGTAAATATCCCCCAGCAGAGGCGGGAGCTATAGAATTGGCGGCTCCTCAAAGGGGCTTGGCCGTTACCTTCACGCACTGCAAAAATCATGCTTGAGGCAAAACCCCTTACCCGCCCTCCTACGTCGGGCACCCTCTCCCCACGGAGTCTGTGGGACAACTCGGAAGTCGAACCTAGAATCAACAACTTACGGATGAAGCAGCCCTTGTAACTTATTGATTCTTCGTCGGCAACGTTAGTTGTCCCCCACACTCCACGGAGAGGGCGGACATCCCTTATTTTTCCCTACCCTCTCCTGTCGGGAGAGGGTGGCGAGCGGAGCGAGCCGGGTGAGGGGCATTTCAGTGCCGATTCCCGGAACCGTCAAACTTCGACCGCCGCCCCGGTAAAGCCGGGGGAACTCCCGATGGATTAATTTCGGCCGACGAAATGCCTGTCAGTCGCCGCCTGACTGGAGGCGGTTCCACCGGCGCGACTCCAATTTGTATCGCGCCGTCGCCGTCACATGGTGCTTTAGGCGGCGCGAGACGTAGACAGCCTGTCTCCACTTCGCAGACACGCGTGAGGGCAGGCTCCCACCGGCGCTGTGGACCGCCTGGTTTGGCCGGTGCGTCGGGAAGAGACGGCTTCGCTCAACTGCCCGCCACGTGGCATCGTCTCCGATAAACTCACGGTGCAGAAATAGGCTGAACTTGTTATCCGAGAAGTTTTGCAGAGCCGAACTCTTTCCGTAGCGATTCACCCACGAAACGAGTGGACGCCGCAAACATGATGAGGTTCGACTTGCGATGAAATCCGGAACCTCTACGCCAAACAAATTCGCAGAAAGCAAGAACACAACTCCTGCAATGTCAGCCAGCGCCGGGCAAGGTTTTAGGCGTTCAAGAAAGTCGTGCCAAAAGACGTCGTCTGCGGCTCGACGATCGAGCAAACAAGCGATGTCGAGGAGCGAGCGCAGCCGGCACCAACCGTGCAAAATATGGCGGAAAGCGTGGAGCAACTCGAAGATGAGATCGTTGACCTCTGAAAGGGCATAAAAGCAAACCGGCTTTTCTGGCCTGGACGGCCTTTGAAGGTCCGGATACGCGGGGAAATGGCGGAGTTCCAATTCGTTCAGGGGATCAAACGGTAGTTTGAGAGGGATTCTGACCGGGTCAGCATCCCAGAAAAGATAGTGCAACTCTACCGTGCGAGGAAAGGCAGGAGAGTAAAGATCATCCCGGCACAGTGGGACGCGCACAGGGCGATCTTTGTGGAAGTAGACGATCGGATGCTCTTCCGGGTCGTCCTTCCGAATGTAGCCCGCAGCCTCCAATACAATCTCTGCGGTTTGCATCGATTCACGAGGCAACAGATAGTCATAGTCATACGTGGTGCGCAGCAAAATGTCCGGACAGTAATCGGAAGGCAGCGCGAGGCCCTTCATCGCCGCGTATTCGAGCCCTGCGCCTTCAAAACCCTGGTTGATCGAGTCGAATTCCGCCACCATCTCCGCAAGTCGCAACCGATGGTCAGCAAGATTCCGCTCCAGGCATTCACCGATCTCGGAGGGAATTGCGCTAACCTCCCCCAGATCCTTGAGCCGTTTCCAGAAAAGGAGCGCGATGCCACTATGATCGAGCCATTCGAGAGCCTGCTTCCATTGATGACGGGATATTGCCAATCGGCCGGAGTCTATTCTTGGCGAACCTGAGACGCGAAGGCACTCGACGACTTCCGAAGCAAACGCTGGATTCATGGGTTGACGTTCCTAACTCTCATGACCCTCGATAAGATCACGAAAAAGGCGGGCGGGAACTCTCGGATCGCTTCCGTGCGCAAGATGAAACGCCGGCAAGCGGCAGAGAAGATTCCAGGCGTCAGACCGGTCGATCTGTGGACTCCGGCCATCCGAAAACTGCCGGTATTCGCTGAGCCGCCGGCGGAAATCATCCTCGCGAAGCCGCGTCAGTCGATGTCCGTGCATGTCCTGTCTTTCGAGAAAAACACATGCGCCTAGCCTTACGCAGAGTGGCGCATTCGCCTGGCGCGGCTTTTCCAAGTAAAGATACGTTTGTCCGCCACAGTCGAACGGCCGCGCGACCGCATTGAATTCTGGCAGGACCGCATGTGCATCCCGGTAAAAGCAGGCCGGCCAGAGCTCACCCCACGCGAGCAGCCCTGTGGAAGCCGCCTCTAAAAACACTAGCCGATCAGCATGAAAATGCAGGCCGAAACCGCCCGCAAGATAAGCACTAACTGTTTTGCCGACTCTTGGCGGGCCAAAAATCAACAGTCCGGATTCACCTTCGGCGACACACGCCGCCCAAATCGGGCATAGTCCCATGGGAGGTGAGGAAAGAGTGAACAGCATGGCAAGAAAGGGGCGACCAAAACCTAAGGCATCCTTCGCCAACTCTTCCGCTACGAATGCTACGGCTTTTCGTTGCTTTGCATCAACGGCGAGAAAACCGTGTTGGCCGATACTGGCGAAGGACAGATCATCCTGTGAGAAGGCGGTCATTTCAGGCCACTCCGTCCCGTCCGTTCCAGCTTCTGCGACGATTCTCCAAATGAAGTTCCTGCGCTCCGGTCGAGATCCATTAGAATCACCGAGGAGTCGCGTGGCCTGCTCCAGAACGGCCAAACTATTCGTTTCGAGGTGCACCACACGACCCATCACATTCAGATGGGCCTCGAATGGAGTTGAAGTGAAGCGTCGAAGTAGATCTGGAGCTCTCGATTGAGGCGGCATATTGTTTTTTTACGTTTTCAGGTTAGGCATTCATCTTGCCGTTCAGGAACTCCAAAACACTTCGCGCGACCGTTTGCGGAGCGTCTCCTCCGAATCTGAGTTTCCAACAAGGAACCTGGACGAGAATTCGGATGGTTTTCACCAGGAAATCTCTTGCCTCACAGATCGCGGCTGGCAGATCCTCCAAGTTCTGTTCTAGGCGCGCCGCCGCCTCGACAGAAGACATTTCTACCAAGCTAGGCTTCTGCGTCCCGCCGCGCTCCAGAAATATCAGGCAGCGCGGTTCAGCGCAGGCACAACGCTGAATTCCAAATACATGTTCTGCCTCCAGCTCATAAGCCAACTCACCATTCAGCGAAATCGTAGGATCGATCCGGGCAAGTTCAGGAAAGTGCTCTAAAGTGTCGGGGAGCAGCTTGAGAAAGTTACTGATACTCCATGCAAGCACGCGAGTTCCCTGCCGCGAAAGATAGGTCCAGTCGTCCGAAAGAAAGGCTAACCCCGATTGGGCCAACGCCAGTGAGAGGGTTGATTTACCAGAACCTGAATCGCCCGCCAGGAGAACAGCACTCCCGTTCCGGGCCACACAGGCGCAGTGCAATGGGGCAATTCGAACCGTCTCGCTGACGATCCCGAAAATGGCGGGGAAAACTACTCTGGTGAAGTAAGCGCGGTTGGCAGCTATTTCCGGGGAAAGCCGGCCTATGATGCGCCGCTGTCCGAGGTCAATCAGCACTTCACTCTCTGAATCAAACCGCGCGAACACCAAATGATTCAGCCCCCGAAAGTAAGGCTTGGGCCAAGCTTCGACGTTCCGGGGAGCGCCATCTACCCAAAATTGCATTGTTAGATCCGGCGTCGACACCAATTCATCCACCTGGCCATAGCTTTCGCCGATCACGTCGTGGATCGCTTGTGAGTTGGTTGAAAGCGAGCAAATGGCGCCAGCGATAGTGTACTGACGGCAGCGGGCCTCTCCGAATGTCAGATTGCGGAATCTCATGACTTGCATCAGCCCGGCGCTCCGTTTGGCCACTTCATTCTGGCACGCTCAAGCGCCCGGCGTCTGCATCTACGGCTGACTTTTACAATTAATTGACATTGGGTAGACACACGGCTGACGGTGGTGCGGCGTCGAACAGTTTATCCTGGCGTGGTATGCGGGATTTTGAAATTCATGCCAGAGGTATCGATAAAGATGGCGAAGCGATTCTTGTGGTTCGCAATCTGCGGCTTGGTCGTTGCGGCAGTCTGTGCGATAAGGGCGCCAAACGGAATGGCGGACGGCGTCAAAAATTCCGGCTCGAAGCCACGCGAAGCTGCGAGCTCCGCTACGATGTCGGATAACCTAGCCCAAGATTTAGGAATAGAGTTTGTTCAGGGTTCGACATCCACGCTGATCGTGCAGCGCAATGGGAAAAGATACCTCGTGAATCTCGTGACCCGATCAATTATTCCAGCCCAAACGCCGGATGAAACGTCCGCTCCCAAACCTGCACGGAGCGGTTCATCGTTCGTTACAGAACAGTCTCAAGGCGCCCTGGTATTTAAACAGAACTGTTCGAAATGCCATGGACTAGATGGCAAGGGCCTGGCTGCCGCAAAGACGCCGGACTTTACCAACCCGGCTGTGCAGGCGAGCCTTACTGACCAGCAGATGCTCGGGACGATCAACAATGGCAAGCCGGGGACGGCCATGCCCGCCTTCGCAAGCAAGTTGTCTGCGGGGGAGATTAACGCGGTCCAGTCTTTTCTCCGTTCGCTGAATTCAGCGAAGGAACCGGGGCGGGAGACGCCTCAACAAGAGGCCGGGAAATTGACACGGAAAATTTATACCCCTGGCGACGATGTGCTCTTCTCGCTGCCAACCGGGCGCCCTACCGATAGGCACGGTTTTTACGTGAACTTTGCTCATCGCTTTCCGTACTTTGCGCCATTCTCAGACCCGGCGAGTGGCGGGGCTTTAGGAGGCCTCGACAGTTCCGCCCTCCCGTCTTTTGGTTTTCGCTACGGGGTTACGGATCGTTTGTCGTTTGGTATCTACCGGGAGCCTACCCTCATCGCCCGCTCCATTCAATTCCTCGGCGTCTATAACTTGATGGAGGAAGAGAAGGGAAACCCCTTTAACATGGCTGTAGGACTAGCCGTTCAGGGACAAAACAACTTCTCCAGAAATTTCACTGAAAGTTTGGAGGGCATCTTTTCAAGAAGTATCTCATCGCGGGCTCAACTTTACGTTGTCCCAACCCTTTCAATCAACAACCGGCGTCTCCAGCAAGTGCCTACGTTTTTTTCTTCGGATATTCATAACCTGCCGGGCCACAATACGTTTTCACTCGGCGTAGGCGGCGCATTAGATATCCGTCCAACAGTCGCGCTAGTGGCAGAAGCAATTCCGACGCTAGCTAACGGGAGGCCGCTGGGGATTTTGCGCCCGGCCTATTCCTTTGGCATCCAGAAGAAAATATGGAGGCATGCGTTTACATTTGGATTCACGAATAGCCCTAGCACGACGGTCGCGGAACGCGCCGCTACCCGTTCGAGTTTCCTGGGTCAGCCCAACGCTGACACCTTCGGAGGGCTCTTCGTCGGGTTCGATCTAACTCGGCAAGTGTTTTGATACGGGAGCGAGATAGCCGGCAGGAATCAATCAGTCGCTGGCATCCAGCGCATCGGAAAATTTCAAGAGCGGGTGGTGCGTCTCCAGCGTGCTTTAACCATGAATACCGCTAATTACAAGGGGCAACAGGAGGCGACGGCGTGAATACTTCCCGGAAAATCGTATTCTTCATTCCATCGTTTTCCAGCATCGAGGCAACAGCGCCACTGGGATTGCTTGCGATTTCCACGCCGTTACTGCGAGCTGGCTATCAGGTGCGGATCATTGATTCGACTATCACTCCTGACTATAAAGCGCGTGTTCTCGATGAAGTCAAAGACGCTTTATGCCTAGGGATTTCTTTGGTTACCGGACCCATGATCCGCGAAACGGTCGAGATCTGCCGCACCGTGAAGAAATGGAAGGCTGATTTCCCCATTATCCTGGGCGGCTGGCATCCCTCTCTGCTTCCCGACCAGACGTTGGGGGCCGATTATGTAGACATTATTGTCCGGGCGCAAGGGGAAGAAAGCATGCTTGAAATCGCCGAGCGCCTTGAGGATGGGGCTCGCCTCGACGATGTGAAGGGCATTGGATACAAGCGCGATGGGGAGTCTTGTTTCACGCCCGAGCGGCTTCTGAAAACGCTCGACAAATGTCCTCCGAAGGCCTACGAACTGGCTGACTTTGACGCTTATGAAAAGATTTGCGGCCGCCGGTGGGCGATGTATGTTTCCAGTCTTGCATGCCCCTTTAACTGCGCTTATTGCACAAATGCTGGCGTTTACGGCCGGAAATGGAATGCCTTGCCCGTCGAACAGGTTGTTGAAGAGACTACCGAGTTGGCTCGACGGTACCGGCTCGAGTTGCTGTGGATGGCGGATGACAATTTCCTTGTGGATATCGAGCGCGCCCTTCTGATTGCCGAAGGGCTCATCAAGACCGGCGCTCCGTTCAAATGGAGTATCCAGGCGACAACCAATTTGACGGCGCGCCTGAGTGTCAACGAACTGGTCCTTTTGCGGCGCTCAGGCCTGCACCAAATTTGTCAGGGGATCGAGACGGCGTCGCCAGCGGTCATGAAATATATGAACAAGGGATTCCAAAACCTGGAGGATATCTATCAATCGATTGCGCGGTGCCTTGAAGCAAGCGTGATCCCTTCCTTCAACATCATTTTCGGATTTCCCGGCGAGGGCGTGAAGGAGCGCCGCGAGACGATCCACTTCATGATGGATGTTTGCCGCCGGTTTCCTGGCGCGGAGTTCTGGACAAATATTTTTACGCCTTACCCCGGCTCGCCGGTCTTTCACCAAGCCAAACAGATCGGAATTGACATTCCAGATTCCTTGGAAGGTTGGGCAGATTACTTCCCGCGCTACACAGTTCTGCCATGGCTCCAGGGAAAGGAACATCAACGCGTGCAGACGATGCGTGATTACCTCCGCATCGCCTTTTCCAGAGCGCCCATCGCCGCTAACCAGCATGGTCCTTTAGCTCGAGCGGTCCGAAAGCTTACGGGTTACCCAGCGCGCTGGCGGCTGGACCATGATTTCTACGATTTACCCATCGAGTTGTGGATGAACCGGAAGCTCAAAAACATCGTGACGCTGCCCAAACCGCAGGTCGATGCCAAGATGCTTGAGCCGGCTGCGGCGCCGAGTTGCACATGAAAGACAAGGTTGTTCTCTTTTATCCACCGTATGGAGGCCCTCCGTTAGGCGCGCCTTTGTGCCTGCTCGCGCTTGCCTCACCTTTGCTTGAATCCGGCTTCCGCGTTTCGGTCATCGATGGCGCTGTGGTTCCGGACTACGAAGGAGCTATCGCGCGGGAGCTTCCCGAGGCGCTAGCCTTCGGAGTGTCCTTACTCACAGGTCCGTCGATCCGCGCCGCGATCAAGGTTTGCCAGCAGGTGAAGCAGTGGCGGCCGGATTTGCCTATAGTTTTCGGCGGCTGGCATCCCAGTCTGGTGCCGGAACAAACTCTTCGCGCTGACTTTGTGGACGCTGTAGTTCGGGGGCAGGGAGAGCTGACCTTGCTTGAGGTCGTCCGGCGCGTCGCCGAGACGAAAAGTCTCGAGGGGGTGCGCGGGGTCTCGTGGAAACATGATGGTCAGATGGTCCACGAGCCTGAACGCCCGGTTGAAAACATTAATTGCCTCCCGGCGCCGGCCTACCATCTCGTAGATTTTGATGCCTATGCTAGGATCCGCGGCAAGCGCGAAATGGGTTACGCGACGAGCGTGGGTTGCCCGTACTCATGCAATTACTGCACGGACCAGGTGTTTTACAAGAGGCGCTTTAACGCCTACAAGGCCGACAGGGTGGTGCGGGAGGTCACCGAGCTAGTGGAACGGTACCACCTAGACGAAGTGGCGTTCCTTGACTCTAACTTTCCGGTCGACGTTCGGCGAGCAGTAGAGATTGGCCGTGGCATCCTAGCTTCCAAGGCGAAATTCCGCTGGACTGTTCAGGCCTCCACAGACCTTCTTTGCCGAATGAGTGACGAGGACGTCCAATTGCTCGCAGAGAGCGGTCTCACCCACATGGGGTTTGGCACAGAATCCGCTTCGCAGGAAGTGCTTACCTTAATGAACAAGAAGCATCAGCGCATCCAGGACATGTTTGAGACCGCGCGCAAAACGGAGCGGGCAGGAGTACGGGTAACTTTCAATTTGATCCTGGCTTACCCTGGCGAAACAGAGCAGGACCGCCTTCAAACGTTCCGGATCATGAGCGACATCGCTCGCCAATATTCAAATGTCAGCTTCTCTCCCAATATCTTTACGCCCTATCCTGGCATCCCGATCTGGCCGCAACTGAAAACCCTGGGCGTGCTCGAGCCACAGTCGCTAGAGGAATGGAGCGATTTGCCTCTTGGCCAGAACGTTTTGCCTTGGCTCAAGGGTGAGGAGCTTCGGAGGCTGCGAAGGATGCTGGCATTTTTCCTGCTGAACAACCAAATCCGCAAGGCAGCATCCAGCTCTCCTTGGCTGAGGCGTGGCGTCCGGCGGGCGCTGGGCGCGCCCGTCAGGTGGCGGCTGCAAACCAGATATCTCGCCTTCCCTTGGGAGCTATGGCTGGCTCGGATGACAGAACGTCTGGTGACGCGGCGGTCATTGCTGACGGGTCAGAGCCTGAGCCACAGCTTCCAGGAGGTTTGTTAGCGTGAGTGGAGGCAAGTTGATGACGAGGGCATTCGCTGGTGGTTCCACCGGCCAACAAATAGATGCCGCTGGTGCCGCCCAGAGCCGTGAGAAATCGTATGACTGATGTCCTTCTTACGCACTCCTATCATCTCTTTTACGACCCCAAACAGGTCCGGAAGATGCAGCCTTATCCGCCGCTAGGGACGCTCTACGCAGCGGCGTTGCTTCGCAAGCATGGTTTTTCCGTGGCCCTGTTCGACACGATGCTGGAAAACCCTGAGCAGGGGTTTCCGGCTGCGTTGGCGCGCCACCGCCCTCGTGTGGTGGCAATTTTCGAAGATAACTTCAATTTTCTGTCCAAAATGTGCCTGACCCGGATGCGCCAAGTCGCCTTCGGAATGCTTGACCTAGCACATGCCGAGGGCGCGATAGTAATCGCGAATGGGTCGGATGCCTCGGATCACGCTGAAGAGTATTTGGGTCGTGGCTTTGATTACATCCTACTGGGAGAAGCTGAGCAAACGCTACTTGAGCTCGTTTATGCAATTGCAAACAGCGCGTCTCAAGCTATGCCGGGACGTGTTCCGGGTGTGGAGATTAAGGCCGTGCCGGGGGTTATCTTCCCGCATCCCACCACGGGCCGGTTGGTTCGAACTCCTTCTCGGCCGCTCCGGCGCGAACTGGACGAGTTACCCTTTCCCGCCCGTGACCTAATCGACATCGAGCACTACCGCGATCTCTGGAGATCCACACACGGCTTCTTCTCTCTGAATGCCGTAGCGAGCCGTGGTTGTCCCTTCCGATGCAACTGGTGTGCAAAACCTATTTACGGTAATTCCTTCCACACACGTTCCGCCGAATGTGTGGCGGAAGAGATGCGTCAATTGAAGGACGGCTTTGGCGCGGAACACATCTGGTTCGCAGACGACATTTTCGGCCTTAAACCGCACTGGTCGACTGAGCTCGCAGAAGCCGTTGAGCGCCAGGAAGCCAGGCTTCCCTTCAAGATTCAGACACGGGTGGACCTGATGAGGAGAGAAACGGTTGAGGCTCTGTGGCGTGCA
>DASZAE010000477.1:0-13602 GCA_035945515.1 Terriglobia bacterium
GGCGGCCTCTGGCCGCCGGCTTTTCCACATTAAAGACCGGCGGCCAGAGGCCGCCGCTACAACAACCTAACCAAAGGAATTGCGTGGATGAGAAGCATTCGCCAGGACCAACTAACCAGCCGGACTAGCCACATGGGCTGCACAGCCCGCCGCCTTCTGCTAAAAAGTGGGACAGGGATGATCCTACTGGTTGCGCTGTCAAGCCCGCGAGTTAAAGCAGGCGTCCCAACAGAATACCAAGTGAAGGTCGCTTATCTTTGCAACCTGGGCAGGTTCGTGCAATGGCCCGCGAAAGGCGGCGCCAAAGCGGGTCCAACCTTCCCTATTTGCGTATTGGGCATGGACCCATTTGGCCGGTCGCTTGACCAGGCGATTGCGGGCCAAGCCATCGACGGCATGAGCGTGATCGCGCGCCGCATATCCACGCCGGAGCAAGCCCTCAACTGCCGCGTTCTTTTTATAAGTTCTTCCGAGGATGCCGCGCTGAATGGCGTGCTCTCCACGCTAGGCAGCGCCGGCGTTCTCACCGTGAGCGACATGCCTCAGTTTATTGAACGCGGGGGGATGGTTGGCCTCGTTCTGCAACATAACCGCGTGCGCTTTGAAGTGAATCTCGCCGCCGCGAAGAGCGCCGGCCTTACCTTAAGCTCTCAACTGCTGAAACTGGCAGTCAATGTCAAAGGGCTTGATCAGTCCGGAGGCTGATCCACCATGCTCACTGACCGGCCGTCCTCGATTACGGCCAAGCTGACCTGGATGAACATGCTTGTGAGCGCGGCCGCGCTGCTGTTGGCGTGCGCCGCGTTCGCCGCCTACGAAGTGATTTCGTTTCGCCAGAACATGGCGCAGGCGCTCTCGATCCAAGCTCAAATTATCGGATTCAACAGCGCATCTGCGCTGCTTTTCGACGACCCTCGCTCGGCGGGAAATACTCTGGCCGCTCTCAAAGCAGCGCCAGACCTAATCGACGCTGAGATTTTTACCGCGTCGGGCGAATTGTTCGTTGCATATCCGCATCGCCCCGGAGAGAGACATTTGCCGCTTCGCTCGGTAGCAAGCGGGAAAACCGAAGCGCATTGGTTTAGTGGCCGGACCCTCGTGCTACAGCGGCAAATCGTCTTCCAGGGCAAGCCCGCGGGGACGGTTTTGATCCGCACCGGCCTGCGCCAGCTGAACAAGCGGCTGAAGGGGGATGCCGTGATCGCCGGGATTGTCCTCGCCGCGTGCATGGCGGCGGTTCTATTGATGTCTTCCTTCTTACGCCGGACCATTTCCGAGCCGGTTGTGCGCCTGGCAGAGACGGCGCGCATTATCTCACATCAGAAAGATTACTCAGTGCGGATTGCCGCAATCCCCAGCCGTGACGAACTCGGCGTCTTAATGGAAACGTTCAACGAAATGCTGGCGCAAATTCAGGCGCGCGATGGCGCGCTGCTGCGGGCGCATAACGAACTGGAAGGCCGCGTGGAAGAAAGAACCTTGCAGCTCCTGGGGGCCAACAGAGAGCTTGAGGCATTTTCGTATTCCGTCTCTCATGACCTGCGTGCTCCGCTGCGGCAGGTTAGCGGGTTCGCAAAGATTCTTTCCGATGAATATAGGGCGCAGATCGACGCCGCGGGCCAGCGGTATTTGAAGTTGATTCAGGAAGGCGCGAGAAACATGGGACGTCTGATCGATGACTTGATCAACATGGGGCGGATCGGACGGCAGGAGTTGTTCCGAATGCCAACCGACCTGAATGACCTGCTTCAATCCGCGCTCAACGACCTCCAGAACGAAATTGCGGGGCGGTCCATCGACTTTCGGCTTGGAGCATTGCCGGTGGTTGAATGCGATCCGGGTCTGATCAAACAAGTTTTTACCAACTTGCTTTCGAACGCGGTGAAATATACCCGCTACCAGGAGCGCCCCGTCATCGAGGTGGGGCAGCCCAATCATAACGGCCAAAACACTGACGCCGAAGGGACCGTTATCTTCGTCCGCGACAACGGCGCAGGATTTGATCAGAAGTATGAGAACAAGCTCTTTGGTGTTTTCCAGCGACTTCATCGCGCGGAAGAATTTGAAGGGACTGGGGTGGGGCTGGCTACCGTTCGGCGGATCATTCATAACCACGGCGGACGCATCTGGGCCAAAGGGGAAACCGGCAAAGGCGCCACTTTCTATTTCACTCTCAAGCCGGGCAGTCACGGCGCGGGGAACAACGGAATGCCTTTAATGCAGGAGATCAATCATGATGTCTGAAAAAGTGGAAATTCTTCTCGTGGAAGACAATGCCGCCGATCTGGAATTGGCTCTCCACGCTCTGCGGAAAAATAAAGTAGCGAATACCATCCACATCGCTCGCGATGGCGAGGAAGCTTTGCAGTTCCTTTTCCGGCAGGGGCCGTATTCCGGCCGCGATGCGACCTTGCCGAAAGTCATGCTGCTCGATCTGAAATTGCCCAAAGTGGACGGCCTTGAAGTGCTGAAAGCCATTCGAGGAGACGAACGGACTAAGCTCATCCCAGTTGTCGCGCTGACTTCTTCAAAGGAACAGAAGGATATCCTCACCAGTTATAAATTGGGCGTCAACAGCTACATTCAAAAGCCCGTGGATTTCGAGCAGTTCCAGCAAGCTGTCCAGCATCTCGGCCTGTACTGGATGGTGGTGAACCATGTTCCGTTTGCTGGGTAAGTACCGCAAAAAGATACGCGCGGTCTTTCCAGGGCAATTAGAAACGGCCACTCCAGTTTCTAGCCCACCGGCTGCGCGACCTCGCTACGGCGGACCTCATAAAGTGGGAACTTTCCGGTAAGTTCATGCACTTCGCCGCGCACGCGTTCGATTCTCTGCTCATCTTCCAGATGGTTCAGCGCCTCGGCGATCCAGCCGGCGATGAGCCGCATTTCCGGCTCCTTCATCCCGCGCGTTGTCACCGCCGGGGTTCCAACCCGAATGCCGCTCGCCGTCATGGGCGGGTTCACATCGAACGGAATAGCGTTCTTGTTCACCGTGATCGCCGCCCGTTCAAGAACCTCCTGCGCTTGTTTCCCGGTGACTTTGCGCGAGAAAACATCCACCAGCATCAAGTGCGTATCCGTGCCGCCTGAGACGATGCGAAAGCCTTTTGCCGCCAGCATCTCCGCGATCACGCGGGCGTTCAGTAGAATCTGCTTTTGATACTCCCTGAATTCCGGCTGCGCAGCTTCAAGCAAGCATACCGCTTTGGCGGCGATGATGTGCATCAAGGGACCGCCTTGAATGCCGGGAAATGTGGTCTTATCCAGATCCTTAGCGTATTGCGCCTTCGAGAAAACCATGCCGCCCCGCGGCCCCCGCAGCGTCTTATGCGTGGTGGTGGTGACAAAATCCGCGTGTGGAATGGGGCTCGGATGAAGCCCGGCGGCCACCAGACCCGCGATGTGCGCCATATCCACCATGAACACGGCGCCCGCTTTTTTCGCAATAGCGGCGAACCGCTCAAAATCGATGACACGCGGGTACGCGCTCGCGCCCGCGAGGATCAGCCTGGGTTTATGTTCCAAAGCCAGCGCCTCGACCTCGTCGTAGTCAATCGTTTCCGTGTCCTTGCGCACGCCATAAGGAACAATCCGGTAGAGCTTGCCCGAGAGATTCAGCGGATGGCCGTGCGTCAGATGGCCGCCGTGCGCGAGGTTCATGCCGAGGATCGTATCGCCCGGCTTCAATACCGTCATATAAACAGACTGGTTGGCCTGGCTCCCCGAGTGCGCCTGCACGTTTGCGTGCTCCGCATTGAAAAGTTTCTTGGCGCGCTCGATGGCAAGCGTCTCCGCCACGTCCACGTACTCACAGCCGCCGTAATACCGCTTATGCGGAAGCCCTTCGGCATATTTATTGGTCATGACAGAACCCGCCGCTTCGAGCACCGCCCGGCTAACGAAATTTTCCGAAGCGATCAGCTCGAGGGTGCTTTCCTGGCGCGCGGTTTCCATCTCAATCGCGCGGGCAATTTCCGGGTCGGCCCCGGCAAGCGGCCACTGCCGCGTGGATTCGTGATAACTCATGACGTTTTCTCCTCGGATTGCGCCTCTTCAATCGCGGTGATTTTTTCGACGCGCTGTTCGTGCCGGCCGCCGGCAAATGAAGTGGAAAACCAGGTGTCCAGAATCTTTTCCGCCTGGGCGCGATCCACAATACGTCCGCCCATCGCCAGCACGTTCGCATCATTGTGGGCGCGCGCAAAGCGGGCCAGTAAGGTGTTGTTGCAGGTGGCGGCGCGGATGCCGGTAACTTTGTTGGCCGCAATGGCCACCCCAAGCCCCGTGCCGCAAATGACAATTCCGGTAATGGCAGACCCACCGGCCACGCGTTCGCCTACTTTTTTAGCGTAATCGGGATAATCTGCCGGCTGCTCCGAATGCGTTCCGCAGTCTTCAACCTCGTAGCCCAAATTTTGCAAATATTCGCGGACGCCTTCTTTGAGCGCAAATCCGGCATGATCGGAGCCGATGGCAACTTTGGGTTTTTCGGGCAATGCAGGCTCTTGCGGTGGCTGAGTGTGGACTTGCCAGCCACCAAGATTCATTCTAGCCAACGATTCGTTTCCGCGCAATGTTGAGGGCAGGTGGCAACGATGGCTAGAATCCACAAACGGCGGCCGCCACTGCAATAATCCTCAATAAATTGACACTGACAAAGCGCCTCAGGCAGAATGAGGACTCAACATGGGCAGAGATTTCATAGCGAGCAGCACGACTCAGCACACGCCGGTCTCTCCACCTAGGCCGCAGCAAGGAGGAATCCTGCGCCGCATTGAGACGACGCTCGAAATGATCAAGTTCGAGCATTCTATTTTTGCGCTGCCCTTTGCGCTCACGGGCGCCTTGCTCGCGGCGCGCGGCTGGCCCTCCTGGACGCAGATTCTTTGGATTGTGGTAGCGATGGTCTCGGCGCGCAGCGCCGCCATGACGTTTAATCGCATCGCGGACCTTCGGCTCGACGCTTTGAATCCGCGCACGCGCCAGCGCGCTTTACCTGCCGGGAAACTCAGCGTGCGGTTTGCCCTCGGCTTCACGCTGATTTCGTGCGCGGTCTTCATGTTTGCCGCGTATGAATTGAACCGCCTCGCGTTTGAGCTTGCGCCAGTGGCGTTGGTGATTCTGCTTGGATACTCCTACACCAAGCGGTTCACGTGGCTTTCGCATCTTGCACTGGGGGTGTGCCTGGGCATTTCGCCGATTGCCGCCTGGATTGCGCTGCGTGGCGATCTGAAGCCCGGCATACTCTTGCTTGGCGCCGCCGTGACCCTTTGGGTAGCAGGATTTGACATGATTTATGCCTGTCAGGATGTTGAGTTTGACCGGCAGCAACGGCTCGCTTCCTTCCCTTGCCGTTATGGGATTCGAGCTGCGTTGGGCGGCTCAACCCTGTTGCACGTTTTGATGCTGGGTTTATTGATCGTGGTGGCGCGGATGGAACATCTGGGCTGGCTGGCCGGGCTGGGCCTGGTCTTAGTTGCTCTATTGCTCACTTATGAGCACCGATTGGTGAAGCCTTCCGACCTTTCACGAGTAAACGCGGCCTTCTTCAATATCAACGGCTATATCAGCGTCCTTTTCTTTCTCACCTGGGCGGGAGATATTTTGATTCGTTCGGGACGGTAAGTAGCGCCGCCGTCCCGGCGGCATTTGCCGGCAAGATGCCGGCGCTACAGCTTAAGGAAAAATTCATGGCCACAAACCTTTGGACCAACCGCGAACACGCCCTCGATTATCTGCGGCGGGCGGACGGAATTCCGCACCGGACAGAAGGCGAAGCAGTGCTGCTCGACTTGATTCCCGCTGGAATTACCCGGTTTCTTGATCTCGGCAGCGGCAATGGCAGGCTTCTAACGCTGGTGAGGACGGAGCATCCGGCGGCTAACGCCGTGGCGGTTGATTTCTCTCCTGCTATGCTTGAGGCGCTGCGCGGTAAGTTCGCGGGCGATCCATCGATTGTGATCATTGAGCACAACCTGGAAAACCGCCTCCCTGAATTGGGGAAGTTTGACGCCGTGGTTTCAAGTTTTGCCATTCATCATCTGCCCAACGCGCGCAAGAGGACGCTCTATGAAGAGGTGTATGGCTTGCTGGCTTCCGGCGGCGTCTTTTATAACCTAGAGCACGTTTCTTCACCCACGCCGGAACTGCACGAAGTGTTTCTCCGCCATCTGGAAGTTCGCCGCAATGAAGAAGACCCCTCAAATATTCTCCTGGACGTCGAAACGCAGCTCCAATGGCTGCGTGAGATCGGCTTTGTGGACGTCGATTGCCACTGGAAATGGCTCGAACTAGCTCTTCTCGGTGGCAAGAAGTAGCGCCGCCGTCCCGACGGCATTTGCCGGCAAGATGCCAGTGCTACAGACGCAACCGCCGACCTCTCCATGTTATGACAAGTTATTGTATATATTGTGGTTAGGGCGCTACGTTTGTCCCTCTGATCTGCCCAAAG
This sequence comes from Terriglobia bacterium, assembly GCA_035945515.1. Lineage (GTDB taxonomy): Bacteria > Acidobacteriota > Terriglobia > UBA7540 > UBA7540 > RH2-MAG17b. The sequence continues at coordinate 6,455 of DASZAE010000477.1, forward strand.
ATTTTCTTCATGAAGTATCACCTGCGTGCCGATAACTAAGACATGACGGATTGGCTTAAGGTGAAAATGACGGCGCCTTTCGGCTGGGAGCAAGGTGGCGCGCGGAGTGCGTCGGGTGACGGGATGCGCCGGAGATCAGAAGCCGGGGTCTCGCTCATTGAGCTTTTGATCACGATAGCCGTGTTTGCGATTGTCTCTGGCATGGCCGCCACCATCATGATCAACGTGGTGCCTAGCGTGCACGCAGACTCGTCGATGGAGCTTGTGGTCTCGACCCTGCAGCAGGCCCACCAAGCAGCCATTAGCCAGCGGCGGAACTTTTTGGTGACTTTCATCGGCACAAATGAAATCAAGGTGCAGCGGGAGGAGTTACCGCCCGGAAGCGGAACATTGACCACGATCTCCGACAATATACTAGGCAACGGCGTAACGTATACACTCGTGACCGGCGTGCCGGACACACCCGACGGATTTGGCAGCAGCAAAGCAATAACTTTTACCAGCAACGAGATCGTCTTTATGAGCGACGGCACAGCGGTGGATACTTCGAGCAATCTACTAAACGGTACGGTGTTCATGGCGATCGGAACTAACCCGGCCACGGCCCGCGCTGTGACGGTGATGGGAGCAACATCGCGCGTCAAGGGGTATCGTTACAACGGGTCAGCATGGAATTGATGACGGCTGTAGCGGCGGCCTCTGGCCGCCAGTCTTTAATATCTAAAAACCGGCGGCCAGAGGCCGCCGCTACAGCATGGAGCAGGGAGCGATGAAGACCGTCCCACCATCCCGCGAGGGCGGGTTCAGTCTGATTGAGGCGCTGGTCGCAGGGGTTGTTCTTTCCGTCGGACTCCTTGGACTTGCCTACGCCTACGGCGAAGGCACGGTAAGCGTGGTTCTCAGCCAGCAGATGGCTGTCGCCCGGCAGAAGGCGCGCGAGGCTATTGAAGACGTGATGACAGCGCGCAACACGGCAACGCTAACATGGGATCAGATCAATAACGTGAGCAACGGCGGCGTCTTCACCGATGGGCCGACGCAGTTGACCACCCCAGGGCCGGATGGAATCGTGAACACTGCCGATGACGGCGCGGTAGAGACCATCACCGTCCCGGGCCCTGATGGCCTGCTATCGGATGGCACAGCGGAGCCGCTGGGCAATTTCACGCGGCAAATCCAGATTACGTCGATCAATTCTGACCTAAAGCAGGTTACAGTCACCATCACCTATACTACGCCGCGAGGGATCCAGCGAAGTTATCAAATGACTTGCTATGTGTCGCCCTATGTTTAAAAAACAGAGACAAGAGACAAGAGACGAGAGGCAGGAGGCTGTGGCGGCGAGGCTCTCCCATTCTAAGCCGGGACTTGTGAGGCGAAGAATAAGCTTATTTGTGGAAGCCGAGCACGGCGTGGGCCTGATGGAAATGTTGGTGGCCATTGTGATCACCTTGTTCATGCTGGGCGCTGCCTTCACTTTTTTTGACAGCATGGAGAGCATGACGGAAGAGGTCTCCGTGATGGCTAGTGTGAACGAAGGCTTGCGCGGCGCCGCTGACCTGATTACGAAAGATATCTATACTGCGGGCACGTCAATTCCCACCGGGGGGATTCCGATTCCGTGGAAAAGCGGTGCTGCGAACTCGCTAGTGAAGCGGCCGGGGCCGGGCAGCAATTACTTCCCTGGGAATAACGGGGTGTTGTCCGTTATTACACCAGGATACCAGCTCAGCGGACAAGTCGGAGGCGCGGCGTTGTATTCCGATGAGACGACCGTGATTGCCGTTGATGAGAATTGGGTTGGGATCGCTCCGCTTTCGATTTCCTCCATGACTTCTGCGCCCGCAACCGGCTACAAGGTGAACGTCACTATTCCCACGCCGGGCTGCACGATCAGCGTCACGCCGCCCGTATTCGACTGCACGCTGGGACCGAACGGCTACAACCTGAACCCCGCAGGGGGCGACCTTCTGATGTTCTCTACGCCTGGGGGTTTGTACTCTTTAGGCTTGACCACTTCTGTAGACACGACAAAGAACATCATTTACTTCGCAGCCGACTCCCTCAGCCTGAATCAGGTTTGTGGGTCGGCCTCGACCTGCGGCGGGAGTATTGACAGCCTCGGCCAGCCTGCGTATAGCGGCGTGTACCCATCAGGCATGACGCTGACCAAAATCGACATGGTTTCCTACTATGTGGATACAACCGACGCTCAACACCCCTGCATTAAGTTGGGAGCGAACCCATATTTGTCTTGCCCCTTGGTGAGGCAGCTTGGTAACTCGGCGCCGACCGAGATCGCCTTTGGCATTGATAACCTGCAATTTACGTATGATCTCACGACGGGATCGAACACCGACTGCACGGGGGGCAGCACCGAACCGGCGAGCTGCTCGAGCTTTTCACCAGGGCAGATCGGTAAAATCAATCTGTTTCTCTCGGGGATCTCACCGACTACGTTACGGAAGTCGAAGCGGTACTACGCCAATACGTTTGATACATCGGTGGACGTCCGCAACCTTGAATATGTGAATCAATTCCCATAGCTGCTGGGGTATGCAGTTGAGGCGCAGCGTTCGCTTTTTAACGCTGCGGTTTTGCGTGAGATCCTAGCGCCCCTCATCCGGCTCGCTACACTCGCCACCCTCTCCCGGAGGGAGAGGGAAGGGAAAATCGAAGATTAGGGCGGCTATCGCCATATGGAAGGGGAGCATAGAAGAAGAGCGGGGAAGTGAAGCATGGAAAAAGAGCGGTGGAAGTTAAACATTATTGCCCATTAAGAGGGCCAGAAACTCATAAATGATAACCCTCGCCCCGCAGGGGAGAGGGTGGCGAGCCCTTCGGCTTCGCTCAGGGTAAACTCCGCGAGCCGGGTGAGGGGGGCGAGATCGCACATAGCCCGCCGCTACAACCAGGGAAAGGTAAAGTTCATGCAAGAAAAACGAACTGAATCCGGAATAGCCCTAATTGTGACGCTGCTCACGCTGACGGTCTTTTCTTTAATGACGCTCGGCTTCTTTTTTATGGTGCAAGGCGAGCAGCAAACGGCGGGCAGCGAGGCAGACAACACCATCGCATTCTATGGCGCCGAATCGGCCGTGGAAAACATGAGCTACCAGATCGCCACGCTGTTCTCCCATACAGTCTCACCAACCCCAGCGCAAATCACCGCGCTCAGCACACAGTCTCCCAGCCTTCCAAACGTCTCATTTCCCGCCGCTGGCACACAGTATCCAAACGGAGGGTATTACATCTGGAATTCCGGCATGTCCGGTTCCAGCCTGAGCTCGACGTCCGAAACCATCGGCGGGACAGGGCCGCTTGCCGGTCTTCAAGGCGTTGTGACGCCATTCACCCTCACTGCGATTGCCGATGGGCCCAACAAAACTGAAGTTAAGATGATCCGCCAGGTGCAGGAAGTGGCGGTGCCGATCTTCGAGTTCGGAATTTTTTCGAATAATGATCTCTCGTTTTTCGCCGGGCCTGATTTCAACTTTGGCGGCCGCGTAGCCACCAACTCCAATCTTTTCCTGGCCGAAGGACCGGGCAGCACGCTCACGCTGCCCGCAAAAGTTACTGCTTTTAAGGATGTGGTCGCTTCACAGCTCGAGAATGGCTGGACCGCCTCAAACCAGTATGGCGGAACCGTGAACATTGTGACCAGCCCTGGCAATTACCGCGCGCTTGGGGAAACAGAGGGCAGTGTGACCGGCGGTCCCGGCAGCTCCGCGAATACCAATTGGAAAACGATTTCCTTGACCGATTACAACGGCAACTTGGAGAACTCGGCAACCGGAGTGAAATATCTGAATATGTCTTTTGCCATACCTGGCTCCGGCAACCAACCCATTAACATCATCGAGCGCGCACAAGCTTCGGATAGCAGCCTGTTGAGTCAGGCCCGGCTGGAAAATCAGGCCAGTATGGTCATACTCTTATCGGACCGCACCAGCGACTTCCCTGCCTGGAGCAGTCCTGTGTCCCTGAGCACGGCCTTTCCTACCTCCTGGTATCCTTTGAACTCTTGCCATGCTCCGCTTGCGGCGTCCCCAGGCCCGCTTCAGGACAGCGACTTCTTGACGCCGGCCGGCACCCCATTGATCGGCGGCTACATTGCCGTGGGTATCCAGACGTCATCAGGATCGTGGGTCGACGTGACGACGGATGTCTTAAGTCAGGGGATCACGAACGATAATCCCTTGCCTGGGTCGCCCTGCACCTCTGGGGGAAAAAGCTATTATCCCATTCTCCATCTTGAAGAAGCCAATCCTTATGCCTGTAATCCTGGATTGTGTCTCAGCCCTGCGGCTTATATCCCTATCAATATGTACGACGCGCGCGAAGGCAATTTGCGCGACAACTCCTCACCGGTAAGCATCTACCTAAACGGCGTTATCAATGTGGTCGAATTGGATGTGCACGATCTGCAGTGGTGGTTTGCTAACGACGCATTTGGCAAGCAGGCGCTCTTCAACAGCGGATATATTGTCTATTTCTCCGATCGGCGAAAAAACTACAATCCAACGACAGGAACGTCGACGGGGATGTACGGCAATGAAGACATCATTAACCCCGCGTCTTCCACCGGCGCGCCCGATGGGGCTATGGAGGCGCCCGAGGACGTGGATGGTCCGAACGCCAATCAGTCCAATTGGTCAAGCGATACGTTCGATACTTACGGCGCAGCGCCTTCTTGCTGGAGCGCTTCGGCGCCAGACTATCCGTGTCCCTCTAATTGGTTAACACTTCTGGGGAGTGGACCTAAGAATCCGACCCAAATTACGCTCAGCGCGGGTCAGGCGGAAAAGAACACCGTCATTTTCTTCCGCTACGCTCTACGCCTGGTAGATGGTTCGCTTGGTAACCTGCCACCTTACGCTACGGCCGATTGTTCAATTGCGCAAGGCGCAAACGGATCGGGAGGTTTTACCGTAGCCTCTGAAAACCCCGTCTATGTTTTCGGCGACTACAACGCCAGCGCCACCGGAGGATCGACCTTCAGCGACGTTCCTCTCGCAAATCAGTGCCACGTTCCGGCTGCCGTCTTGGGAGACGCAGTAACGCTGCTTTCGGACTCCTGGAACGACTCCAATAGTTTCCGGTATCCTACGAATGTTAACAACCGGAATGCTACTACAACGTACTACCGCACGGCGATTATGGGCGGCACGAATATCCCATTCCAGAGCTATCAATCAGGAACAACCACGGCCATCTATGGTTATTCTTATCCAAAGGACTTCGGCACTGATGGCGGGGTTCACAACTTCTTGCGTTACCTCGAAAATTGGGGAGGGCAGACTCTCTACTACCGAGGATCTATCGTCGATTTTTACTACTCCAGGCAAGCGACTGGAGCCTATAAATGCTGCACCACCGTTTATAGCCCGCCTACGCGCGGATATAATTTCGACACGGATTTTGACAGCATTGCTACCCTGCCCCCAGGGACGCCGCGCTTCACTACCGTGAATGCACTGGGCTTCCAGCAGATCGTGCAAGCCAGTAAGTAGCGCCGGCTTTAGAGCCTATAACAACTGTGCTGTAGCAGCGGCCTACGGCAGCCTTCGAACCGTTGAGGTGGATCGATTGATCGAACCCGTTCCGCGCGCAGCCGCCAAACACAGACTCCTATGGATTGATGATGCGGTGCAGATCAAGAGACGGGGGCGGCTCGGGAGTCTGACTCAACATCACATGCACCTGCCCGCGATGATGCGTCTGATGGTTAAAAAAATGGCTCACGGCAATCGGGGCTGACTCCGTGTACGCCTGTCCCTTGCTGTTCGTATAGCGGATTGGCTTACAAAGGAACTCTGGATCCAACCGTCCAAAGAACGCCTCGATGCGCTCGTCTTCCGCAGCTCTCGCTGCCCTCAAACCCGGCAAATCTTCAAACAAAATCGTATTCAAGGCCGGCGTGCGGTTCGCTTCGCCTTCAAAACGGGCCATCCAAATCCGGTCGCCCAACAGGATGTGATTTAAGAGTCCGTGAATGCTGCCAAACGAGCCTTGCCGCGCCTTCCGGTACTCGGCGGCGTCCAGGCGGGCGCATTTTTCATAGAGCCGCTCGTTGGCAATCCGGTTATAGCGCGCGAGCATCCGAAAATGATCCGTGAGGTCCACACGAGAGATTTTACACGCAATTCGGAGCCGGCGGGGAGCCGCTCCGACGGCTACGCTTCGGGCCGGTTGCGGCGGGGACGCTTGTTTGCTTGCAAGATTTTCTTGCGCATGCGGATGGATTTGGGGGTGACTTCCACATATTCGTCTTCGGCGATGAACTGCATGGCAAGCTCAAGGTTAACCTGGCGCACTGGGATGAGCCGGATGGCCTCGTCAGCCACGGAGGCGCGCATATTGGTTTGCTTCTTCTCTTTGACCGCGTTGACGTCGATATCATCCCAGCGCGAATTTTCGCCCACCACCATGCCCTCGTAGAGGTCAACACCCGGCCCTACAAACAACTCGCCGCGCTCCTGTAGATTGTAAAGCGCATAGCCCGTCGACTTGCCGGGGCGGTCCGCTACCAGCGAGCCGGTAAGCCGTGTCGCAATATCGCCCTGCCAGTCGTTATAGCCATCAAACAGCGTATTTACCACCGCTGTTCCGCGAGTATCCTGAAGGATCTGGCTGCGCAATCCGATCAGCCCGCGCGAAGGAATGGTGAATTCAAGGCGCACTCGGCCCCCGGCTCCTCCGCGCCCCGTCATCTTTGTGTTAACCCCTCTGCGGCTTCCGATCTTTTCCATCAACACTCCCGTAAACTCCCCGGGGCAGTCGATGATGAGCTGTTCGATGGGCTCCTGCAGCTTGCCATTCACTTCCTTGGTGACAATTTCGGGTTTGCCGATGGCAAGCTCGTAGCCTTCGCGGCGCATGGTCTCGATAAGAATGGCGAGCTGCAGCTCACCTCGCCCCAATACCTTGAAGGAATCGGTGCTGTCTGTGGCTTCCACCCGCAGCGCGACGTTGGTGAGCAGTTCCTTTTGCAGCCGGTCGCGCAGATGCCGTGATGTGACGTAGTCGCCCTCGCGCCCCGAAAAGGGCGACGTGTTCACCGTAAACAGCATAGAGATGGTCGGCTCATCAACCGGAACATGCACCAGCGCGCGCGGCGTCTCAACACTCGTCACTGTCTCGCCGAT
>DASZAE010000478.1:0-2932 GCA_035945515.1 Terriglobia bacterium
CCAGCAACGCGCGGAGATCGACAAGGTCAAACGCTCCGAAAGCGGCATGATTGTGGACCCGGTCACGGTTAACCCTAAAAGCCGCATTTCAGACGCGCTTGAGATCATGAAGCGGTACCACATCTCAGGCGTGCCCGTCACTACCAACGGAAAGCTGGAGGGCATTCTCACCAACCGGGACCTGCGTTTTGAGACGCGCTTTGACCAGCCCGTAGAAATGGTGATGACGAAGGGAAGGGACAGGTTGATTACGGTGCCCGTAGGCACCACGCTCGAGAAAGCCGAGAAAATCCTTCATCAACACCGCATCGAAAAGCTTCTTGTGGTGGATAAAGCCTACAACCTGAAGGGCCTGATCACGGTGAAGGATATTCAGAAGCGAATCAAGTATCCCGATGCCGCGAAAGACTCGCATGGCCGTCTGCGCGTGGGCGCGGCAATCGGCGCCACCGGCGATTTCCTCGAACGCGCCGAAGAGCTGGTGAAGGCGAAGGTGGATGTGCTGGTGGTCGATACGGCGCACGCCCACTCTTCGCGTGTGCTCCAGGCCGTTAAAGCCGTGAAGCGCAAATTCCCGGAGGTAGACCTCGTGGCCGGAAATGTAGCCACCTACGAAGGCGCGAGGGACCTCTTGAAACTGGGCGTGGACGGCATCAAGGTGGGCATTGGGCCGGGTTCGATTTGCACCACGCGCATTGTCACCGGGGCGGGCGTGCCGCAAATTACGGCTATCCTGGAGTGCGCGCGCGCCGCGCGCAACACGGGCGTGCCGCTGGTTGCCGATGGAGGCATTAAGTTCTCAGGCGACGTGACCAAAGCCATCGCGGCCGGGGCGAGCGCGGTAATGATCGGCAGCCTCTTTGCAGGCACTGAGGAAAGCCCCGGCGAAACCATCCTTTATCAGGGCCGCAGCTTCAAGACGTACCGGGGCATGGGTTCCATTGGCGCCATGACGGCCGGCTCGGGCGACCGTTACGGGCAGGAAGCGCAGAGGCCGTCGAAGATGGTGGCGGAGGGCATTGAGGGCCGCGTTCCCTATAAGGGGCCGCTCTCAGATATGGTCTCTCAGCTTGTGGGCGGATTGCGCTCCGGCATGGGCTACTGCGGTTGCGCCCGTATCGAGGAGCTTCAGCGCAAGGCGCTATTCGTGCGGATCACCACGGCGGGCCTGCGCGAGAGCCACGTGCATGACGTCATCATCACCAAAGAAGCGCCAAACTACCGGCTTGAATAGCTGTAGCGGCGGCCTCTGGCCGCCGGTCTTTATTATTAAAATCCGGCGGCCAGAGGCCGCCGCTACAATATGTTTTACCGGCGCCGCTTCCACGGTCCCATCGTCACCACAAAAAACACGCCCAAAGCGGTAATCACCGCGCCCCACCAGATAGCGGGATGAAGGTTCGAAAGAATCGTATCCGGCGGGTGGGAAATTTCGGTCAAGCCGGTGATCAGAATGATTAGGCCATAAATCACAAAAATAATGCCCACAAAGAACCAAACCGGGAGAGGCTCCAGCTTCTTCGGCTGATCCTCAACGCCGGCGGCGGTCTTATGAGGCGGCTGACCGCCGTTGCCCCGTCCGCTTTGAGGTTTTTCTTCCATCTTCAAGCCTCCTTACCAGAAGACAACCTGTAGGATCAAAAAGACCGCCAGCGCAATCCCAGCCCAGAAAATGGGCCGCTGCCACAGTGGATAGTGGCCTTCCGAAGGAATCTCGGTGCAGCCGTAAACGAGACCGGCCAATTCCTTCTCCTCGCGCGGACGGGTGAAATAGGATACAACAATGGTCACAACCACACAGGCAATCCACGCCCACAGAGCCTGCCAAACGTCCTGAGCGAGCGGGAGCGCCTTGGGATACAAGGCGAAAATCCCAATCGTCCGGTGGTCAAACTTCATCGACAGAAAAATTGCGACTGATACGCCGGTCCCTACCAGCAAACCCCAGAAGGCGCCCTTGGCGGTGACGCGCTTCCACAACATGCCGAGCAGCACCGTGCCGAATAGCGGCGCGATAAAGAAGCTAAACAGCGCCTGGACGTAATCCATAATGCTGGCAAAGTGCATGGCCACATACGCCGCCCCAATGCTTACCAGGACTCCGATGATGCTGCTCCAGCGCCCCATCTTCACGTAGTGCGAGTCCGTTTCGCTTTTGCGCATGAAGGGACGGTACAAGTCGTAAGTCCACACAGTGGCGAAGGCAGAGACGTTTCCCGCCATCCCAGCCATGAAGCCCGCAATCAAAGCTGTGATGCCCAAGCCGAGCAGCGCCGGACCGCAATAACGGGCCAGCATCAGGGGCAAGACGGCGTTATAGCTGAATTCGCCCGCCTTCTCCACGCTCTGCGGAACAAGGTGGAACGGAAGCACCGCCAGGCAGAGCAAGCCGGGCACAATGACGATGAATGGAATCGCCATCTTGAAGAACGACGCGATGACGGGGGCCATTTTCGCCGATCGCAAATCCTTGGCGGACATCACGCGCTGCACCACCAGAAAGTCGGTGGTCCAGTAACCCATAGACGTCACCATGCCCAGGCCAAAGACGATGGCTACCCAGTTCACGCCCATCGGGTTTGAGCTGAAGTGGCCGAGGTCCCTCCAAAGATGGGTGAAGTCTTGCCCTGGGAAGTTGGCATGAATGCGCGCCACCATGCCTTTCCAGCCGTGCGCCTCGACCAGCCCGAGAATGGGGATCAAAAGCGCGCCAAACCAGATTAGGAAAAACTGCACCACCTCGTTGAAGATGGCGGAAAACAGCCCGCCCGCCGCGACATAAGCAGCCACTACAATCGAAGACACCCAGATGCTCAGATGCAGGTTCCATCCGAGAAAAACCTTCAGCACCACCGCCATAGCGAACATATTGACGCCCGACATGAGGATGGTCATCACGGCGAAGCAGATGGCGCTCAAGCCGCTGGTGGCG
>DASZAE010000479.1:0-5095 GCA_035945515.1 Terriglobia bacterium
TAGTCAATCGGCTCAGCCGCTACAAGTAACGATCTCCTCTGCGCAGCCTGAGATTGCCGGTTCATATTCGGTTGTGCTGCGCTTCCACAATTCCGGCAGCAAGCCGCTCTGGCTCTACCGGCCCGTGGCGGAGGCGGGCGGCTCGGATGAAAACTCCGGCGGATCGACGCTGGCCACGCATTTGGAACCTGTCTCACCGGTCTCACTTGTAACGCCGGCGGTGGGCACGGTCCTTGCCGTCGCGGGCTTCCCTCATCCTCAGTTGTTTGCGGTAACGCCTGGAGGCAATCAGGAAGAAACCGTTGCCATTCACATTATCCCAGGCGCGGTTAAATCCGGGGCGGGGGCCGCGCCCTACTGGGGCGCCTACCAACTGTCAGTGGCCTATAGCGCGAGCTATGCCAACGGTGATTCGATCCGCAGCAACCTTGGCGTCGCCTTGTGGTCAGGCTCGGTGATGAGCAATGCGGCCGGGATCACGCTGGCCGCGCCCGCCGCGTCTGACAATGGCGAGATTACGGGTAAGACAATCGAGCACGATGGCCGCATGGCGGCTGAAATCGTCGTCTCGCTCAGCGATAGCCAAGAGCGCCTGCTGCGGCAAACTCTCACTGGCGCTGACGGAGGGTTCCGTTTCGATCATCTTCCCTTCGGGCGGTATTGGGTGACGGTGCGCCGCGCGGGCGCGGAAGAGGATACGAGCTTTTTTGAGCACGCTGACTTGAGCGCATCGAGTCCTGACGCGCAGTTGAAACTCATCATGCTCAATCAGACGGCCTATGAAGGCAAGCAACTCCTTCACAAGCCGGTGCTCATCCGCGTGAGCGATGGCAGCGGCGCGCCGGTTGCCGACGCGAATCTTGCGATTCTGTGGACGGACGGATCGGTGACGGAAAGCGAAAAGATTGAAACGGATGAAGCAGGGTCGGCGGCAACGGCTTTAATTCCAGGGACCAACTACGTGACCGTATCCAAGCGCCACTGTCCCAAGGAAGATCAAAACACGGAGATCGCGCCTGGCGGCGGGATCGACAGCATGAGCATTACCTATGATTGCAGAAAATAGCGTCTTATAGCGGCGACAGGATGCCGTTGCTACAGCCGCTTGTTCTACCGCAGATCTTCCATCACTTGGTCGAGGACAGATTTAGGCGGGCGCACGCGCGACATAGGTAATGTTGCCAGCGGCTCATCCACCAAGTTCAGCAGGTCGAGGAAATTGCGACGGCCCGTGTCGGCGTAAAACAAGCCCGTAAGCACCGCGCCCTCGCGCTGCGATTCTTCAAGCGCGCGCAACGCCTCGATCTTGCTCGACGAATCGTAATCCTTGGTCAGTTTCTTCAGCAGCAGGTGCGAACCGTCGTGCAGGGTTACGTCTTTGGTGGTGCCCGGATCGTAATCAACGGAGATATCGTCGAAGAAGGGCACAAAGCTGACCTCTTCCAGCGCCTCTTCGTGTTCCTTCACGTAGGCGTAGCTCTTGGTCGATCCTTCATGGTCATTGAAAGTGACGCACGGCGAGATCACGTCCAGCATGGCCGTTCCCCGGTGCGCAATGGCGGCTTCGAGCAGCGCGAGCAACTGCTTCTTGTCGCCGGAGAAAGAGCGGGCCACAAACGTTGCGCCCAGTTGGACGGCAAGCGCGCAGGTGTCGATGGGTGGCAGATCATTGACCACCCCGTTTTTTAGCGTTGAGCCAAGGTCCGCGGTGGCTGAAAACTGGCCCTTGGTCAGGCCGTAGCAGCCGTTATCCTCAATGATATAGACGATGGGCAGGTTGCGTCGCATCAAGTGGACAAACTGTCCGATGCCGATGGATGCCGTGTCGCCGTCGCCGCTTACCCCGACCGCGATGAGCGTGCGATTGGCCAATAAGGCGCCCGTGGCCACCGACGGCATTCGTCCGTGGACCGCGTTGAAGCCGTGGGCCGTGCTCAAAAAGTATGCCGGGCTTTTGGAAGAGCAGCCAATGCCGGAAAGTTTGGCGACCCGATGAGGTTCAATGCCCAGCTCGTAGAACGCTTCCACCAGCCGCTCGGAAATCGCATTATGGCCGCAGCCCGCGCAGAGCGTGGATTTGTTGCCCCGGTAGACAGGCATCTCGAGTCCGAGGCGGTTCGTCTTCTTGGGCGGGGCCGGTAAAATTGTGGTGCTTGCCATCTCTATGATTTTGCCTCCTGGGAAACAATCGCATCGGTTACGCTATGCGCATCAATGGGCAGGCCGTTGTAGTGGCGGATGCTTCGCAGCCGGGGCGCGTCTTCAGCTTCCACCTCCATGCGCAGCAGCGAATACACCTGCCCGTCGCGGTTCTGCTCCACCACATAAACGCGCGGGTGCCGGCGAATAAAATCCTTCACCTCTTGGCTGAACGGAAACGCCCGCGCGCGGCAATAGCTCACCTGAAGATCGTGCTCCTGCTCAAGCTGGTCGCGCGCCTCAAGAATCGCCCAGTGCGTGGTGCCATAGGCAAGGATGCCAATGTCCGCGCCGGGTTTTTCCTCGATGACGGGCGGGGGCAGCATCGCGCGCGCAGTCTCCAGCTTGCGGTTGAGCCGGTCCATGTTATTCACGTAAACATCGGGCTTTTCGGTGTAAATGGCCTTTTCATTGTGGCCGCTGCCGCGCGTGAAGTATGCGGCCAGCGGGTGATTCGTTCCGGGGATGGTGCGGTAAGGAACGCCGTCGCCGTCTACATCCTTGTATCGCGCGAATCCGCCCATGCGGCTCACGTCTTCGGCGCTCAGCACCTTGCCGCGCGCGATGGGCTTCTCAGGATATTTGAACGGGTCAGACATCCAATAGTTCATCGCCAAGTCGAGGTCGCTCATGACAAAAACGGGAGTCTGCAAACCCTCGGCCAAGTCAAAAGCGTCCATGGCCATGGTGTAGCATTCTTCGGTGGTGGCGGGAAGCAGGAGCGGGTGCTTGCTGTCGCCGTGGGAAAGCACGGCAGTAGAGAGCACATCGCCTTGCTGAGTGCGCGTTGGAAGCCCCGTCGAAGGGCCCACTCGCTGAACGTCGAAGATCACCGCCGGAATTTCCGCATAATAGCCAAGCCCAGTAAACTCGGCCATCAAAGAGATGCCGGGGCCCGATGTCGAAGTCATTGCGCGCGCGCCCGCCCAGCCGGCTCCCAGGGTCATGCCGAGCGCCGCCATTTCGTCTTCGGCCTGGACGATGGCAAACGTCGCCTTGCCGGTTTCCGGGTCCATACGGAAGCGGCGCATATAGTTGATGAGCGTTTCGCAGAGCGACGACGAAGGCGTAATCGGATACCAGCAGACCACCGTTACGCCGGCAAAAAGGCAGCCGAGGGCCGCAGCCGCGTTGCCTTCAATCAGGACTTTGCCCTTGGTTTTGTCCATTCGCTCGAGCGCGAAGCGGTCGCTTTTGGACAGGTTCTGTGCCGCATAGTCGTAGCCCACTTGCGCAGCCTTCCAGTTGAGCTCGGCGGCCTTCACCTTCTTTTTGAATTGCTTGCGCAGCGCCTTCTCAACCTCAGCCATTTCGATGCCAAGCAGGTTCGCCACCACGCCGTCGTAAATCATGTTGCGAACCAGCTTACGTAGCTTGGCGTCGGGGCAGATCGGGGCCACTAGTTTATCAAAGGGCACGGGATAAAAAACCAGGTCGTCCCGCAGCCGGTTCAAGCCCATCTTCTCGTCGTAGACTACGGCGGCGCCGGGCGCAAGTGCGCGCAGGTCGTCTTCTGCGGTCTCTGGGTTCATGGCGACAAGGAAATCCACTTCCTTGCGCCGCGCAATATAACCCTCGCGCGAGGCTCGAATGGTGAACCACGTTGGGAGGCCTGCAATGTTTGAAGGGAAAAGGTTTTTGCCGGAGACGGGAATGCCCATCTGAAAGATGGCCCGCAAAAGGATCATATTGGCAGACTGGCTCCCCGAGCCGTTCACCGTTGCCACTTGAATGCTGAGGTTGTTCGCTATGCGGCTTTCCTGCCGCTCCACATCTCTGTCTGCTATCGCCAGATCGGTTGTTGCCATCTTTCTTCCTTAATATTTTTAGGCTTCCTGTTTACCGATTTCTATCGGCTTCGCCGCGCAACTGCCGGACATGCTTCAGCCGCCGCCCCACGGACGGTTAAGCAGAATACTCCACTCACAGTTATTATATCAAATCAAGCTTGAAGAACATGGGCTTGGCATGGAAACGCGAATTTTTCGGGTTCATGATGGGAAAAATCCAGTTTAAGCGGAGTCAGGCCTTTTAACATATTCGGCGCTTTCCTAAGAGTCGTGGAGCCCCTCAATCCTGGTTTTTGGAAATAAACTGTCTCGTTTGTCTCAAGATTCTCAATGCCATGTGATAGGCTTTAGAGTGGGTTTTTGTAGCGCAGACCTCCGTATTTGAGGTCTGCGGATTTTTGTGCATTCGAAGGCCGCAGACCGCAAAGGCGGCGGTCTGCGCTACAGAGCGGCCCCGAAGATTAGAAAATGACGGGGGAGAGCCTGCGAGACGCACAAAAAATCGCGGAACGAACCCTAGGGGTCCTTTAGAATCAGCGTTTCTAATTTTCGGAGGCGGCCGCGCGGCTTACAAGCCGTCTCATTTGTCTCAAAAATCTCACGGCGGCGTGCTAGGCTCAATCTGTAGCGTCGGCCTCTGGCCGCCGGGTTTTAAATAGTAAAGACCGGCGGCCAGAGGCCGCCGCTACAAAGCGGCTCCTCAAAGATTAGAAAATAGGCGACGAGAATGGGAGAAACACGCAAAAAAATCACGGAACGAACCCAAGAAGTTGTTTAGAATCAGCGTTTCTAATAAAATCGTCGCATTTGTCTCAAAAATCTCAAGGCAACTGGATGGGTTTCTGGGGTGCGATGGCTTGCTTGCGCACTCCAAACTGCCACTACAAAATGGACGTCCCCAAGAAATGGCGGGGGAGAATGGGAAAATCAACCGGGCAGGGAACAAGCTTCCGCGCCTGACACAAAAAGGAGGATAGGTTTTGCCTGAGCTTAGGAAAGACCCGGTCACTGGCCGGTGGGTGATCATCGCCACTGACCGCGCCAAACGGCCGTCGGATTTCGTGCGCGAAAAGGTGGAAATTCGAGGCAAAGGCTTTTGTCCGTTT